>JBALUZ010000001.1:0-49063 GCA_036963825.1 Brevundimonas sp.
CCGGCGAGGTTGGCGAGGTCTATTTCCGTCCCGCGACAGGGGTCGGTTCGACCTATCACTATCTGGGAAGCGACGCCCGGCGCATCGGCGAGTGGGAATCGCCCGGCGACCTCGGCAGCGTGGACGAGGAGGGGTATCTCTATCTCTCTGACCGGCGCAATGATCTCATCATCTCGGGCGGCGCGAACATCTATCCGGCGGATGTCGAGGCGGCCATCGAGGCCCACCCCCAGGTTCGCGGCAGCGCCGTGATCGGCCTGCCCGACGAGGAGTGGGGCGCCGTGGTCCACGCCATCGTGCAGCCGGCCGAGGATGCGACCCAGGACGCAGAGGATCTGCTGGCGTTCATCGGCGGCCAGCTCGCGCGCTTCAAGCTGCCCAAGAGCATCGAATTCACCGACGAGCCCCTGCGCGACGAGGCCGGCAAGGTGCGCCGCGCCGCCCTGCGCCAGGCGCGGCTGGACCGCACCGCGACGGTCTAGGCCGCGGGCTTGCCGGGTCTGGCCTTGCGCGCAGGCCGGGCCGCGGACGGGGGCTTCTTCCGCCCGGCGCCGCGGTCGGTCCGGCTTTTGTAGAGGGCGTCGAAGCCTCCGGCCATGAAGGTGACGAACCGCTCGCGGACCGCCGCGAAGTCGTCGGAGGCGCACAGATTGTCTGACAGCCGGTCAATGCGGCCCGTCCGGGACAGGATCAGGGTGTAGGCGCCGGAGGTGAACTGGAAGCTCCAGAACAGGTCCTCGGGCTCTGCGTCCGGCAGCGCCTTCTGCAGCAGGCCGATGAGCCGCAGCACCAGCGGATCGAAATAGGTGTCCATCTTCTCGGCGCCGTACCCGGGCGCATTGTTCACCTGGGCGAAGATGCGTCCGAAATTGCGCCAGCCCTCGTCCCCGTTGATGTAGACGTCGAAGGCGCCGTCGTAATAGGCGCGCAGGGCGCCCTCCACCGTGGGGTGGTCCCCCGCTTCGGCCTCATAGGCGTCCAGACCCGCCGTGCGTGTCGTCACCGCGTACTGCACGCGGCGTTCGAACACCGCGTCGAACAACGCCTGCTTGCCGTCAAAATAGTAGTGGATCAGCGCGGGATGGATGCCCATCCGGTCCGCGACGTCCTTCAGGGTGACGCCGAAATAGCCGAGCTGCGAAAAGAGATCTTCGGCCGTGTCGAGGATCAGCTTCGTGGTCGCGGCGCGCTGCTCGGCCCGGGTGCCGCGCCGCTCGCGTTTTGGCGCTGCTGCCATACTGTCCGGCCTTCCTGAACACACGCTGCGGGCGCCGTCACGCCGGCGTCCGATGACGGGACGATGGGGCAGCGCCTGCGGCCGGTCAAGAACGGGAATGGGATTGGTTCACTTGCGAATAAATGAACTTGACGTTCAGATTTCATTTAGTGCTAAATGAATGAACATCGACAGACCGCCCGACTGAAGGGCGGCGGCGAGGAAACGGCGACCCGCCACAGGGGAGGAAAACATGTCCATGAAGACCACGCGGCAGCTTGCGCTGTCAGGCACATCCATCATCGCCGCGATGCTGGTCACGGCCGGGCCCGGGCTCGCCCAGACCGAAAGCCCGCAGGAGGACTCCGGAACGCCGCCCGACGAGGTCGTGGAAGTGTCCGAAGTCATCATCACCGGCACCAGCATCCGGGGCGTGCCGCCCACGGGCTCCAACCTCATCAGCATGTCGCGGGACGACATCCAGACGATCGGCGCGGCCAACACCCCGGACCTGCTGGCCAGCGTGCCGCAGCTCAACAGCTTCAACACGGCGCCCTCGCCCAGCCTCGGCGGCGTCGGCTCGTTCGCGCCGGGCATGCGCGGCCTGCCGGCCAGCGCGACCCTTCCGCTGATGAACGGCCACCGGCTGGTGGCCGCGGCGGCCAACGAGACCAATCCCGACTTCCCCCTGATCCCGAACCTGGCGATCCAGCGGGTGGAGGTCGTGGCGGACGGGGCCTCGTCGATCTACGGGTCGGACGCCGTCGCGGGCGTGGTGAATTTCATCACCCGCACACGGGTTTCCGGCGTGGAGGCCTCCGCCAGCTACGGCGCGGCCGAAGACTACTATTCGGGGCATATCGGGGTGCTGGCCGGGCGAACCTGGAGCCGCGGGTCCGTTCTTGCAGCCTACCAGTACACCGAGACCGACAACATCACCGGCGGCGACCGCGACTATCGCCTTCAGGACTTCCGGCCCTACGGCGGCATCGACGCGCGCGGGATCAACTGCCCGTCGCCCAATGTGCTGGTCAACACCACCTTCTACTCCGTCTTCTACGCAGCGCCCGATCTGGCGCCGAACACCCAGAACTTCTGCGACAATGGCGCGCCCGCCGACATCCTCCCGGCGTCCCGGACCCACAGCCTGTTCCTGTCGGGCCGTCAGGACCTGACCGACCGCGTCTCCCTGTGGGGCGAGCTGCTGTACACGGACCGGCAGGACGACATCCGCGTCTCCCCGCCGGTCCAGTCGGTGGCGATCACCAGCGCCAACCCGTTCTTCCAGGCGCCGCCCGGCTCCGGCGCCACCGTCGAACTGGTGCTGTTCCGGCCGGACAACCTGATCGGCGACGACCACTTCCTGAACACGGACGAACGCAGGGTGGGCAACTCGTCCCTCGGCGTCGACGTGACGCTGCCGCGCGACTTCGAGCTGACCGTCTACGGCACCTTCGACTGGGCCGAGAACGTCGCCTTCCTGCCGACGATCAACGCCGGCGCGCTCGCGGCCGCGGCGGCCGGAACCACGCCGTCGACGGCGCTGGATCCGTTCGGCACGGGCACCGCGCCCGCGGTGGTCGCCGCCATCCTGGATTCGTCCACCGCCGTCACCATCGACCAGGAGACCAACCTCGGCGCGGCGCGGCTGAGCGGCCCGCTGCTCGACCTGCCCGGCGGGGAGCTGAAGGTGGCCGTGGGCGCCGAGTTCCGGCGCGAGACGTTCCAGCAGCGCGGCTTCGTCGGCGCGACGCCCGTCCCGGAGAATCTGGAGCGCGACATCCGGTCATTCTACGGCGAGGTGTTCGTCCCCATCGTGGGGGCGGATAACCAGGTCCCGCTGGTCCGCAGCCTGGCCCTGTCGCTGTCGGGTCGCTACGACGACTACAGCGATTTCGGCTCGACCACGAACCCGAAGGTCGGCCTCAGCTGGGAGCCGGTCGAGGGCGTGGGCGTGCGCGCCTCGTACGGCCAGTCCTTCAGGGCGCCGGGCATGCGCCAGGTGGGCGCGACGGTGGGGGCCTACTATCTGGACGCCGCCAGCGCGGCCGTCGGGGCCAACGATCCGACCCGCGGCGCCGCGCAGGTCAACACCATCTATCTGCTGGGCGGCAACCGCGACCTCCAGCCGGAAGAGGCCACCACCTATTCGTTCGGGGTCGACTGGACGCCGGCCGCCGTGCCGGGGCTGCGGGCCAGCCTGACCTATTACAACATCGAGTACACCAATGTGATCGGCACGCCGTCCACGGCCCTGGTGTTCACGGACCCGACGTTCGCCTCGGTGGTCTATCGCGACCCCACCGCCGCGGAGCTGTCCAGCCTGCTGTCCATCGCCGTGCCGGTGAACCTGCCCTCGCCGCTGCCGACGATCGGCAACCTGCTGGACCTGCGGCTCAACAATTTCGGCATCCGCGAGACCGACGGCCTGGACTTCGACGTCAGCTACCAGTGGGCGACCCGCTTCGGCGGGGCCTATGCGGGCCTGGCCGGGAACTACATCCTGAACTTCGACAGCCAGCAGTCGCCGGCGTCTGCGGTCGCGGACAACCTGGACCTGGGCGTCGCGCGCTCCACCCTGCGGGGCACCCTGGGGCTGGACATGGGCTCGATCAGCCTGGTGGGCTTCGTGAACTATCGCGACGGCGTCACCAACAACTTCGCCACCCCCACCGGGGTCAGCTCCTACCAGGCCGACGCCTACACCACCGTGGACCTGCGGGTCAGCTGGACCCTGCCGGATTCCGGCTGGACGGAGCGCACCGTCCTCGCGCTGCAGGTCAACGACCTGTTCGACCAGGACCCGCCGTTCTTCCCCGCCACGGACGGCATCGGCGGGACCTACAACCCCATCGGCCGGTTCGTCGGCCTCAACCTGCGGAAAACCTTCTGATTGTGACCGAGTACGCCGTGAAAGCGTCCCCGCAAGCGCCGCATGGCGAGGACCTGGCCCGTCGGCACGGCCTTGATCCCGCAACGCTCGCCACGGTTCGACCCGCCCTCGAGGCGTTCGTCGACCGGGGCGAGCTGGCGGGGGTCGTGACCCTGGCTTCGCGCGGGGGCGAGATCGTCCACGCCGAAGCCGTCGGCTGGCGCGACATCGAGAGCCGGGCCCCCATGCGGCCCGACACCCTGTTCCGCATCGCCTCGATGACCAAGCCGATCACCTCGGCGGCGGCCCTGATGCTGGTCGAGGAAGGACGGATCGCCCTGGACGATCCGATCACGCGCTGGATTCCGGAACTGGCCGATCTGCACGTTCTGCGCGATCCCGCCGGGCCCCTGCATGACACGGCGCCGGCCGCGCGCGCCATCACCGTCGAGGACCTGCTCACCCACCGCTCGGGCATCGCCTACGCCCCGTTCTCGGAGGGTCCGCTCAAACAGGCCTATGAGACGGCCCTCGGCGATCCGGGGATGAACCGCTCCACGCCCGACCAGTGGCTGGCGGCGCTCGGAACCCTGCCGCTGGCCTACCAGCCCGGCGAGCGCTTCCACTACGGTCATTCGTCGGATGTGCTCGGCTTCCTCCTCGGGCGGGTCGAGGGCAAGCCGTTCCGGCGGGTGCTGCAGGACCGGATCCTCGGGCCGCTCGGCATGTCCGACACCGATTTCTGGCTCCCCCACGACAAGCGGCGCCGCCTTGCCAGCCTGTACGCCTATAACGCGGGGGCGGACGGGCTCGTGAAGGTCGAGCCGGAGATGTACGACGAGCCGCCGGGCTACACGCCGGGCGGCGGCGGGCTGATCTCGTCGGCGGCGGATTATCACCGGTTTGCGCGCATGCTTCTGAACCAGGGCGAATTGGAGGGGGTGCGGCTGCTGCGCCCGGAGACGGTCCGGTTGATGCACGCGAACCGCCTGACCGACGCCCAGCGGCGGTTTCCCTTCGCGGGCATGGATCTGTGGTCCAGGTCCGGCTTCGGCCTGGGGCTGTCGGTCGCCGAGGACCTGACGGACAACCCCTATGCCTGCGGCGCCCCCGGCGCGTTCACCTGGCCGGGGGTTTTCGGCACCTGGTGGCAGGCCGATCCCGCCAACGATCTGATCCTGATCTATCTGATCCAGCACCAGGTCCCGGTGTCGGCCAACTCCGGATCCACCATCGCCACCGGGCGGGGCGCTGCGGGACGGCGGGCCCTGCCGGCCTTCCAGCGCGGGATCTACGACGCCCTGCGGCGGGGCGCGGGCCTCGCCAACGCGGAGTCGGCGGCGTGAGCGGGCGACAGGCCGCCGCCGGGGAAGGCCATGCCGAGGTCGCGGGCGGACGCATCCGCTATCTGGATCGGGGCGAGGGAAGCCCGGTCCTGCTGGTCCATGGC
This sequence comes from Brevundimonas sp., assembly GCA_036963825.1. Classification (GTDB taxonomy): domain Bacteria; phylum Pseudomonadota; class Alphaproteobacteria; order Caulobacterales; family Caulobacteraceae; genus Brevundimonas. The sequence continues at coordinate 5,539 of JBALUZ010000001.1, forward strand.
GCCTTCGGCAGTGCGGCCAATTTCCTCGACAACGCCTTCAGCCGTCAGCTCGCGCCAGGCCGTCGCCTCATCGCGCCGGATTCCCTGGCCCACGGCGCCAGCAGCGCGCCGCAGGATCCGGCGTGCTACGGCGCGCGCGCCCGGGCGGATCATCTGAAGGCGGTGCTCGACAGGCTCGGGATCGAGCGGGCGCATGTGGTCGGCTATTCCATGGGCGGCTGGATGGCCTCGGCCCTGGCGACCTTTCACCCGGAACGCGTGGCGTCCCTGGCCATCGGCGGCTGGGACGTGGCGAACGGCATGTACACGCCCGCCGCCGCCTGGGGCCTGCCGGAAATCACCTATGAGATCCTGCGCGACATGGTGGCCCGGGAGCGACCTGATCTGGTCTCGTGGGTGACGCCGGAGGGGGAGCCCGGTCTCGCGGCGGCCGTCAACGCCATGAACGACCTGGCCGGCCTGGCCGAGGGCGTGGCGCGATGCCCGGCGCCTGTCGCCCTCTGGATCGGCCGCGACGATCTCTATCACGACGCCGGCCGCCGCTTCGCCGAAGCGAACCGCCTGTCCTTCATCAGCCTGCCGGGCGACCATATGTCGGTGCTGGACCAGCACGGCGTGGAGGCCGCCGGGCGTGTGGACGCCTTCATCCGAAAGGCCGCCGCGCCCGGCGTCGCGCCTGCAGTGAACAGAACCGGGCGGTAGGGAAGATCATGGCCGTTCAACAGGGCGCCGCCGCCCATGACGTCGTCGCCGCCACGGCCCGCAGCGCGCCGCTGACGAGGCGGTTCAAGGCCGCCTACGGCGCCGGCTCCCTGGCCGACGGCCTGGTCGCCGCCGGATTCGGCTTTTTCCTGCTGTTCTATCTCACCGCCGTGTGCGGCATGTCCGGCACCCTGGCGGGGACGGCGAAACTGATCGCCCTTCTGGTCGACGGCGTGGCGGACCCGGCCATCGGCCTGGCCAGCGACCGGCTGCGCTCGCGCTTCGGCCGCCGGATCCCCTTCATGGTCTGCGGCCTGATGCCCTTCGCCGCCTCCTTCGGCCTGCTGTTCTCCATGCCGGAGTCCCTGACCGGCATGACCCAGTTCATCTATGTCACCGTCTGTCTGGTGGTGCTGAGGTCGTCGCTGTCCTTCTTCGTGCTGCCGTTCACCGCGGTCGGCGCCGAGGTGACGGACGACTACAGCGAGCGGGGCAGCATCGTCGCCTTTCGCCTGACGTTCCAGAACGCGGGCATCCTGCTGGGGGTGGTGCTGGGCCTGGGCGTCTTCATGGCCGGTCCGGAAGGTCTTCTGGGGCGCGAGAACTACGTGCCCTACGCCTGGACCTGCGCCGCAGTGATGATGATCGCCGGGCTGGTCGCCATCGGCGCGGTTCATGGGGCGCGGGGGCGCCTGCACGCGCCCGAAGCCGGCGGCGGAACCTTCCTGGCCGGGTTCGGGCGGGAGATGATGGAGCTGTCCCGCAACCGCTCGTTCCTCGTCCTGTTCGGGACCGTCCTGACCTATTTCCTGGCCTATTCGGCCCACGTCTCGCTGGCCCTGCACGCCAGCCGGTATTTCTGGAACCTGGACACCACGGCCATCCAGTTCATCCTGCTGAGCACCACCCTGGGGCCCCTGCTGGGCGGCCCCATCAGCGCCTTCGCCCTGCGGCGCATCGAGAAGCGGACCCTTTCGATCGCCGCTTTCCTCGCCATCGCCCTGTTCCTGATGTGGCCGCCTCTGCTGCAGCTGTACGGCCCGGCCCCGCTGACCCCCGACGTCGCCGCCGTCGTGCTGTTCATCAACGGGCTTCTGGTCGGCACCTCGATCATGATCGGAGGGATCGGCTTCCAGTCGATGCTGGCGGACACCGCCGACGAGCACGAATGGCTGTTCGGCGTCCGGCGCGAGGGTCTGTTCTTTTCCGGCCTGACCCTGGCCTACAAGGCGGCGTCCGGTCTGGGCGGGCTGATCGCAGGCATAGGACTGGACCTGATCCGGTTCCCGACGGACCTGGCCTCGCGCGGCCCCGATTTCACCATCCCCCCCGAGGTGCTGGACAGGCTGGCCCTGATCTCCGGCCCGCTGCCGGCGGCCTTCGCGGCACTCTCTCCCCTGTTCCTGATCGGCTACCATCTCACGAAGACGCGGCATGCGCAGATCATCGCCGATCTGGAACAGCGCAACGCCGCCAGGTCCGGAAAGACCCCATGAGCCCCACGCCGCCCTTCCCTTCCCCGCAAGCCGAAAAGATCAGACTGGACGGCCGGGTCGCCGTCATCACGGGGGCGGGCGGCGGTCTGGGCCGGGCCCACGCCCTGTTGCTCGCCAGACGCGGCGCGCGGGTGGTGGTGAACGACATGGGCGCGGCCGCGGAGGACGTCGCCCGGGAGATCGCCGCCGCCGGCGGCGAAGCGATCGCCGCCAAAGGCTCCGTCACCGACTACGCCTTCGTCGAGGCGATGGCGGGCGAGGCGAAGCAGCGCTGGGGCCGCATCGACATCCTGGTCAACAACGCCGGGGTGCTGCGCGACAAGAGCTTCGCCAGGATGGACCTGGATGACTTCCGCCTGGTGGTCGACGTGCATCTGATGGGCGCGGTGAACTGCACCAAGGCGGTGTGGGACGTCATGCGCGAGCAGAATTACGGCCGCGTCGTCATGACCACCTCGTCCTCGGGGCTGTTCGGCAATTTCGGCCAGTCCAACTACGGCGCCGCCAAGATGGCCCTGGTCGGCCTGATGCAGACCCTGGCGCTGGAGGGGGCGCGCTACGGCATCCGGGTGAACTGTCTTGCGCCCACCGCCGCCACGCAGATGATGGAGGGCATACTGCCCGCCGACATGCTGAAGCTGCTGAGGCCCGAATATGTCAGTCCGGCCATGCTGGCGCTGGTGCGCGAGGACGCGCCCAACCGCACGATCCTCTGCGCCGGCGCGGGCGGCTTCGAGGCGGCGCAGGTCGTCATGAACAGCGGGGTCCATCTTCCGACCGGCGATGATGCGCCCGAGGCCGTGGTCGCCCGCTGGGACGAGATCATCGACATGACCGACGCCTTCACCCCCGACAATGCACTGGAGCAGAGCCGCCTGGAACTGGCCAAGGCCGGTTACGAACCGGCGGACGCAGAATGATGTCGCCCCCGGAACGCCTGACCGCCGCCCTGACCCTGGCCGTGACGCTGGGGCTGTCGGCCCCCGCATCCGCCGGCGAGGCGCCCATCGTCGATGCGCCCGCGGGCGCCCTGCGCGGGGAGTCCGTGGGCGGCGTCGAGGTCTATCGCGGCGTTCCCTATGCGCGGGCTCCGGTGAACGATCTTCGCTGGCGCGCCCCGCAGCCCCTGCCGCGGTGGAGCGGCGTGCGCGAGGCGCGGCGGTTCGGGGCCGCCTGCATGCAGCCGGCCTCGCCCTTCTACAATCATCCGGCGGTGAGCGAGGACTGCCTGTTCCTCAATGTCTGGGCCCCGGCCGAGGCGCGCAACGCGCCGGTCATGGTCTGGATTCATGGCGGCTCGCTGGTGGGCGGCGCCGGCAGCGATCCGCTTCACGACGGAACGGCCTTCGCCGGACAGGGCGTCATGGTCGTCTCGATCAACTACCGGCTCGGCCCGCTGGGCTGGCTGGCCCATCCGGCGCTCAGCGCGGAGTCGGACGAGGGCGTGTCGGGCAACTACGGCCTGCTGGACCAGATCCAGGCCCTGCGATGGGTCCGGGACAACATCGCCGCCTTCGGGGGGGATCCGGGCAATGTGACCATCGCCGGGGAGTCCGCGGGGGCGCTCAGCGTCATGCTGCTCATGGCCGCGCCGGATGCGCGTGGCCTGTTTCACCGCGCCATCGCCCAGAGCGGCTACATGATCACCCTGCCGCCGCTGCGGGACGGGCCCTACGCCGACTGGCCCGACGCCGAGGCCATCGGCGCGTCGCTGGCCGCCCGGCTGGGGGCCGACGATCCCGACGCCCTGCGCGCCATGGACGCCGGGGCGATCATCGCGGGCGCGGCGGGCGCGGGCTATTTCCCGCTGGCGACGGTGGACGGCCACATCCTGCCGGACCAGCTGGTCGACGTGTTCGATCGCGGCGAGCAGGCGCCCGTGCCGATCCTGGCCGGATACAACGAGGGCGAAATCCGTTCGCTGCGCTTCCTGCTGCCGCCCGCCCCCGCGACCGCCGAGGCCTATGTCCGGGAAATCCGCGCCCGCTATGGCGATCTGGCGGAGAGCTTTCTGGCCCGCTATCCGCCCGACGACATCGACGCCAGCATGCTGGCGACCACCCGGGACGCGCTATACGGCTGGACCGCCGAACGGCTGGCGGCGAAGCAGACCGAGGCGGGGGCGCCGGCCTTCCTCTATTATTTTGACCACGGCTATCCGGCCGCGGAAGAGGCGGGCCTTCGCGCCTTCCACGCCTCGGAGGTCCCGTTCGTCTTCGGCACGACGGACTCGACCCCGGCCTACTGGCCGGCCGTGCCCCGGACCCCGCCGCACCGGCGCCTGTCCCGGGCCATGCTCGGCTACTGGGCCGCCTTCATCCGCGACGGGACGCCCCGCGCCGAGGGCGAACCGCCATGGCGGCCCTACGACGACGCCCGCACCTACATGGCCTTCGAGGATCAGCCCGGGCTGCGCGCCGGGCCGCCCAACGCCTATGATCTCAACGAGGTGGTGGTCTGCCGCCGCCGCGCCCGGGGCGACCTCGCCTGGCACTGGAACGTCGGCGTGATTTCCCCGCCTTTGCCGGAAGCGGCCGGCTGTTTACTGAATGGCGAGCTCGCCCCGACGGCGCGAAGGCTTTCGTTGCGCCTTCGCCTACAGCCCGTGGGCTGATCCGGGTCGACGTTCGGCGCGCGCCCCAGGCCGGATTGATCTGTCCGAAAGCTCTGGATGCATGTCGCGTTATCCGTGCGCGCCCGAAAGCCGGTACTGGCGCGGCGCCGCACCGGAGACTCAACAAAGGCTCGAAGCGTGGCTGGAGGTCCGCTGGTGAACGCGTCCTGCCGCTCCGCGGACCCGACCCAAGCCCTCAACAAAACACGGCGTTATAGTAATCAAATGTTGAGGACTCAAAACCAAAACATAGTGAGAAGAGGCGGGACCAACTTTCCGCATTTATTTAAGTAGATACTAAATTGTACGTTTACCATTTTCGATTTCAGCAACCATCGATACTTGTCATTGTCCCGGCGGGCGGCGCCTACCCGGGGGCACACGGGATCAGGACAGGGGAAAGCCCCCCTCGAACATCCGCGGAGCTGTAGCCTGATGGGATCCGTGGGCGCGTCCCGCAGTCTGCCGCGGGCGTTGCGGTCTCATCGGGTCCACTGCTCAAGCCGCTTCTCAATAGAAACTCGATCCAGGGCCTCCGCCGCATTGGGCCTACTCGCAGACGGGGCAGCAACCTCCCGAAACAATGACCAGGCTCGCTGTTCGAGGATCTGGTCGCAATCTTCTTCACCCTTTGACGGTCCGAAAAAGCCACCGGGCCCACATGCACCCTGCGTGCAATCGCCGCCAGAAAGAGCTTCACAATGCGTTTTGCCAACCTGTCCGTAGCGCGAAAACTGATGTTGGCCTTCGGGATCATGGTCATCATCAGCATGGCGTCTTCCGCCCTCAGCATCGCGAGAATGCACCACGCGGCGGAAGCGACGCGCTGGAACAACCACACTCACGAAGTCCTTGCCGCCGCCGCGGCCGTGGGAGCCGCAATGGTCGACCAGGAGACCGGCGTCCGCGGGTTCCTGATCGCGGGCGATGAACGGTTCCTGGAACCCTATGAGGCCGGCGCAGAGGCCTATGATTCAGCCTTCGACCGGCTGAGGACCCTGACCTCCGACAACGCGGAACAACAGGCGCGCATCGCTGCCCTCGATGTCGCAGCCACCGCCTGGCGCGACGAAATCGCGGACGTGGAGATTCAGAAAATGGCGGACCCGGCGACGGTGGAAGAAGCCCGTCAAATGGAAACGTCGCAGGCTGGCAAGCGATACATGGATGAGATCCGCGCCAGGCTCGGCGAAATCCGCTCGACCGAAGAGGCATTGCTGGAGATGCGCTCCGCAGAGCAGCACAGGGATGAAGCTGCAGCTAAACTCACCCTGGTTCTCGGCGGAGCGGCCGGCGTGGTCTGCGCCATCATCATGGGCTTCTTGCTGAGCCGGGCGATCGCCGCGCCTCTGGTGGCCTTGCAGCAGATGATGCGGAAGCTGGCCTCCGGCGACACGACCGTCGACATCACCGGCGCGGACCGCAAGGACGAAGTCGGCGGCATGGCTGCGGCCGTCCAGGTCTTCAAGGAAGCCGCGATCGAGAAGGTGCGGCTCGAGCGCATCGCTGCCGAGCAGGCGGCAACGGCGGAGGAAGACCGTCGCCGGCAGGAGGCCGCCAAGGCGGAGGCTGCCCGTCAGTTGGCCCTTGTCGTCGAGAACCTCGCCACCGGACTGGAAAAGCTGTCGGCAGGCGAGTTGACCTACCGCATCGAACAGCCTTTTTCGGATGAGTACGAGAAGCTTCGCACGGACTTCAACGGAACCGTAGGCCAACTGCAGGAGACCATGCGGGTGGTGACCGGAAACGTCCGGCTCATGCGCTCCGGAACCGGCGAAATCAGCCAGGCCGCTGACGACCTGTCGCGGCGCACCGAACAGCAGGCCGCTTCCCTCGAGGAGACAGCCGCGGCGCTGGACGAGATCACCGCCACGGTCAACAGGACCGCCGAAGGCGCGACCGACGCGAGGAAGGTGGTGAACACCGCCAAGGAGGACGCCGAGCTCTCAGGCGAGGTCGTGCGCAACGCCGTCGCTGCGATGAGCGAGATCGAGAAGTCGGCTCAGGAGATCAGCCAGATCATTGGTGTGATTGATGAGATCGCTTTCCAGACCAATCTGCTGGCCCTGAATGCGGGGGTCGAGGCCGCTCGGGCGGGCGACGCCGGTCGTGGCTTCGCCGTCGTCGCATCCGAAGTCCGGGCCCTGGCCCAGCGCTCGGCCCAGGCGGCCAAGGAAATCAAAACGCTCATCGGCGCATCGTCACAGCAGGTGGGGTCGGGCGTGCACCTGGTCGGCCAGACCGGGGAGGCTCTTGAGCGGATCGTGGGCCAGGTCTCAAGGATCACGGCCATCGTCAACGAAATCGCGGCGTCTACGCAGGAGCAGGCGACAGGGCTGCATCAGGTGAACACTGCGGTCAACCAGATGGACCAGGTGACGCAGCAGAACGCAGCGATGGTGGAGGAGACGACAGCCGCCAGCCATAGCCTCGCCCAGGAAGCGGAGCAGCTCTCGGTCCTGGTGAGCCGCTTCCAGGTGGGCGAAGAGGCGGCAACGCGCCTCAAGACGCTCGCGCCCGCCTCTTCGCGGCCGCCCGCTCCGGCGCCGAAAATGGCGTCGACGCGACCGGGCGCGGGCGTCAAGAGCAAGCCGAAGCTCGCGCTGGCGGGCGCAGCGGACAGCTGGGAGGAGTTCTAGTGACGGTTCAGCAGGCCGCTGCCGTCCTGCCGGTCAAGCTGATCTCCGTTCGTGTTGGCGAGCAGTTGTTCGCGCTCGACATCGGGGTTCTGCGCGAGATCCGCGGCTGGTCCACATCGACGCCTCTGCCGCAAGCGCCCGCATATGTCCTGGGCATGATCAACCTTCGGGGCCAGGTGCTTCCCGTGCTTGACCTCGCCTTGCGCCTCGGGCTGGCGCCAAGCCAGCCTGATGCTTCGTCCGTGGTGGTGGTGGCGGAACTCGGAGGGAGGACCGTCGGCCTGCTGGTGAGCGCGGTGTGCGACATCATCAACGTGGCCCCCGATCGTGTCCAGGCTGCGCCCGATCTGGGCAGCCCGGGACGAAGCGCATTCGTTCAGGGAGTGATCACGCTCGGGGACGAGATCGTCACCTACCTGGATCTGCATGCGGCCTTGCCGGAAACAGGGTTGGCCGCCTGAGGCCACGGGGCTCCAGGTTCTCCGTTCGAACCGGGAGGTCGCGGCGCAACCGGCCGGGTTCGGACCTGGCTCCGGCCCACAGGGCGCCCTCGTTTCGCGCCTGGCTTTCCCGCGTCGACCAGGGTCAGAGGGCGTCGCGGAAGAAGCGCACCACCTCGCGGTTGAACAGCTGATGAAACGCCCCGCGGTCGAAGCCCGGTTGAGACTGGCACAGCACGGGAATCGCCGCCTCAAGCGCCTCGGAGCAGGGCGGCAGGAAGTCAAAATGCCCGGCGCGGGCGACCCGATGGTATTCCGGCGCCCGGCCGAGGCGGTCGCGGATCGGTTCGACGTTAAAGGGCGCGGGCAGAACCTCGTCATCGCCGGCCTGCCAGAGCTGCACCGGAATGGTGACCGTGGCGAGGCTCTCGTCCGTGAAGGCGAAACCGAGGCCGGGAGCCGCAATCACGGCGGCCCCGACGCGAGGGTCGTGGCCGACGGGTCTCCAGGTCGCTGGGTCAATGGCGGATCGTCTGATCAGGCCGCAGGCGAACATCGCCGGCTGCTCTTCGCAATGGCGGCGGATCAGGGCGAGGTCGCTGACGCCGCCGACCAGGGCGGTGACCGTGAAGCCCCCCGCCGAAAACCCGAACGCCCCGATGCGCGCCGGATCGACAGCCACGGGCCCCGACCAGTCACGGGTCATGTGATCGATCAGCAGGCTGACGTGGCGCGGCCGGTCCGTCAGCTGCGTCTGGCGGCTGTCGTCGCGCCAGTTGTCGCCGGGGTGGGTCAGGGCGGCGACCACGAACCCGGCCGCCGCCAGCGCCTCTGCGGTGTCGTGGTGTCCCTGGGCGTGGCCGCCGTTGCCGTGAGAAATCACGATCAGCGGTCTCGGCCCCGCGAAGTCGGCAGCGTCCGGCAGCCAGACGCCGGCCTCGATCTCTCCGCCCGCAGGATCGGGGAAACGGAAGGTCTGGTCGGTCTGCTGGGCTCGGGCCGCGTCGGGCGAGGCCGAGACGGCGGCGAGGATGAGGGCGGCGATCGGGGCGACGAGGGGGCGAAGAAAAGACATGGATGGTCTGCCGGAAATCAGGGATGCGCTCCGATCCGCAATCTGCACGGCTAGCGCCAGCCCCGCTTCGTGAACGGGCGAACGGGTTCGCGGCCCGGCCACTGGTCAGGCCGACCGCCTGGGCTGTACCGTCGCGCCGGAAGGGGATTCGATGACCGAGACGTCAGATACGGCCAGGGGATGGGCGATCGAACTGGCGGCCTGTCTGGCGACCGGCGTCCTGCTGGGCGTGATCGGCCCGTTCGGCAGTTACCTCAACGACGTCCTGATCATCAGGGTCGCCTACTGGGTGATCGTCTTCCTGTCCTGCGGCGTGGCTCTGGGGCTGGTGGTCCGGATCCTGGCTCCGCGTGCGCGACAGGCCGGCGTGCCGACCTGGGCCTGGGCGCCGGCCATGGTGCTGGCGATCGCCTTTCCCCTGGCGGGGTTCACCCGCCTGGTCGCCGTCGCCTTCTGGCCGGCGATCCGCGAAAGGGTGGGCGTGGTCGACTGGTATGGTCAGACGCTGCTGATATGCCTCGTCTATCTGGCGCTGCACGCCGTCGTCGCCCGCCGGACCGGGCGGCCGGAGCCGCAGCGCGGCGAAACCGGCTCCGGCGACCCGCGCATCCTGCGTCACCTGCCCCCGCGCCTCGGCAGCGACCTGCTGTGCCTGTCGATGGAGGACCACTACGTCCGCCTGCACACGGCCGGCGGGTCGGTTCTGGTGCTGATGTCGCTGAGCCGCGCGTTAAGGGAGCTGGGCGACATCGACGGCCTGCAGGTCCACCGATCCTGGTGGGTCGCGCGTCATGCCGTGACCGGAGTGATCGAGGACGGGCGCAAGCTTCGCCTCCGGCTCAAGGGTGGCCTGGAAGCGCCGGTGTCCCGGGCGAGCGTCGCCCGCCTGCGCGAGGCGGGCTGGCTGGACGCCAGGTGACCTGCCAGACCTGCGCCCGCCCGTCCGGCTAGACGTAGAACCACTCGTCGCCGAGATACTCCACGATGCGGCTGGCCAGACCTGACGCGAAGACGCCGTCCGAGTTCCCGAACATGACGACGCCGTCGCCGCTCTCGGGATAGAAATGGCAGTAGGCCCTGAAGTCGCCGTTGTTCCCCGAATGGAAGTAGCGCAGCCCCCGCCCGGTCAGTCTTACGGGAAATCCGAGGCTGCGGTGCAATTCGCCGGCCTCGGCGGGCATCGCCGACTGAATCGCCAGAAGACGCTCCACCGCCCCGGCGCGGGCGGCGTCCGGACGGAGCAGAACCGTCAGCAGGCGGGCATAGTCCAGCGCCGTCGTGTTGAGGCTGTAGGACGCCCCGAAATTGTGATCGTGCCGATCGTTGTCGGTTGGCTCGCCATGGCGGTGGCCGAACGCCTTCCTGGCGGGGATCGAGTCATCCCAGGTGAAGCGGACGAAGCCGGCGCCGGCGTGTTCCGTGACCTGGGCGTCGAACAGCGCCTGAAGTCCGTCGTCATCGACGTCCAGAACGTGTTTGAGCGCGTCCTTCAGGTATTCGTAGGCCTCGCCCGAATAGCCATACGCCGTGCCCGGCTGAAACAGGAAGCGGAGCTCGCCGCCGGTGTCGGAGCGCCAATTGGGCAGGCCCGAAGAATGGGCGAGCACCATGCGGGCGGTAAGCTGCCGCGACCAGACCTCGCCCGCCAGGTCCGGATGCGGCCAGTACTGGTGGAGCGGTCGATCCAGGTCCAGAAGCCCTTGTTCGGCCTGCAGCATGACGAAATAGGCGAAAACCGGCTTGGAGAGGGACGCCGCCTCGAACAGGGTGTCCGTCGTCACCGGGTCGCCCGTCCCGGCCTCTCTCACGCCGAACGCGCCGTGATAGACGATCTCGCCGTCGCGGATGATCGCCAGCGACAGGCCGGGCACGCCGGTCGCCGCCATCTCCTGCCGGATGAACGCCTCCAGCCCGGCGAACTCGGACTGCGGCGCGGCAAGGCTGTGCGCTCCGCGCTCCGGCATGGGCGGCGTGCCGCAGGCCGCCAGCAAGCCGACTAGGGCAGCGGCCAGCAGAGTCTCCGGACGCATCGCCCTAGTTCCTGGGAAAATCGTTATTGTAGCCGCTCGCGCGGGTGACGCGGACCCACCGCACCGCGCCATCGGGAGACTCCAGGAATTCGTAGATCGTGTTCTGCGACGGCGCGATGAAGGTCGTCGGCGTCAACGGCGTCAGGGGCTCCGCGCCGTCATCGGCAGAGCGGACCCCGAGCGCGCCGTCTTCGAGCTCGATCCGGAAGCCGCCTTCGGCGGGCGCGCCGCCGAACGCCCCGACGAAGCGGTGCAGATCGGGCACGGGCTCGTCCAGGGCTTCATGGACGTCGGGTTCAAGAAGCGACCAGCCATACTCTCTCGCCACGGAACGGGCGATCGCCGCCATCAGGTCAAAGCCATTGTCGCTGTTTGTCATGATGACCAGCGCCTGCCCATGCGGCAGTGATCCGACCATGTAGCTGGTGAAGCCGGCGTTGCTGCCCCAGTGCTCGAAAAGCAGTTCGCCGTCCGGGCCGGCCCTGCGGGTGAAGCCGAGGCGACCGTCGGACGGTGCAAAGACCTCCGCCGCCAGGCTCGCCGAGAGGATGCGGCCGGAACCGGTTTCGCGGTCAGCCATCAGGGCGCCGGCGAACCGGGCGAGATCCGAAGGCGTCGACCACAACCCGCCGGCGGCAAGGAAGGGAAAGAGCTGATCCGGATAGGCCTCCAGATCACTGGAATATCCGGTGGCCGCCACCGCGTTCAGGGCGGGGGGGATGGGCTGGGAGAACGCGCTCTGCGTCATCCCGGCCGGGCCGAATATGCGCCGCTCGACAACGTTCTGGAAATCGTCGCCGGCCGCGTCCTGGACCAATTTCTGGATAATGGCGTAGCCGGGATTGGAGTAGCGGTAGCGCTCACCCGGAACGGCTTCCATGATCACCGGCGGGTCGACCGAAGGCGCAGCGCCGGACAGCATGGCCTCGATCGAGGGGGTCGCTTCTCCCGGGTCGTAGGCGGACCACAGGTGGTTCGCCACCCCGGCCGTATGGGCGATCAGACGGCGCAGCGTGACCGGCTCGGCGCGCGTGAACTCGCTGGCGGGCAGTCGCCAGCCGTCCAGATAGGCGTTGACGTCCTGGTCCAGACTCAAGGCGCCCTGATCGACCAGGCTCAGCGCCGTCATGGCCGCCACCGGCTTGCTCAGCGAGGCCGCCGCGAAGACGGTCTCGGGCGTGACCGGTGCAGCGGCGTCCAGGTCCGCATAGCCGAAGGTCAGCCTCCAGGCGATCTCGCCGTCATCGACGAAGGCGATGGAGACGCCGGGAACGTCCTGCTCCAGCATCGCCTCGGGGATCGAGGTCCGGTTGAGATGACCTTCCAGGTAGTGGGCGGGGAGCACGCTTTCCTGAATCCGCTGTTGTGGCGACGGCACCACCGGTTCTGGCCCGGCCTGGACGGAGACAGCCATAATCGCCGCCAAACAGTGGGTGAATATCGTCATGCGTCGAGTCCTGGTCTATCAGGGCCGAAGGGCGTTCAATGCTGGGAAGGCTCTACACAAGCGTCACCGCCGGAGGTCGCGCAACTTACCAATTGGTAACGACTCCTCGCGCGGTCGCCTCAACCCGCCGGACGCTGAAGCATGCACGGATGAATCCCGGAGACGCGCCCGCAGGCCATCGGTCCTCGAGGACCGCCGTGCGGAACCGGACGCCGGGCGCGTCGCACGAGCGTTCCACCCTCCGTCACGGGGCGTAGTTGTAGCGGTGCCGGATGAACAGGGCGCCGTCATGATTCTCGACGCGTCGGAGCCTGATTTCAAAATCCTGGTAGAAGTCGGCGCCCGGCGCGCTGTTCGTCCAGGTCTTGACCAGGGCGATGATGGAGGTCGGGTCGTCAGGACGCAGCAGCTGCGCGCCCGTCACCTGTCCGCCGGTCCATTCCCGCGTCGGGGCGAAGGCCTGCTCCCGACTGAGGGTCGGGTCGTGCACCGCGCAGACGAGGGCGTCCGAATAGTCGACGATGGTCGTGGTGAAGCCGATCGAGGTCCCCAGGTTGAGACGCCCCGGCCCCAGTTCGCCGATCCAGACGGTGGTGCGATAGCCCAGGTGGTCCAGAGCCACCCAGCGTTCGCGCACGATGTCCCGCGTGCTGAAGGTGGGCGGGCGGCGGAACGCGCCGTCGTCCGGCTTGGCGTCGAGACGCCGGGCCATGGCCTCGAACGCCTCCCACGAAAAGTCCTCGTTGGGACAGAACAGCGCAAGCTGGTCGATGGCGCTGCGGGCCGCCTGCTCCGCCGGGTCGCGTTCCGCGGGCGGCGCCCGGTCACAGGCGGCGAGCTGGGCGGCGAGGACGACGGCGATCAGGGACGCGGGACGGATCATCTGAAACGGCTTTCCTTATCGGGAGCAGGCGTCGGGACGGGCGTTGCACCGGGCGCGCTCCCACACGCCCGGCAGGCCGGGGTGCGGCGGATGGAACGTCACATGGGCGTAGCCGGTGCCTTCGAAGAAGCGGACGATGAAGGGGCCCTGGTAGTTCAGCCAGTCGCCGTAGCCGCCGTGGCGATAGGGCAGCCCGTCGTCGAGGCTGTCCTCATGGGGCAGGAAGATGCTGTGTCCGTACGCCAGCGGTGGACCGTTGGCGGTCACCTGGACCATCCAGCCCATCGGGCTGCAGATATCGGCCCGTTCTTCCTGAAGGCACGGCTGGATGACAATGCGGGCGCGCTCGCCGGTGGGGGGCGGCTGGTCAGGAAACGCAGAGACGTCGCGGCTGCAGGCGCCGGCGCCTGCGTCGGCGGTGATGACGGCGTCCAGCCACACCACCTCGGCGTCATGCTCGCGGGCGAACGCGTGCAGCGCCGCCATGCCGTCGATCTCGGCGGCGGTCTGTTCGGCGCCGTCGTCGTAGCAGTGCAGCCGGAACTGCACGGCGGGCAGGGCCTCCGGCCCCTGCCCCTGCGCCTGCGCCTGCGCCGGCACGGCCTGCAGGCTGATGACGGCCGCCGCCGCGAACCAGACCGGACTCCTCATGCCTCACCTCCCCGGCTGCCCGGGGATCAGAAGACCCGAAAAATCCGCTCCGGACGACCTGTCAGAATTCCCATCTTGGCGGCGAGGACGTCCGGCGGCGACACTGCCTCCGATCTTGAAAGGGGAGGCCCGGCCATGCTGCGGCGTCATCCATCAGGGCGGGGCGCGTCAGATCAGGCCCTTACGCACTGCGACGGCCACCGCCTCGGCGATGGTGCGGGCGCCCAGCTTCCGTCGCGCGTTGGCCGCGTGCATGTCGACGGTGCGCTTGGACAGGCCCATGCGGTCCGCGATGCGGTCAGGGCGAAGCCCCTGGGCGAAACGGCCCAGGACGTCCCGCTCCCGGCCGGTCAGCGGGTCGGCGTCGCGCGGCCCGTCCAGCGCCGGCGCCAGCAGGGGCGCCATGGCGAAGGACGCGATCACCAGTTCGTTGCGATGGCGTTCGATGCGTCGGCGGGTCTCGTCGATGGAGGCGGACGAACAGCCGAAGGACGCGGCGAAGCGCCGGTCGCGGCCGTTCTCCGCATGGCGTCCGACGAAGGACATGGCGGCTCCCAGCCCCGCGTCGGCGACCCCCGTCAGCACAGGGCGGGTCGCTCTCGACACGTGGCTTTCGTCGGCCATGTGCAGGCCCCAGTCGAAGACCGCGGTCGGGCGGGCTTCGCTCATCGCCTCGACCCGGCCGATCACATAGTCATGGGCGGGGTAGTCGCGGGCGAAATACTCCTCCATCCAGGCGTCCGGCAGGGAGGTCCAGATGCGCAGCACCTCCGCCTGATCGCTGGTCGCGCCATCAAGGAAGCCGAGGGTGAAATGGTCCAGACCGAAATCTCGCAGGAAGTCGGTGTAGGCCGCCACCACGCGGCCTTCGTCGGTCCGCCCCGCCATCATGACGGCGAGCAGTCGCTCAAGAGCAGGCGTCATAGCCCCTCCCGCGCCGTGGCGCGGTTCCCCTTCAAGGCCCCCATAAGCGTGACCTTAAGGCGCAGCAGCCGCCCATGGCAAATGGCCGCGGCCCTGCTGGCGTCCGTCGGCCTCTGCGCCGCCGCGGCGCCCGCAGCCGCCCAGACCCTGGGCCGGGGGGACTATCAACGCTGCGCCGTCTACGACCGGGACGGAGACTTCGCCGGCTATGACAGCGTCTGCCTGGCGGCCCGACGGGCCGCCCTGCGGGACCTGGCCCGGGACGCCTATGGCGGAAGCCGTTGGGACGAGGGGGCTCGCGGACGCGCGGCGACCAGCACCGGCATCTATTTCTGCCCGCACTGGGCCAATCAGGGGCGGGGCTGGTCGGTGGGTGGCGTGACCGACTACGGCTCGGGCCTGTATGCATCGGGCTACGCCACGGTCGATGCGCCGGTGAACGGCCGCCTGTGCACGCCGCGGCCGGTGAACTACCAGGGCACGGGCTATGACTGAGCGGAAAGGCCCCGGCATGGCGGGCGCCGCGATCCTGCTGGCCGCCCTGGCCCTGGCGGGCGCCTCGCACGGCGCCGCCGGAACCCGGCGCGACATCATCATCGAGGTCCCGCCCGAGGCCAAGGGACTGCTGCGGTCCGATGAGCCCCGGGACGACGCGCTCACAGCGCAGTCGCTTCTGTCGGACGGGCGCCGCTATGACTGCTGGGTGTTCGGGGTCGAGCCGGGCGATGATGCGACGGTCTCCGTCAACACCAATGCGTTCAGCCCCGTGGTCGTGATCCTGCCGGAGCCGGTGTGCGACGGCCGCACGGCGCTCTATATGGACCGGGCGTCAGGGTCATCGCGCCTGCATGCCTCGGTGACCTTCAACGCGCCGCGAAACGCCTTTGGCGTGCTGGTCAGCAGCCGCCGCCGCGGCGTGGTCGGGCCCTACCGGATCACCTTCATCCAGGAGGTCGCGGCGAACGCCCCGTCATGGCGCGCCTACACCCCCAGCGAGCCGGAACGGCTGGTGCAATCGCTCTACGACGAGGACAGCCGCGCCGACTTCGGCGACCCGGCTTTCATCGACCGGACCCTGGCCCCGGCCGCGGCCGGGGCGCTGAAGGCGCTGAACGCGGAGACCGACGGCTACGGCCTGGGTTTCGACGTCCTGGTCGACGGCCAGGACTCGGACATCACCGAGCCGGAGATCAGCACGCGGGTCTGGCTGGCCCGCAGCAGCCTGGTCGACGTGCGCTTCCTCAACATGGGCGAGCCGGTCCACCTGGTCTTCCACATGCGCGAGACCCCGGCCGGCTGGCGCGTCGAGGACATCGAGTCGCGCGACCGGAACAATGACCAGACCTGGCTGCTCTCGGACCTGCTGGGGCTCGACCTCGGGGTCGCGGCCGCGCGCCAGGAATGACCCTCGCGCCCCGGCGGCCGGACGCCGCGCCGCCCGGGTTCAATCCCGGACGACGCCGAAGCCGACGTCGGACAGCCTCAGCGACGGACTCAGCGCGTCGGGGCCGCCCTCGCTGACGGGCCGAACGAGACGGTGGCTGCACGGCGCGCCGGGCGCCGCGTCACTGACGGGGTGACAGTCCTCCAGCCATTCGGCGATGTCGCCCCCTCGAGGCGTCCATTCCGCCAGGCGCGGCAGGCGGTGGCTGCGGCCCGCCCGCGCCGACAGCCAGCCCAGATAAAGCCGGGCGTCGTCCCAGGACACCCCGGTGGCGGGGGCGTCAGGACGGCCGTCGATGCGGAACGGGCAGGCCCCCTCGCCTGCGCAGCGGTTCCAGTCCCCCACCGTGACCAGCCCGCCCGCCCGGGCCGCCGGGTCGCCCGACAGCGCCCCGCCGGTCACGCAGGCCGCCAGCAGCAGGCCGGTTCCGGACGCCGCGACGGCGGATGCGAGACGTCCCCACGCGACGCCGCAAACCCGCGATCTGTGCTCCCGGAGAGAAGACGATCCGCTCATGGGGCGCATGGGATGGTCGATCGCCCCGCTAATCAATACGGGAAATCATGCAGCCTCACCGGGCGGCGGTCTGCGGCAGCCCCTTTCGGCCGCTGGCCGCGGCCTGTCTAGACGGGCGCGCCGAACCGCCAGATCGTGTGATGGCGGTAGGTTTCTCCCGGGTCGAGACGCGCCGAAGGGAAGGCGGGCTGGTTCGGGGCGTCGGGGTAGTTCTGGGGCTCCAGGCACAGACCCTGTCCCTGCCGGTAGGCGACCCCGCCCCGCCCTGTCAGCTCTCCGGTGAGGTAATTGCCGGAGTAGACCTGCAGTCCCGGCTCGGTGGTCAGCAGATCCATCACCCGGCCTGACTGCGGATCGGCCAGGCGCGCGGCGAAGGTCGGGGTCTGTGTCCGCCCCTCGTCGCGGACGAAGTTGTGGTCATAGCCGCGCCCGGCGCGGATCTGGGGATCCCGGGCGTCGCGGACCCGGTCTCCGATCCGGCGGGCGATCCGGAAGTCGAAGGGCGTGCCCTCCACGGGCCGGATTTCGCCCGTGGGGATCAGGCTGTCGTCCACCGGGGTGTAGGCGGAGGCGGCGAGGGTCAGCGCGTGATCCATCACATCGCGGTCGCCGTCCGCCCCGGCCAGGTTGAAATAGCCGTGGGGCGCCAGCGACACCACGGTGGGCGCGTCGGTGACAGCCTCCAGGACGAGGTCCAGCTGATTGACCTGCGCGGCCAGCCGGTAGGTGGCCGTGACGGACAGGCGCCCGGGAAAGCCCTGGTCGCCGTCCGGGCTGACGTGGCTCAACACCACCTCGCGATCTTCGACAGACACGATGCGCCAGACTGCTTTGTCCAGCCCCCGGACGCCGCCGTGCAGGGCGTTGGCGCCTTCGTTCGCAGCGATGCGGAAGGTGCGACCGTCCAGGCTGAAGGCGGCGCCGCCGATGCGGTTGGCGTAGCGGCCCACACAGGCCCCCATGAAGTGGGGCTGGCGCAAGTAGGGCTCCAGCGTGTCGTGGCCCAGCAGCACGTGGCCGAGGCGCCCGTCGCGGTCGGGCGTCTGAACTCCCTGCAGCGAGGCCCCCAGGGTGATCACGTCCACCTGCATGCCCGCGCCGTTGCGCAGGCTGATGCGCTCCACGACCTCGCCCTCCGGCGTGACGCCGAACCGGAGGCGGTCCGGATGGGACTGGGGCATGATCACCTCCGGAATGGATCGAGGAGCCTGTTTGACATGTTTCCGCGCGCCTTCAATCCCGCACAAGCCGCCGCGTCCACGCCTGTTCGGGTCCGCCACGGCCCATGATCGGCCAATGCGCACAGCGGCAGTCAGATCTTCATGAAAGCTGCGGCCCGGCGCCTCGGCGCCCCCGGTCACGCCGAGGCGGGGGAACACGCGGAGCCTGCCACCGTTGTTGAACCACAAGCCTAGCATCTGATCTGGAATCTCATGCCCCTCACCGGCCCCGGTGCGTGCCCGCGCGCCTGCATCATCGACGCCGCCTCGCTGGAGCCCGGCAGGCTCGACGCCCGGCTGGGCGAAATCGCCGGGCTCGGCTTCGACAGCGTCGTGGTGCGGCTGGATTCGCATGTCTACTCCGGCGTCCCGGGAAGCCCGGACGCCGCGCCGGAAGGCTTGCGGGACGCGGCGCGGCGCGCCGGGCTGGCCGTGACGGCGGAGCTGCCGCCGCTGCTGCTGGACGAGGATCATCCTTTGGCGAGGGCCGAGCCCGGCGCCTTTCTACCCAACCCGGCCGCAGGCCGGGCCGGCCCGGCCGATCCGCGCCGGCCGGAGACCCTGCATGACGGCTGCCTGAGGCTGGCGCGCGCGGAGCCGGGGCCTGGCGTGACGGACTGGCTCGCCGCCTTGCTGGGCCGGCTCTCCGCCTGGTTCGACCGTGTCTCGCCGCCTCCGGGCGACCCCGCCCTCGGCCGGCTCCTGACAGCGCTTCAGGATGGTGACCCGGCTGCGTCGCATCCAGCCGGCGCCGACACCCTGCCCCGGCTGACGCTGGATGGCGGGGCTCTCCCAGCCGCGGATCGACGGGCCGCGCTGGCGTCCGTCGCGCTGGACGGGCGCGGCTGGATCATGGAGGCGGGCTACGAGGACGGCGTCGCCGAGGCGGTCCGGGCGACAAACGATCTGCTCCGGAGCGCCGGGGCCGGCGCCCCTGTACGACGCCTGACGGGCCCCGCAGCGCCGCTGGATGTGCGTCTGGCGCGGCGCGGCGAGACCGGTCTGCTGCTGGTCCGCAACCGCACGGGCGAGGTCCAGCCCTGCACGATCGAAACCCTCCCGACGGCAGGGCTGACAGCGCTTTCGCCGATCGCGGGGTTTGACGGCGACGAGGCCGGGACCATCGGGGCGCGCCAGGTGCGTCTGTTCGAGGCGCGGCCGTCAGCGCCCGTCCGGCCGAAGCGCAACCGGACCGCGCAGGATCTGAAAGCGGCCACAGCCGCATCCGCGCGTGTCGTGGTGGACAATCTCGACCCGGCGGTCGACCAGGGCGCCTGGGCCGTCAAGCGGGTGATCGGGGATACGCTCGCGGTGCAGGCGGATGTGATCACCGACGGGCACGAGCAGCTTGCCGCAGCCCTGCTGGTCAAGGCCGACGACGAGCCCGACTGGCGGCGATATCCAATGCTGGCCCTGCCCAACGACCGGTTCGGCGGCGCGGCGCCGCTGCTGCGGCTGGGGCGCCACGCCTATGTGATCGAGGCCTGGATCGACGAATGGGGCGGCTTCGTCCGCGACCTCCGCAAGAAGCTGGACGCCGGTCTGGACGTGGCGCTGGAGGTGCGCGAGGGCCGCGCCCTGATGGAGGGGGCGGGCCCTGGTCTGAAGCCGTTCCTGGCGCAACTGGACGCAACCGAGGATGCGGACGGCCGTGCGGCGCTGCTGCTGCGGGACGACCTGGGCGAGGCGATGGCGGCGGCGGTCACGCCGCGCTTTCTGACGCGAAGTCATGTGCAGCCGGTGGAGGTCGAGCGCGAGGCGGCGCGGTTCTCAAGCTGGTACGAACTGTTTCCCCGCTCGCAGACCGACGACAAGGCGAGGCCCGGGACGCTGCTGGATGTGATCGGCGCCTTGCCCCGGGTCAGGGCCATGGGCTTCGACACCCTGTACTTCACCCCCATCCACCCCATCGGGCGGCGCAACCGCAAGGGTCCGAACAACACCCTGGCCCCGGGGCCCGACGACGTCGGCAGCCCCTACGCCATCGGCGCGGCCGAGGGCGGCCACACCGCCGTCCATCCCGAGCTGGGCACGCTGGAGGATTTCCGCACCCTGGTGGCGGCTGCGGCGGATCACGGGCTGGAGATCGCCCTCGACTTCGCCATCCAGTGCGCGCCGGATCACCCCTGGCTGACGGAACATCCCGGCTGGTTCGCCTGGCGGCCCGACGGCTCGATGAAATACGCCGAGAACCCGCCGAAGAAATATCAGGACATCGTCAACGTCGATTTCTACGCCGCCGACGCGATCCCGGGATTATGGCAGGCGCTGCGCGACGTGGTGCTGTTCTGGGCCGGCGAGGGCGTCCGCACCTTCCGGGTCGACAATCCGCACACCAAGCCGCTGCCGTTCTGGCGCTGGATGATCGCCGAGGTGAAGGCGGTCCACCCCGACGTGCTGTTCCTGTCGGAGGCCTTCACCCGGCCCAAGCCCATGTACCAGCTGGCCAAGGTGGGCTTCTCGCAGTCGTACACCTACTTCACCTGGCGCAACACCAAGGCCGAGCTGACCGAATATCTGACCGAGCTGAACGGGCCGGTGCGGGAGTTCTTCCGGCCCCACTTCTTCGTCAACACGCCGGACATCAATCCGTACTTCCTGCAGTCCGGGACCCGCGCCGCCTTCCTGATCCGCGCCGCCCTGGGGGCCACCCTGTCCGGGCTGTTCGGCGTCTACGCCGGGTTCGAGCTGTGCGAGTTCGAGGCCCTGCCCGGCCGCGAGGAGTACCTGGACAGCGAGAAGTACGAGGTCCGGGTCCGGCCTCATCGCCGGCCGGGCGACATCGTCGACGAGATCACCGCGCTGAACGCCCTGCGTCGCGAGCATCCGCATCTGCAGAGCCACCTCGGCATCACCTTCCACAACGCCTTCAACGATCAGGTGCTCTACTTCTCGAAGACCGCGCCGGGTCATGACGACCGCATCCTGGTGGCCGTCAACCTGGACCCGCACCATCCGCAGGCGGCCGATTTCGAGGTCCCGCTGTGGGAGTTCGGTCTCGGCGACGGCGACAGCGTCGCGGTCGAGGACCTGCTGGAGGGCCACGCCTTCCGCTGGGCCGGCAAGATCCAGCACCTCCGCCTGACGCCCGAGCGTCCCTACGCCATCTGGCGCATCTCCAAGTCCTGAGTTCGGATTCCCATGGCCAGAGCCAAACCCGCCGCGTTCGACCAGGACCCCCTGTGGTACAAGGACGCTGTCATCTACCAGCTGCACGTCAAGTCGTTCTTCGACAGCGACAACGACGGGGTGGGTGATTTCCCGGGGCTGATCTCCAAGCTCGACTACATCGTCGACATGGGGGTGAACTGCATCTGGCTGCTGCCGTTCTACCCCTCGCCGCGACGGGACGACGGCTATGACATCGCCGGGTACCGCGACGTCCACCCCGAGTACGGGAAGATGGCCGATGTGCGCCGGCTGATCCAGGAGGCCCACGCGCGGGGCATCCGGGTCATTACCGAGCTGGTCATCAACCACACCTCGGACCAGCACCCCTGGTTCCAGCGGGCGCGCAAGGCGAAGAAGGGCTCGGCCCACCGCGACTTCTATGTCTGGTCGGACACCGACAAGACCTATGCCGGCACGCGGATCATCTTCTGCGACACCGAGAAGTCGAACTGGACCTGGGACGAGGAGGCCCAGGCCTATTTCTGGCACCGGTTCTACAGCCACCAGCCGGACCTCAACTTCGACAACCCGCAGGTGCTGAAGGCTGTGCTGTCGGTGATGCGGTTCTGGCTGGACCTCGGCATCGACGGCCTGCGGCTGGACGCCATCCCCTATCTGATCGAACGCGAGGGCACCTCGAACGAGAACCTCGACGAGACCCACGACGTGCTGCGCGCCATCCGCGCCGAGCTCGACGCCACCTATCCGGACCGGATGCTGCTGGCCGAGGCCAACATGTGGCCCGAGGACACCCAGGCCTATTTCGGCCGCGACGGCGACGAATGCCACATGGCCTTCCACTTCCCGCTGATGCCGCGGATGTACATGGCCATCGCCCAGGAAGACCGCTTCCCCATCACCGACATCATGCGCCAGACGCCGGAGATCCCGGAGAATTGCCAGTGGGCCATCTTCCTGCGGAACCA
Source organism: Brevundimonas sp. (assembly GCA_036963825.1). GTDB lineage: Bacteria > Pseudomonadota > Alphaproteobacteria > Caulobacterales > Caulobacteraceae > Brevundimonas. Next base: position 27,717 of record JBALUZ010000001.1, read on the forward strand.
TGACGAGCTCACGCTGGAGATGGTGACCGACAAGGAGCGCGACTACCTGTGGGAGACCTACGCCTCGGATCGCCGGGCGCGGATCAACCTGGGCATCCGGCGCCGGCTGGCGCCCCTGCTGGAGCGCGACCGCCGGCGGGTGGAGCTGATGAACTGCCTGCTGCTGACCATGCCGGGCACGCCGGTGCTCTACTACGGCGACGAGATCGGCATGGGCGACAACATCCATCTCGGCGACCGCGACGGGGTGCGCACGCCGATGCAGTGGTCATCGGACCGCAACGGCGGCTTCAGCCGGGCCGACCCGGCCTCGCTGGTGCTGCCCGCCATCCAGGATCCGCTGTACGGCTATCAGGCCGTCAACGTCGAAGCCCAGTGGCGCGACCCCCATTCGCAGCTGAACTGGACCCGCCGCATGCTGGCGGTGCGCGCCCAGCACCAGGCGTTCGGCCGCGGCCGCCAGCGCTTCCTGCGGCCGCAGAACCGCAAGATCCTCGCCTACTATCGGGAGCACGGCGACGAGGTGATCCTGTGCGTGGCCAATGTGTCCCGCTCGGCCCAGGCGGTGGAGCTGGACCTGTCGGAGTTCGCCGGACGCATCCCCGTCGAGCTGTCGGGAGGAACGCCGTTCCCGGCCATCGGCCGGCTGACCTATCTGCTGACGCTGCCGCCCTACGGCTTCCTGTGGTTCCTGCTCAGCGAGGAGGCCGACGCCCCCATGTGGAGCAGCGCCACGGCCGGTCTGGGGGTCGAGCACCACACCTTCGTGCTGCGCTCGGGCCTGACCGACGTGGTCGACGGCGCCTCGCGCGACACCCTGCAGAACGAGATCCTGCCGCCGTACGTGGCCCAGCGCCGCTGGTTCCAGAGCAAGGACCACGACATCGCCGGGATCCGGATCAGCGCCATCGACAACCTGCCGGGATCGGACGGCGAGGCCCTGTTCGTCGAGCTGGACGTGAGCGCCGGCGACGCGGTCGACCGCTACGCCCTGCCCCTCGCCGTCGCATGGGAGGACCAGCCCAACCATCCCTTCGAGGCGCCGCTGGCGCTGGCCCGCGTGCGTCGCGGCCGTCGGGTCGGACTGCTGACCGACGCCTTCGCCTCGCCGATGCTGGCGCGCGCCCTGTTCCGCGGCCTGAAGACCGCCGCAGAAAGCGCGCTCGCCGACGGCGGGCGGCTGGTTTGCCGGCCGACGGCGGCGGTGGCCGATCTGGACCTGCCCGAGAACGCCGAAATCGAGTGGCCCGCGGCGGAGCAGACCAACTCCACCATGATCGTGGGCCGGCGGGCCGTGATCAAATTGTTCCGGCGCCTGACCCCCGGCGTCCATCCCGAAGCAGAGATGAACCGGGCGCTCACCGAGCGCGGGTTCACCGGATCGCCGGCGCTGCTGGGCGAGGTGATCCGGTACGACCCTGACGGACAGGCCTACACCGTCGCCATCGTCCAGGCCTATGTGCAGAACCAGGGCGACGGCTGGGAGTGGACCCTCGACCAGCTGCGCCGCGTCATCGACGAGGGATCCACGCCGTTCGGCCGCGACGACTCAAGCACCTTTGCGCCCTACGCCGCCTTCGCCCGGACGCTGGGATTGCGGATCGGCCAGATGCACGCGGCGCTGGCCTCGCCCGACGACGATCCCGCCTTCGCGCCGGAGCCGGCAGACACAGCGGTGACAGCCGCCTGGGCTTCGCAGGCGCGCACCGAGATCATCGAGGCGCTGGACCTTCTCGCCCGCACCGACCTGTCGCCTGAAAACCGGGCGCTGGCGGATCAGGTCATCGGCGAACGGGACCTGCTGACGGCTTCGGTGGACCGCCTGCTCCGGGACGCCGTCGGTGCGCCGAGCACGCGGGTTCACGGCGACCTTCATCTGGGCCAGGTGCTGGTGGCGGGGGCCGACGTCCAGATCATCGATTTCGAGGGCGAGCCGCGCAAGACCATCGCCCAGAGGACGGCCAAGGCCAGCCCGCTGCGCGACCTGGCCGGCGTTCTGCGCTCGTTCGACTACGCCGCCGCGCACGCCTCCCGCACCAGTCTGGTGGCGGACGGCGGGGATGCCGAACTGCGCGCCGAAGGGCTGATGCAGCGGTTCCGGGAGGAGGCCCGCGCGGCGCTGCTCGACGGCTATGCTGAAGGCGGGGGCGACGCCGTCCCGCCGGTGAATGAGGGCCTGCTCGCGGTCTTCACCCTGGAGAAGGCCGCCTACGAGATCGCCTACGAGGCCGCCAACCGGCCGGACTGGATCGGCGTGCCCCTGCAGGGTCTGGCCGCCCTGACCAACCAGATCAAGGAAGGCTCATGATGGCCAGGACTCCGCCCAAGGCCCGCAAGGCCGCCCCCCTGACGGCGAATACGACCGCAGCGCCCCTGAGCGACCCGATGCTCATCGAGGCTTTGTCGGGCGGCGGCCTTTCCGACCCGTTCGCGGTGCTGGGCCCCCACCGCGTCGGCGAACACGCGCTGGTGCGCGCCTTCCTGCCCGGCGCCGAGGGCGTCGAGCTGGTTTCGCGCGCCGACGGGACGCCGCTGGGCCGGCTGGCGCGCGAGGGCGACTCGGATCTCTGGACCGGGGAGCGGACACAGGAGGTCCCCTATCTGCTGCGCATCCGCTGGCCCGGGGCGGTGCAGGAGACCGAGGACCCCTACAGTTTCGGCCCGATCCTCGGCGAGCTGGACCTGCATCTGTTCTCCGAAGGATCGCACTGGAACCTGGCGCAGCAGCTGGGCGCGGCCGAGACGACCGTCGAGGGTGTTTCCGGCGTGCGGTTCGCCGTCTGGGCGCCGAACGCGAGACGCGTATCCGTCGTCGGCGACTTCAACATGTGGGACGGCCGCCGCCATCCGATGCGGCGCCGGGGGGAGTCCGGCGTCTGGGAGCTGTTCCTGCCGCGGCTGGCCGCCGGCGCGCGCTACAAATACGAGATCGTCGGGCCGCACGGACACGTCCTGCCGCAGAAGGCCGACCCGCTGGCGCGGCAGACCGAGCCCCCGCCGGCCACCGCCTCGGTGGTGGCGGCCCCGGGCGAATTCGTCTGGAGCGACCAGCGCTGGATGGCCGAACGCGCCGAACGCCAGTCCGCCGCTTCGCCCATCTCCATCTATGAGGTGCACGCCGCCTCCTGGCTGCGGCCCGACGGAAACGACAGCACGCTGGACTGGCAGGGGCTGAGCCAGCGGCTGATCCCGTACGCCGCCCGGCTCGGGTTCACCCATATCGAGCTGCTGCCGATCATGGAGCATCCGTTCGGCGGCTCGTGGGGCTACCAGCCGCTGTCGCAGTTCGCACCCTCGGCCCGCTACGGATCGCCCGCGGAGTTCGCCGGGTTTGTGGACGCCTGCCACGCGGCGGGACTGGGCGTGATCCTGGACTGGGTCCCGGCCCACTTCCCCACCGACGTGCACGGCCTGGCGGCGTTCGACGGCACCCATCTGTACGAGCACGCCGACCCGCGCGAGGGCTTCCACCAGGACTGGAACACCCTGATCTTCAATCTCGGGCGGCGCGAGGTGTCCGGCTTCCTGCTGGCCTCGGCCCTGTACTGGCTGGAGACCTTCCACGTCGACGGCCTGCGCGTCGATGCGGTGGCCTCGATGCTGTACCGGGACTACAGCCGCGAGCACGACCAGTGGGTGCCGAACGTCCACGGCGGGCGCGAGAACCTGGAGTCCATCGAGTTCCTCAAGCGCCTCAACACCCTGGTCAGGGAGCGGGCGCCGGGAGCGATCACCCTGGCCGAGGAGTCCACCGCCTGGCCGGGCGTTTCCCGTCCGGTGGAACAGGGCGGGCTCGGGTTCGACTTCAAGTGGAACATGGGCTGGATGCACGACACCCTGACCTATCTGGGTCAGGATCCGATCTATCGCTCCTACCACCACCACGACATGACCTTCGGGCTGGTCTACGCCTTCTCCGAGAATTTCGTGCTGCCGCTCAGCCACGACGAGGTCGTGCACGGCAAGGGCTCGCTCTACGAGCGGGCGCCGGGCGACCCGTGGCGCAAGCTGGCCAACCTGCGCGCCTACTACAGCTTCATGTGGACCCACCCGGGCAAGAAGCTGATGTTCATGGGGCTGGAGATCGGTCAGCAGCGGGAGTGGAACCACGACGCCCAGATCGACTGGGACCTGCTGGACCAGCCGGAGCACGCGGGCCTGCAGCAGCTGGTGGCCGATCTGAACCGGCTTTACCGCCAGGAGCCGGCCCTGCACCGCACCGACTCCGATCCGGCCGGGTTCGACTGGCTGATCGGCGACGCCGCCGCCGACAGCGTCTTCGCCTGGGTTCGCAAGGCCGATGGCGCGCCGCCGCTGATGATCGTGCTGAACATGACGCCCGTGGTGCGCGAGGGCTATCGCATCGGCGCGCCGGCCGAAGGCCGCTGGGCCGAGATCCTGAATACGGACTCGAGCCTGTACGGCGGGGGCGACATCGGCAATGCGGGCGAGGTCTGGACAAGGCCGGAGCCGGCCCACGGGCGATCGTCCTCGATCGAGGTCACCCTGCCGCCGCTGGCGGCGCTGGTGTTCCGGCTGGAGTCCTGAGATGACGCCGCAAACGGCTGCAATCCGGGCCATCGACTATCGCTTCGGCCCGCGCATCGAGGCGGACGGGGTGCGGTTCCGCCTGTGGGCGCCGGACGCCGAGGGCATGGCCGTAGAGATCGAGGGCGGGCCGACGCTGCCGCTGACGCCTGCCGAAGACGGGTTTCTGGAGGCGCTGGCGCCGTGCGGGCCGGGCGCCCGGTACCGGTTCGTCACCGCCGGGGGGGAGCGGGTCCCCGATCCGGCCTCGCGCCGACAGGCCGGGGACGTCGACGGGCCCAGCGTGGTGGAGCCGGTCGACGCCTTCGCCTGGCGCAACACGGACTGGATCGGACGCCCCTGGGCCGAGACCGTCATCTACGAGCTGCACGCCGGGGTCATGGGCGGCTACGCCGGGGTGGCCGAGGCGCTGCCGGCGCTGGCGGCGCTGGGCGTCACGGCCATCGAGCTGATGCCGGTCAGCGACTTTTCCGGGACGCGGAACTGGGGCTACGACGGGGTGCTGCCATTCGCGCCGGACAGCGCCTACGGCTCGCCCGACGACCTCCGAAGCCTGATCGACCGGGCCCACGATCTGGGTCTGATGGTCTTTCTGGATGTGGTCTACAACCACTTCGGACCGGAGGGGAACTGGCTGCCCAGCTACGCCCCCGCCTTCTTCGACGCGGAAGAACAGACGCCCTGGGGCGCGGCCATCGACTTCCGCAATCCGTCCGTGCGGCGGTTCTTCACCGAGAACGTCCTGTACTGGCTGCACGCCTTCCGCTTCGACGGTCTGCGGTTCGATGCGGTGCACGCCATCCTCGACCAGAGCTGGCTCACCGAGATGGCGGCCGAGGTGCGGGCCAGCCTGCCGCCGGAGCGCCACGTCCATCTGATGCTGGAGAACGAGGCCAACACGCCGGGCCTGCTGGAATCCGGCTTCGACGCCCAGTGGAACGACGACTTCCACAACGTCCTGCACGTTCTGCTGACCGGCGAGACCCACGGCTACTACGAAGCCTTCGCCGACGAGCCGACCGCAAGGCTGGCCCGCTGTCTGGCCGAGGGTTTCATCTATCAGGGCGAGACCCCGCCGGGCGGCGAGCCGCGCGGGGCCCCGAGCGGCCATCTGCGGCCGACCGCCTTCGTCAGCTTCCTGCAGAACCACGACCAGACCGGCAACCGGGCCATGGGCGAACGACTGATCGCCCTCGCGCATCCCGAAGCCCTGAGGGCCGCCGTCGCCCTGATGCTGCTCAGCCCCCAGATCCCGATGCTGTTCATGGGCGAGGAGGTCGGCGCCCGCGAGCCCTTCCTGTTCTTCACCGACTTCCACGACGCGCTCGCCGACGCTGTCCGGGAAGGCCGCCGCCGGGAATTCGCCAGGGCCCCGGAGTTCGCCGATCCCGAACGCCGCAAGACCATCCCCGACCCCAATGCGCTCGCCACCTTCGAGGCGTCGCGCTGGACCGATGCGGCCCCCGACGCGGCGAGCTGGCGGGCGCTCTACAAGCGGCTTCTGGCCCTGCGCGCGACGCGGATCGCGCCGCATCTGGAGGGGGCCCGGTCGCTCGGAGCGCAGGCGCTGGCCGAGGGCTGCGTCACGGCCCGCTGGCGGCTGGGCGACGGCTCGCGCCTGACCCTCGCGGTCAACCTCGGCGACGCCGCCGTGGCCGCTGACCTGCCTGCCGTGGAGCCCCTCTACGGCGAGGGCGAGGTCGGCCGGCTGGCCGCGTTCGAGACCCGCGCCTGGATCGAACCATGAGCGACCCCTCGCTTCTGGCGCTCGCATCGCGGGCCGGACTGTCGCCCGCATGGCGCGACTACCGCGGCGAACCGCAAAGCGTTCCGGAGGACGTCCTGACGGCCCTGCTGGCGGCCATGGGCATTGACGCCAGCGGCAAAGAGGCGCGACGCCACGCGCTGGAGCGTCTGGATCATGAGGCGGCGCAGCCGCCGGCGATGATCGTGGCGCAGGCCGGCGAACGGGTCGAGATCGCGGGCGAGGGGCCCGCCGAGCTTCACCTCGAGGACGGGGGCGGCGGGGCGCTGAGGCTGCGCCGCGAGGGCGGGCGGATGTGGTTCCGGGCGCCGCGCCGGCTCGGCTACCACCGCCTGGAGCTGGACGGGGCGGCCGTCACCCTGGCCGTCTGCCCGCCAGGAGCGATTCGGGTGCGCGACCTTGCTGAAGGGCGAAAGCTGTGGGGGCTCGCCGTGCAGATCTACGCCCTCAACGGCGGCGGCGCGTTCGGCGACTTCGGCGACCTGGGCCGGTTTTCCGCCGCGGCGGCCGGTCTCGGCGCGGACGCCGTGGCGGTCAGCCCGGTGCACGCCCTGTTCACCGCCGATCCCGGCCGCTACGGCCCCTACGGCCCCTCGACCCGGTTGTTTCTCAACCCCCTCTACGCCCGGGCCGGCGCGGCGAGGGAGACGCAGGACGAGGATCTGATCGACTGGGCTCCGGCGGCCGCAGCAAAGCTGGCCGCGCTGCGCCGGGACTACGACGCCTTCGTCCGATCGGGCGAGGGCCGCACGGCGTTCGACGCCTTCGTGCGGGACGGCGGAGACCTGCTGCTGGCCCATGGCCGGTTCGAGGCCCTCGACGCCCGGTTCCGGCCGCAGGGTCTCCACGTCTGGCGCGACTGGCCCGACGGCTACGCCGACGCCGACAGCGCGGCCGTGCGCGCCCTGTCCGCGGACCAGCCCGAGATCGAATTCCACCTCTACGCCCAGTGGCGCGCCGACGCCGATCTCGCTGCGGCCCAGGCGACGGCGCGCGAGGCGGGCATGGCCATCGGCCTGATCGCCGACATGGCGGTGGGCATGGACGGCTGGGGCAGTCATGCCTGGAGCCGGCCCGACGACATCCTCACCGGCGTCAGCGTCGGGGCTCCGCCAGACCTCCTGGGGCCCGACGGGCAGAGCTGGGGTCTGACCACCTTCTCGCCCACGGCGCTGCGGCGCACCGGCTATGCGCCCTTCCTCGCCACCCTGCGCGCCTCGATGCGGCGCGCCGGCGGCGTCCGCATCGACCACGCCATCGGGCTGCAGCGGCTGTGGGTGACGCCCGAGGGACGGCCGGCGTCGGACGGCGCCTATCTGGCCTATCCGCGCGACGACCTGCTGAACCTGATCGCCCTGGAGTCGCACCGGCACGGCGCGGTGGTCATCGGCGAGGATCTGGGCACCGTGCCCGAAGGCTTCCGCGAGGCCAGCACCGCGGCGGGCATGGCCGGCATGCGGGTGCTCTGGTTCGAGCGGAACCCGGACGGCGGCTTCAGCGCGCCCCGCAAATGGGGCCGGGACGCCGTGGCCATGACCACCACCCACGACCTGCCAACCATCGCCGGCTGGTGGCGCGGCCGCGACATTGACTGGCGCGCTCGCATCCACCCCGAAGGCGACGACACCGGCGCCCGGGCCGAGCGGGACGCCGACCGGAGCCGCCTCTGGCAAGCCATGGTGCGGTCGGGCGCGGCCGAAGGGCCGGAACCGCGGGTCGAAGACGCCGCCGACGCCGTCCTGCCCGCCCTCCTCCATGTGGCCGGCAGCGCCTGCGATCTGGCCATCCTGCCGGTCGAGGACGCCCTGGGCGAGGTCGAGCAGCCGAACCTGCCGGGCACCACCACAGAGCATCCGAACTGGCGACGGCGGCTGCCCCGTGGCGACGGGCTGGACCAGCCCGCGGTCGCCGCGCGGCTGTCCGCCGTCGATGCAACAAGGAAACGCCTTTGACGCTCCGATCCAGCCTGCCGCGCGCCACCTACCGGCTGCAGTTCCACAAGGGGTTCACCTTCGATGACGCCGTCGCGATCGTGCCCTATCTGGCCGATCTCGGGATCAGCCACGTCTATGCCTCGCCGATCCTGACGGCGCGGGCGGGGTCGATGCACGGCTATGACGGGGTCGATCCGACCGCGGTCAATCCCGAGCTCGGGGGCGAGGCGGGCTTCCGCCGGCTGTGCGCAGCCCTGGCTGAACGTGGCATGGGGGTGATCGCGGACATCGTGCCCAACCACATGGCCGTGGGCGGCGCCGACAACCGCTGGTGGCTGGACGTTCTGGAGAAGGGCCGAGACAGCGCCTTCGCCGACTGGTTCGACATCGATTTCGACGGCCCCGAGCCGGACCTGCAGGGCAAGGTCCTCGCCCCCTTCCTCGGCGCCCCCTATGCCGAGGCGCTGGCCGACGGATCGCTGACGCTGGTCTGGGACCCGGCCCTCCAGAAGCTGGCCTTCGCCTACGGGCCGCACCGCTTCCCCCTGCGGCCGGAGGATTATGCAGAGGTGGGCGGTTCCGACCCGGCCAGCGCCGATCTCGGCGCCTGGAACGATCCGCCCCGGCTGCACGCCCTGCTGGAACGGCAGAATTTCCGTCTCGCCCTGTGGCGCGTGGCCGGCGACGTCATCAACTGGCGGCGCTTCTTCGACATCAGCGAACTGGCCGGGCTGCGCATGGAGAACCCGGAGACGTTCGACGCCGTGCATGCGGTGATTTTCCGGCTGTATGCAGACGGTCTGATCGACGGGGTGCGGATCGATCATGTGGACGGCCTGTCAGACCCCGCCGCCTACTGCCGCACCCTGCGATCACGGCTGGACAGGCTCGCTGCGCAGCGGCCGGCGGACGCCGCAGCCGGCCCCGCCTACATCGTCGTGGAGAAGATCCTCGCCGCCGACGAGGCGCTGCCGGACGACTGGGGGGTGCAGGGCTCCAGCGGCTACGACTTCATGAACCAGGTCTCGGCGCTGCAGCACGATCCGGAGGGCGCCGCGCCCCTGACGGCGCTGTGGACGGACGTCAGCGGCCGCGCCGCCGGGTTCGAGGCCGAGGAAACCGCCGCCCGGGTCGAGATCCTGACCGGGGCGTTCGAGGGCCAACTGAGCGGAGCGGCCCGCGCACTGCGCCGGCTCGCCGCCGCACGGATCGAGACTCGCGAGTTGACCACGGCGGCCCTGCGGCGGGCGCTGATCCGCTGGATCACCCATCTGAGGGTCTATCGCAGCTACGCCACCGGCCGCGCCGACAGCCCCGCTCCCGGCGAGGCGGTGGACCGGGCGCTCGATCTGGCGCGCGCCGGGACGCCCGCCGAGGCCGCCGCGGTCGACTTCATCGCAGCGCTGCTGCAAGGGCCGCAGGACGCGTCAGACGCGACCGCGGAGGCCGTGCGGCGTCTCAACCAGCTGACGGCCCCGGTCACGGCCAAGGCGGTGGAGGACACCGCCTTCTACCGCTACGGCCGGCTGCTGTCGCGCAACGACGTGGGCCTCGAGCCCGGCCGCCTGTCCATGAGCGCCGAGGCTTTCCTGAAGTCAGGGGTCGACCGCGCGGCCCGCTGGCCGCATGCGATGCTGGCCACGGCGACCCACGATCACAAGCGCGGCGAGGACGTGCGGGCGCGGCTGGCGGTCCTGAGCGAGATTCCCGACGCATGGACCTCAGCCGTGCGGCTGTGGTTCAGGATGAACGACGATGTCCGCCCGGCGGGCATCGCGCCGGACGACGAATACCAGCTGTACCAGACTTTGATCGGGGCCTGGCCGACCGGGCTGAGGGCCGACGATGCGGAGGGGCTGGCCGCGTTCGCCACGCGCCTTGAGGCCTGGCGCGAGAAGTCCTTGCGGGAGGCGAAGCTGAGGTCGTCCTGGGCCTGGCCGGACGAGGCCTGTGAGGCGGCGCACCGCGACTTCATCCGCGCCCTGCTGGATCCGCGACGGTCGCCGCGCTTCCTGACGGAGGTGGCGGGTTTTGCGGGCCGTATCGCCCCGGCCGGCGCGGTCAACGGGGTGGTCCAGGCGGCGCTCCGCTGCCTCTGGCCCGGCGTGCCGGATCTCTATCAGGGGGCCGAGCTGGAGGACCTGAGTCTAGTCGATCCGGACAACCGCCGGCCGGTCGACTATGGCCGGGCGGCCAGGCTGCTGGCCCGGGACGGCCCGGCTGACGCGCCCGGCGCCGGGAAGCTGCGGACCGTGGCGCGACTGCTCGCCCTGCGCGCCGCCGATCCCCAGCTGTTCGCCCACGGGTCGCTGGAGCCCGTGACGGTTGAGGGGGTGCGCGCCGGCCACCTGCTGGCGTTCCGTCGGCGGCTGGAAGGGCGCGGCTTCGTCGCCGCAGTCCCGATCCGGATCGCCGCGGCGCTGCAGGGCGAAGCGGCGCCCGCCCGGGGCTGGTGGGGCGACACCCGCTATGAGGTGGACGGGCGATATGTCCTCGCCGCAGACTCCCTGGCGGATGGAAGCGTCGCCTGGCACCGGCTTGCCGGGCCAGGCCGCAACGAAGGCGCGGCGTGAACGTTGAGGAAGGATCACTGTCCGGAGGTCCTGTGTCCGGATCATCACCATCCGGCCGCCGCGCCATCTGCGCGGCCCAGGCCCTCCTGCGCCAGACTCCCTGACGCCCCTGTCCCCGATCGTTCGCGAGCCGCTCCATGAAAACCTACGAGACATTCCCGGTCAGGCCCGGATCGCCGACGCCGCATGGCGCCACCTGGGACGGCGAGGGCGTGAACTTCTCGATCTTCTCGGCCCACGCGACCCGCGTGGAGGTCTGCTTCTTCGACCCGAGCGGCGAGATCGAGACCCACCGCGTCACCCTGCCGGAGTACACGGACCAGATTTTCCACGGCTATATTCCCGGCCTCGGGCCCAACCAGGTCTACGGCTACCGGGTGCACGGCCCGTACGAGCCGCAGGAGGGCCACCGGTTCAATCCCAACAAGCTGCTGCTCGACCCCTATGCCCGCGCCCACATGGGCGAGATCCGGTGGAACGACGCCTGCTTCGGCTACACCATCGGGCACCCGGACGCGGACCTGAGCTTCGACACCCGCGACAGCGCGCCCTATGTGCCCAAGTGCGTGGTGGTCGACCCGGATTTCGACTGGCGCGGAGAGCCCGGCCGGATCTTCACGCCCTGGGACCGCACCATCGTGTACGAGACCCACGTCAAGGGGTTCACCCGCCGACACCCGGACGTGCCCGAACATCTGCGCGGCACCTACGCCGGCCTGGGCTCTCGCGCCGCAATCGATCACATCCGCTCCCTGGGCGTCACCTCGGTCGAGCTGCTGCCGGTGCACACCTTCCTCGACGACAGCCATCTGCTGGACAAGGGGCTGCGCAACTACTGGGGCTACAACTCGATCGGCTTCTTCGCGCCGGATCCCCGGTACGCCTCGGACCGGGCCCAGACGCTTCGCGAGTTCAAGGAGATGGTCGCGCGCTTCCACGACGCCGGTCTCGAGGTGATCCTGGACGTGGTCTACAACCACACCGCCGAGGGCAATGAGCTGGGCCCGACCCTCTCGTTCAAGGGCATCGACAATTTCAGCTACTACCGCACCCTGCCGGACGCGCGGCGCTACTACATCAACGACACCGGGACCGGGAACACCGTCAACCTGACCCATCCGCGGGTGCTGCAGATGGTGACGGACAGTCTGCGCTACTGGGTGCAGGAGACCCACGTCGACGGCTTCCGGTTCGACCTGGGCACCATCCTGGCCCGCGAGCCGAACGGCTTCGACAACCGCAGCGGCTTTCTGAAGGCGTGCAGTCAGGATCCTGTCCTGACGACGGTCAAGCTGATCGCCGAGCCATGGGACTGCGGCCCCGGCGGCTACCAGGTGGGCGGCTTCCCGCCAGGCTGGTCCGAGTGGAACGACAAGTTCCGCGACACCACGCGCGACTTCTGGAAGGGGCACGCCCCGATCGGGGAAATGGCGCGGCGGCTGCAGGGGTCCGGAGACGTCTTCGACAACGAGGGGCGGCGGCCCTGGGCCAGCATCAACTTCATCACCGCCCACGACGGCATGACGCTCAACGACCTGGTCAGCTACAACGACAAGCACAACGAGGCCAACGGCGAGGGAAACCGCGACGGCTCGGACCATGACCGGTCGTGGAACTGCGGCCATGAGGGGCCCACGGACGACCCGGCCGTGAACGCCCTGCGCCTGCGGCAGATCCGCAATATGCTGGCCACCCTGCTGCTGGCCCAGGGCGTGCCGATGCTGCTGGCCGGCGACGAGTTCGGCCGCACCCAGCACGGCAACAACAACGCCTACTGCCAGGACAACGAGATCAGCTGGCTGGACTGGGACATCGGGGAGCGCGGGCGCGAGATCATGGATTTCGTCCGGCGTCTCACCGCCCTGCGGGCCGAGCATCCGGCGCTACGGAGCCGGCATTTCCTCGGCCGCTTCGACCAGGCCGAGGACGAGCGCAACCTGATCTGGCTCAGGGCGGACGGCGAGCAGATGACCGAGGCCGAATGGCACGACGAGAACGCGCGGTTCTTTGGCATGCTGATCGACGTTCGGGATGCGGAGGGCGCCCGGGACACGGTGATGATCCTGCTCAACGGCGACCACCGGCGCACGCTGTTCACCCTGCCGGCGCCGCCCCGGGCGGGACGCTGGACCCTGCTGCTCGACACCACGGACAGTCGGGCGGGAGCCACAGACACCTTCGAGCGGGGAGCGCCCTATGGCGTGGCGGGCCGCTCCCTTGTGCTGTTCAGCTGCGGCAAGCCCGGCGGGTGAGGCGCGGCGGAGCGGCTACCCCGCCGGCCCGGTGACCAGCCTTGCGCGAGATCCGGACGGTGTGCCGGGTCTCAGAACTCCTCCCACTCGGCCAGCGCCGCGGCGGCGCCGCCCACCGTGGCGAGGCGCGGCTTCGCGGCGACGGCGGCCGGCGACGACCGGGGCTTGAAACGTTCGACCTCGGGCGCGGGGCTGGCCGCGGTATCGCCGCTGGTCTGGAAGCGCCGGACGAGCTGGGCCATCTGTGAGGCGTCGCGGCTCAGGGCCACGCTGGCGGCGGTGGATTCCTCGACCATGGCGGCGTTCTGTTGCGTGACCTGGTCCATGGCGTTGACCGCGCTGTTGACCTCCGCCAGCCCGACCGCCTGCTCCTGGGTGGAGGCCCGGATCTCGGTCATGAGGGTGGTCACCGTCTTCACGCCCTGCGCGATGCCGCTCAGGGCTTCGCCCGTCTGCCGCACCAGGCCGACCCCGTTCTTGACCTGGGCTCCGCTGGTGGAGATCAGGGCCTTGATCTGGCGAGCCGAGTCGGCGGACCGCTGGGCCAGGGCCCGGACTTCCGAGGCCACGACCGCGAAGCCCCGGCCTGCATCGCCGGCGCGCGCCGCCTCGACGCCGGCGTTAAGCGCCAGCAGGTTGGTCTGGAAGGCGATCTCGTCGATCACGCCGAGGATCTCGCCGATCTGGTCCGAAGAACGCTCGATTTCCGCCATGGCGGCCACGGCGCGCTGGACGACTTCGCTGCCGGTCTCGGCCTGCTCACGGGTGGTGCCGACCACGGCGTCGGTGGCCTTGGCGTTCTCGGCCGTCTTCTGGACCGTCGCCGTGATCTGATCGAGGGCCGCTGCGGTCTCCTCCAGAGCGGCGGCCTGCCGCTCGGTGCGGCTCGACAGATCTTCCGCGGCGCTGCTGATTTCGCTGGCGCCCGACTGAATGGTTCCGGCGTTCGCTCCGATGACGCCGAGGGCCTCGTCAAGGGCGTTCATGGCCTGGTTGAAGTCGTCGCGAAGGCTCGCGTACTCGCCCGGGAAGGCTTCGGCGATCCGGAAGGACAGGTCGCCTCCGGCCATGGCTGAAAGACCCCGACGCAGGCCCGAAACCACCGCCGTCTGGGTTTCCGCCTGTTCGCGGTCCGCCCGCTCGCGCCGCGCCCGCTCGTCCTCCACGGCGGTGACGTCGGTGGCGAACTTCACCACCTTGTAGGGCGCGCCGTTCGCGTCGAGCATCGGGTTATACGAGGCCTCGATGACCACCCGTCGTCCATTCTTGCCGTAGCGGACGAACTTGTCGGCGAAGAACTCCCCCGCGTTCAGGCGGCGCCAGAAATCCGCGTAGGCGGGCGACGCCGCCTCGGCCGGATCGACGAACATGCGGTGGTGCTGCCCCTTGATGTCAGCCAGATCATAACCGAGCACCGCAAGAAAATTGGCGTTCGCGTCGCGGACGGTTCCATCGAGATCGAATTCGATTACTCCTTGGGATCGATGGAACGCAGCTATCAGGCTGCGCATTTCTGCTGTTTCGGCGGAGTCTGTCGACGGTGCGGATCGGAATCTGAACATGGTCGTCTCTTGAACGGCTGCGGGAGGAGCGAAACCACCACACGATTAAGATGGAGATTATTAACATCTACTATATAGAACACGATATAAATTCGTCTGATCATATTCCGCTCTCCGGATCGGAATAGCTGATGGCGAGCATCTCATCCGACGCCGGAAAAGCCGGCGCAGATTTCGCGGAGCTGCATGTGGACCAACAGCTCTGTCTCGCCCTGCAGACGAGCAGCAGCCTCATCACGAGGCTGTACAGACGGCTGCTCGCGCCCCTGGGGCTCACCCACCCTCAGTACCTGGTGCTGATCGCCCTGTGGGAATTCGACCGGCCGGCCACCATGGGGGAGATCGGCGATCGGGTGGCCATGGAGACGGGGTCGCTCACCCCGCTCGTGAAACGCATGGAGACGGCAGGCCTCGTCTCCCGGCAACGCGACACCCGCGACGAACGCAAGGTCTGGGTCGCACTGACAGAGAAGGCGGCAGGACTGCGCAGCGACGTCCTCGAGATTCGCCGCGAGGTGGTCCGGCAGCTGCCGATCAGCCAGCAGCAGATCTCGGCGCTGCGCAGCATGCTCCAGGACATGAACGACGCCCTGAGCACGGCCGACGGGCCGGACTAGCGCCAGTCCTCCGCCGGCCCCACGGGCACCACCCCCGACGGATTGATCTGGCGGTGGCTCTGGTAATAGTGCCGCTTGATGTGCTCGACGTTGACGGTTTCAGAAACGCCGGGCAGGCCATGGATGGCGCGCACGTAACGGGCCAGGGCCGGGTAGTCGACGATGCGGCGCAGGTTGCACTTGAAGTGGCCGTGATAGACCAGGTCGAAGCGGATCAGGGTCGTGAACAGCCGGATGTCGGCTTCGGTCAGGCGGTCGCCGGTGAGCCAGGTCGAGCGCGTCAGTCGCGCCTCCAGCCAGTCAAGGGACTCAAACAGCGGACCGACCGCCTCGTCATAGGCGTCCTGGTTGGCTGCGAAGCCGGCCCGGTAGACCCCGTTGTTCACGGTGGCGTAGATGCGATCGTTCAGGGCGTCGATCTCCGGCCGCAGGTCGTCGGGATAGAAATCGCCCACAGCCGCGCCCAGCCCGTCGAAGGCGCCGTTGAACATGCGGATGATGTCGGCGGACTCGTTGGAAACGATGGTTTCCCGGGTCTTGTCCCACAAGACCGGCACGGTGACCTTGCCCGTATAGCCGGGGTCCGCCGCGGTATAGACCTGGTGCAGGTAATCAGCGCCGTGGATCGGATCGCCGGTCACGTCCGGGCCCGGCGCGAAGGTCCATCCCTTGTCGCGCATCAGCCAGTGCACCGTCGAGACGCCGATCATGGGCTCCAGGCCCTTGAGCCGGCGCATGATCAGCGTGCGGTGCGCCCACGGACAGGCGAGGCTGACATACAGGTGGTACCGGCCCGACTCGGCCCTGAAGCCGCCTTCGCCGGACGGGCCCGCCTCGCCGTCGGCCGTCACCCAGTTGCGGAACTGGCTGTCCTTGCGCTTGAAGCGGCCGTCCGTCTCGTCGACGAAAACGTCGTCGGCCTGCCACCTTCCATTGACCAGTTGCCCCAAGGCGCTCTCCTTCGTCAGGGTAAGAGGTGGAGGGCCAACGGCTCAGGCCGCCGTCGGTTCGACCGACAGCGGCAAGGCCGTCCTGTCCTGCACGCCTAGCGCAGGGCGGCCGCGACCTCCGTCAGGACATCAGACAGAGCCGCGGCGCGTCGCGCATCGGCGGCGCCGGCCTGGGCCTGAACGCCGCCGGCCAGCGTCTGCAGCGTCGACGCGAGCTCTGCATCCGGTCGCCGGGCCTCCATGCGGGCCGCGGCCTGATCCAGGGCCGTGGTCAGGGTGGAGACGGCGTCCCCCGACAGGGCTCCAGCGCGCGCCAGCTGATCCACATAGGCCTGCGCCACCACCGGGTGGGCCGGCCAGGTCACGGGATTCTGCTGCTGCGGATTGAAGGTCCCGCCCTGGTCGGCCATGGCGGCCGCGGCGATCTCGGCCTCGGACAGATGGTCGCTGGGCTGCAGGGTCAACACGTCCAGGCCCCGGACGATCTCGGTGCCGTAGATGCGGCCGTCATACCAGTAGGCGGACCAGTAGCCGCCCAGGATCGCGTGCTCGCCGTCCACGGCGCCCCGGTCGAAGTAGGCGATCTCGACCGGATTGGCGGAGTCCGTGAAATCGATCACCGAGACGCCGCCCTGATACCAGGCCTGAACGAAGATGTCGCGGCCGGGCACGGGAACGATGGAGCCGTTGTGGGCGACACAGTTCTCCATCTCGCTCTGGGGGGCCGGCAGCTTGTAGTAGCCGCGCCGCTCCAGCTGGCCGTCCACGATGTCGTAGAAGGCGTTGGCGCCCCAGGTCACCGGATCCTGCACCCGGCAGCGCGGACGGGCGCCGCCGCCCCATTCATCGGTGAACAGCACCTTGGTGCCGTCGTTGTTGAAGGTGGCCGAGTGCCAGTAGGCGAAGCCCGGATCATTGACCGCGTCGATGCGGCGCGGCGCGCGCGGATCGCTGATGTCCAGGATGATGCCGTTGCCCGAACAGGCGCCCGCCGCCAGGTTCGCGGACGGGAAAACCGTGATGTCGTGGCACTGGTCGGTGCGGCTGGTGCGCTGGGTGCCTTCTCCATGGTCCCCGCCCTGCCAGAGCCCGGCCACGACGCCGGTGTCGTCGTCGGCGAACACGCGCGGGCTGTCGATGATGCGCGATCGCGACGGGTCCGCCAGCGGAATCTCGATCACGTCGATGCTGAACAGGGCCGTGCGCGGATCGCCCGGCAGGCCGACGACGCAGCCGGCCAGCTCGGCCTCGTCGCGGACCGACGAGGTGCCCGAGTTATAGACGATGATCGACCGCTCGTCGGACGACACCACCGAGTGGGTGTGGGAGCCGCGGCAGGTCTGGACCTGCCCCACCTGCACCGGGCGGACCGGGTCGCTGATGTCGAAGATGCGCAGGCCGCGGAATCGATCGGGGCTGACGTCCTCGCTGATCCCTTCGCGGCCGCAATCCACTCGGGCCGTGGTCTGCTCCACCGACATGATCAGCAGGTCGCCGACGATGGAGACGTCGCCCTGGCCGCCCGGGCACACCACCGAACTGACCAGCCGGGGCTCGGCGTCGCCGATCCGGTACAGGTTGAAGCCGTGGTAGTTGCCCGCCGCCATCAGGTCGCCGGAGAAGGCCATGTCGGTGTTGGCGAAGCTGAGGAAGGGGCCGCGCCGGCCGAAGCGGCCCGGCGTCTCTTCCCCGCGCTCGCCTTCGGCGGCCTCGTCCTCGGCGGGGATCGGGGGCGGCAGGCCGGCGGGGTTCGCCGGATCATAGAACCCGGCCGGCTTGGGCAGGCTGGCGATCAGGGTCATGTTGGCCGCGGCCTCGCCCGCGTCGCGGAAACCGGGCGTCAGGCTGGAGCGGGGATCATCGGTCAGGCTGCGGGCCAGCCCGGTCATGCGGTTGATCTCCGCCTGCTGCTCGTTGGTGACGTCCGTGATGAACTCGTAGAGCACCGGATCATAGGCGGACCCGGGGCGCCCCAGCAGGTCATCCACCATCTCGACCGCGCCCGCGTGGTGGGCGATCATCAGATCCAGGAAAAGGCGATCAAAGGCCGGACCGCTGGCGGCGGCGAGGCGGCTGATCTGCTCGGGGGTCGCCATCCCGGCCATGGTCATGTGGGCATGGCCCGCGCCGTGGCCGGCGTGGTCGCCATGACCGGCCATGGCCGCAGGATCGGGCGCATCCTGCCCCCGCTGGCGCAGCCAGTCCTGCATGAACGCGATCTCGTCGGCCTGCGAGGCGTCGATGCGAGCGGCCACTGCGACGATGTCCGGGGTGTTGGTGCGGTCCGCCACCAGGGCGGTCATCACGGTCGCCTGATGGTGGTGGTGGATCATGTCCTGCATGAACCGCACATCGTCAGCGGAATAACGATTGTCCGCGATGCGGGCCGCCTCCTCCGCCGTCAGGGCGCGCGGCGCCTGTCCGGGGGCGCCGGGCTGGACGATGGGCGCGTCCTGCGCCGCGGCGGCGCCGGCGGCCATCAGGCTGAGGACGGAGCATCCAACCAGAAGGCGGGCGGCGGCGGATTTCATGGACAAGGGCAGTCTCCCCACTAACGATCCGGCGACCCTAGCACGGCCCCGCTTGATGGCGACCCCCGCCCCGCAGCTCTTGTTCCGGCTCCGGGCATGAGGCAAAGCGCGGGGCATGCGCATCGCCTTCATGGGAACCCCCGACTTCGCCGTGCCCTCGCTGGCCGAGTTGATCGCCGCCGGGCACGACATCGTGGCGGTCTATTCACAGCCGCCGCGGCCCCGGGGCCGCGGCCAGAAGCTGACCCCCTCGCCGGTCCACGCCTTCGCCGAAAGCATGGGGCTGCCGGTGTTCACGCCGGAGAGCATGAAGACGGCCGACGCCATCGAGACCTTCCGCTCGCTGGACCTGGATGCGGCGGTGGTGGTGGCCTACGGGCAAATCCTGAAGACCGGGGTGCTGGAGGCCCCCCGCCTGGGCTGCTTCAACCTGCACGGCAGCCTGCTGCCCCGCTGGCGCGGCGCGGCGCCCATCCAGCGGGCCATCATGGCGGGCGATCGCCAGACGGGCGTGCAGATCATGCGCATGTCCGAGGGCCTGGACGAAGGCCCGATCCTGCTGTCCGAGGTCATGGACATCCGCGACGACGACACCGCCGCCACCCTGTCGGACCGCATGGCCCACGTGGGCGCCGGGCTGTGGCCGCGCGCCCTGGCGGCCATCGAGCGCGGCGGCGTCACCCCTGTCGAACAGGTCGGCGAGGCCACATACGCCAGGAAAATCACCCCGGCGGAGGCCCGCATCGACTGGTCCCGGGCGGCTGGGGAGATCGATTGCCACATCCGCGGCCTGTCGCCCTTCCCCGGCGCCTGGTTCGAGGGGCCGGACGGCGCCCGGATCAAGGCGCTGATGTCGCGGGTCGAGGCCGGATCAGGCGCGCCGGGCGAGGTGCTGGACGACAGCCTTCTGATCGCCTGCGGCAGCGGCGCGGTGCGGCTGACGCGGGTCCAGCGCGAGGGCAAGGGCGCGCAAGGCGCCGAGGATTTCGTGCGCGGTTATCCCATCGCGGCCGGGGCGGTGCTGGCCTGATGCCGCGTTACCGCCTGACGCTGGAGTACGACGGCTCGGTCTTCAACGGCTATCAGGCCCAGGACAACCTGCCGACGGTGCAGGGGGTGGTGGAGGCGGCGATCCTGGCCTTCTGCGGCCAGGCCGTGCGGCTGCAGGCCGCCGGACGAACCGATACCGGCGTCCACGCCACCGGCCAGGTGGTCCATGCGGATCTGGACAGGGACTGGCCGGCCCGGACCGTGATGAATGCGCTCAACGCCCACATGGCGGAGGCGCCCGTGTCCGTGCTGGCCTGCGAGGTCGGCGGGCTGGATGACCGGGGCGAGGAATGGCACGCCCGGTTCTCGGCGCGCGAGCGGCGCTATCTGTACCGGATCCTGAACCGCCCGGCGCCGCCGGCCCTGGACAGGGGCCGGGTCTGGCACGTGAAAAAGCCGCTGGACGTGGACGCCATGCACGCGGCCGCCCAGGTGTTCGTGGGCCACCACGACTTCACCACCTTCCGCGATGTGAACTGCCAGTCGAAGTCGCCGGAAAAGACCCTGGATACAGTCCGGGTCACCCGCACGGGCGAGGAGGTCCACCTGACCTTTTCCGCCCGGTCCTTCCTGCACCGGCAGGTGCGCTCCATGACCGGCACCCTGGCCGAGGTGGGCGCCGGCCGCTGGACCCTCGAGGACGTGCGCGCGGCGCTGCACGCGCGCGACCGCGCCGCCTGCGGACCGGTGGCCCCGGCGTGCGGCCTGTACCTGACCGGCGTCGGCTACTGAGCGCTCAGCAGGTTCCCTGAACGGTGCACTGCACCCCTTCGCCCGCGGCCTCCAGATCCTGGCCCACCCCGCGCACGGTGTTGCAGGCGGACACGGTCAGGGCGAGAGCGGCGACGACGAGAACGGCGATCTTGCGCATGGGGAAGCTCCAGACAAATTCGATGGCGGAATGTCCAGCTTCGCCGTGGGTTCCGCAAGCGCAATAGGCGCCGCCGCACGCGATCTGCTAGTCACCGTGGCCATGACGCAAACCCGCTCCCAGCCGCAAGGCACCGCCGCCCGCCGCCTGGTCGAAACCCTGGTCATCAACGGCATCGACACCGTGTTCTGCGTGCCGGGCGAAAGCTATCTGGCCGTTCTGGACGCCCTGGCCGACGTGAAGGACCGCATCCGGGTCGTCACCTGCCGCCACGAGGCGGGCGCCGCCAACATGGCCGAGGCCTACGGCAAGCTGACGGGCAAGCCGGGCGTCTGCATGGTCACACGCGGGCCGGGCGCCACTCACGCCGCCATCGGGGTGCACACGGCGCATCAGGACTCCACGCCCATGATCCTGTTCGTGGGCCAGATCGCCCTGACCGACAGGGGACGCGGCGCCTTCCAGGAGGTGGACTACCGCGAGGTGTTCGGCGGCCTGGCCAAATGGGCTACCGAAATTGAGACCCCCGCCCGGACGGTGGAGATCGTCGAGCGCGCCTTCGCCACGGCGCTTCAGGGCCGCATGGGTCCCGTGGTGGTGGCGCTGCCCGAGGACATCCTGCACGACGACGGCGGCCCGGCGCCGGTGCGCGCCGTGACGCCCGCCCACTCGGCCCTGTCGCCGGCCTTCCTGG
>JBALUZ010000002.1:0-7771 GCA_036963825.1 Brevundimonas sp.
CCCGCAAGAAGGCCTGGATGGGCTATTCCGACACCGGCTCCCTCCTGGCGGGGCTGTACCGGCTGGGCTTTGAACAGGTGTTCCACGGCCCCATGGTGCAGGACCTGCGCCGGTCCGACGGCAAGATCGCCTTCGCTCGCGCCCTGGACTGGCTGGTGCGGCGGGACAAGGCGGCGCTGGAGCCCTCGGTCCTGACCGGCGGCGCGCCCACGGCCGCCTTCAACATCACCATCCTGAGCCAGCTTCTGGGCACGCCGCTGGAGCCCGACATGACCGGCCATGTGCTGATGCTGGAGGAGGTGGGCGAGGCGGACTACCGCACCGACCGGGCCATGTTCCATATCACCGGCCAGCCCGCCATCCGTCGCGTGGCGGGCATCCGGCTGGGCCGGGTCAGCGACGTCACGCCCAACGATCCGGACTTCGGCCTCACGTCCGGGCAGATCGTGCGCTACTGGTGCGACCGGTCGGGCATTCCCTATCTGGGCCCCGCCGACATCGGCCACGATTCCGCCAACCGCGTCGTGCCCTTCGGACCGTTGACCTGAGCCGTTCGAGGGTCGATCAGGGGGCATCGCAACTGGAAGGGCGCGCAGGCTTGGCCGACTCCCGCAAGGACAGAAAGGGCGCTGTCACCATTCACGACGTGGCCCGCCACGCCGGGGTCTCGCCGATGACCGTATCGCGCGTCATCAACGCGGCGCCCGGGGTCAAGGCCGCGACGCGAGAGAGGGTGCAGAAGGCCGTGGAGGCTCTGGGCTATGCGCCCAATGCGGCCGCCCGCAGCCTGGCCCGGCAGGGCGGCGGACGCATCGGCCTGCTCTACTCCAACCCTTCCGCCGGCTATCTCAGCGAGTTTCTGGTCGGCGCCCTGGACGGCGCCCAGAAGACCGGCGCCCTGTTGCTGATTGAAAAATGCCAGCCCGATCCCGAGAGCGAGCGCGCCGCGGTGGCCCGTCTGATCGCCGGCGGCGCGTCCGGCGTGATCCTGCCGCCCCCCCACGGCGAATCCTACGCCGCGCTGTCCGAGCTGAAGGAGGGCGGGGTATCGGTGGTGGCGGTGGCCGCGGGGCGCTTCCGCTCCGACGCCAGCGCCGTCCGCATCGACGACTTCACCGCCGCCGCCGAAATGACCCGGCATCTGCTGGACCTGGGCCACCGCCGCATCGGCTTCATCAAGGGCGCGTCCAACCAGACGGCCAGCGCCGAGCGCCTGCTGGGCTTCGAGACCGAAATGCGCGCGGCCGAGCCCGCCGCCACGGCCCTGATCGAGGCGGGCGAGTTCACCTACCGCTCCGGCCTCGAGGCCGCCGAGCGGCTGCTGTCCGAGCGCCACCGACCCACGGCCGTCTTCGCCTCCAATGACGACATGGCCGCCGGTGTTCTGACCGTGGCCCACCGCAAGGGCCTCGAGGTGCCCGGCGACCTGACCGTGGTCGGTTTCGACGACACCTCCATCGCCACCGCCGTCTGGCCCGAGCTGACCACCGTCCGGCAGCCCGTGGCGGAGATGGCGGAGGCCGCCGTGCGCATTCTCAGCGAGGACATCCGGGGGCGGGGCCAGACCCGCAGGGGCGACCCTGTCGACCAGCTGGTCACCCACACCCTGGTCGTGCGCGGGTCCTGCGGGCCGGCGCCGGCCTGATCCCCGGCGACGGATCAGGACGTTTGACCTTGACAGGGGAACCCGGCCCTTTGATGTTACCGCTAACAGTAACGGCCGCGACGGCGGGCTAGCCCGCCTCACGCGACGGCGGGGGAAATGACCAGTATCGTTGAATGCCTTGCGGCGGATTGGGACGCCGCGACCCTGATCGGACGCATCGAACTGCCCGAAGGCCCGACGCCGGTGCGCGTCCGCGGCGGCCGGGTCCAGGACATCTCCGGATTCGCGCCGACCAGCGCCGACGCCCTCGCGCGCGCCGACGCCCTCGTCGCCTTCGAGGGGCGCGATCTCGGCCCCCTGGCGGATATGGATTTCATCGCCGTCTGGGACGCGCCGTCGCCCGGCGCCGTCAAGCTGCTGTCCCCGGTCGACCTGCAATGCGTCAAGGCCTCCGGCGTGACCTTCGCCGTCTCGGCCGTGGAGCGGGTGATCGAGGAGCGGGCCCGGGGCGACGCCGCCGCCGCCGACGACATCCGCAAGGCCCTGAAGGACAAGGTCGGCGCCGACCTGTCCGCGGTGAAGCCCGGCTCGGCGGAGGCCGCCGCCCTCAAGACCGCCCTGATCGCCGACGGCCTGTGGTCGCAGTATCTGGAGGTCGCCATCGGGCCGGACGCCGAGATCTTCACCAAGGCGCCGATCCTGTCCTCGGTGGGCTGGGGCGACTATGTGGGCGTGCGCTCGGATTCCGCCTGGAACAACCCCGAGCCCGAGGTGGCGGTGGTCTGCGACTCCACCGGCCGCATCCTGGGCGCCACCCTGGGCAATGACGTCAATCTGCGCGACATCGAGGGCCGCTCGGCCCTGTTGCTGGGCAAGGCCAAGGACAACAACGCCTCGGCCGCGCTGGGGCCGTTCATCCGCCTGTTCGACGAGGCCTTCACCCTCGACGACCTGCGCCGGGCCACCATCGCGCTGGAGGTGGTCGGCGAGGACGGCTTCGTGATGACGGGCGAGAGCTCCATGAGCCTGATCAGCCGTGATCCGGTGGAGCTGGTCGGTCAGACGGCGGGCAAGCACCACCAGTATCCCGATGGCTTCGTTCTCTATCTGGGCACCATGTTCGCCCCCATCGACGACCGGGATGCGCCGGGCGGCGGCTTCACCCACAAGCCCGGCGACCGGGTGCGGGTGTCCTCGCCCCGTCTCGGCGTTCTCGACAACGCGGTGACCACCTGCGACCAGGCCCCGCCCTGGACCCTGGGCGTCTCGGGGCTCATGCGGAATCTCGCCTCCCGCGGCCTGCTTGGAGGCGTGTGATGGACCGGGCGATCTATCCCTCCCTGAAGGGCCGGCTGGTGGTCGTCACCGGCGGCGGCTCGGGCATCGGCGAGGGCATGACCGAGGCCTATGCGCGACAGGGCGCGCGGGTGGTGTTTCTGGACGTCGCCGAGGCGCCGTCGCGGGCGCTGGAGGCTCGTCTGGCGGCGCTGGACCCCGCGCCGGTTTTCTTTCCCTGCGACCTGACCGACGTGGACGCCCTCAAGGCCTGTTTCGCCGCCATAGAGTCGGAACACGGCCCGGTGGATGTTCTGGTCAACAACGCCGCCAACGATGATCGCCATGAGGCGGATGCAGTCACGCCAGCCTACTGGGACGAGCGCATGACGGTGAACCTGCGTCACCAGTTCTTCGCCGCCCAGGCGGTCGCCCCGGCCATGCGACGCCGCGGCGGCGGCGTGATCCTGAACCTCGGCTCCATCTCGTGGCACCTGGGCCTGCGCAACCTGTCGCTCTACGAAACCGCCAAGGCGGCCATCGAGGGCATGACCCGGGCCCTGGCCCGCGAATGGGGGCCGGACGGCGTGCGCGTGGCGTGCATCGTGCCGGGCAATGTGAAAACCGAGCGCCAGATGAAGTGGTACACGCCGGAGGGGGAGGCGGAGATCGTGGCGGCCCAGTGTCTGAGCCTGAGGATCGAGCCGCGCGACGTGGCCGCCCTGGCGCTGTTCCTGTCGTCGGACGACGCCCGGGCCATCACCGGGCATGAGTATTTCGTGGACGCAGGCTGGCGATAGCCGGGCGTCTCAACCGGGGCCGGGAGAGCCCCATCGGGAGGACTGAGGCATGACGGATCTGAACCAGGCGGGGGCGCCGCCCTCGGCCGAGCTTGAACGAACGAATATGAGGCTGGTGATCCTCACCGTGCTGGTGGCGACCATCGGCGGCTTCCTGTTCGGCTTCGACAGCGGCGTCATCAACGGCACCGTGGACGGCCTGCGTCAGGCCTTCAATTCCGAGGCGGTGGGCACCGGCTTCAACGTGGCGTCCATGCTGCTGGGCTGCGCGATGGGCGCGGCCTTCGCGGGCCGGGCGGCGGACATCTGGGGACGCCGCAGCATGATGATCCTGGCGGCGATCCTGTTCATCGTCAGCGCCTGGGGCTCGGGCATCGCAGGCGGCTCCACGGAGTTCGTGATCTACCGCATGCTGGGCGGCCTGGCCGTGGGCGCCGCGAGCGTCATGGCGCCGGCCTATATCTCCGAGATGGCGCCGGCCCACATGCGCGGGCGCCTGACCACGATCCAGCAGATCGCCATCATCTCGGGCCTGTTTATCGCGTTCCTCTCCAACTACCTTCTGGCTGACGTCGCCGACGGTTCGACAGCGACCTTCTGGCTCGGCTTCGAGACCTGGCGCTGGATGTTCTGGATGGAGCTGATCCCGGCGGTCATTTTCTTCTTCGCCCTGTTCCTGATCCCCGAGAGCCCCCGGTTCCTGGTCATCAAGGGCAAGCACGAGAAGGCGACCGAGGTGCTGGCCCGTCTGTTCGGGCCCCGGGCCGCCGGTCTGAAGGTGGCCGAGATCCAGCAGTCGCTGGCGGCGGATCACAAGCCGCGCCTGTCGGACCTGATCGACCGCAACAGGGGCGGCGTGCGCACCATCGTCTGGGCCGGCGTCGGCCTGGCGGTGTTCCAGCAGCTGGTCGGCATCAACATCGTCTTCTACTACGGCGCGGTGCTGTGGCAGTCGGTGGGGCTGAGCGAGAACGACGCCCTGATGATCAACGTGCTGTCCGGCGCCCTGTCCATCGCGGCGGTGATCCTGGGCCTGCTGGTGATCGACCGACTGGGCCGCAAGCCCATGCTTCTGATCGGCTCGGTGGGCATGGCCGTCACCCTCGGGCTCGTGGCCTACGCCTTTTCCACCGGGACCTTCATGGCCGCCGGGACGGTTCTGGAGGCGGGCACGGCGCTCAACAGCGGCGCCGTCTATGAGGTCCAGACCACCCTGTCCTCAAGCTTCCTCGACCTCACGCCCCGGATGGGCTTGCTGGCGCTGGTGGCGGCCAATGTCTATGTGATGTTCTTCAACTTCAGCTGGGGCCCCGTGATGTGGGTCATGCTGGGCGAGATGTTCCCGAACCAGATCCGCGGCTCCGGCCTGGCGGTTTCGGGCTTCGCCCAGTGGATCGCCAACTTCGGCATCACCATGAGCTTCCCCATCATGGCCGCCGGCGTGGGCCTGACGCTGACCTACGGCTTCTACGCCCTCAGCGCCCTGGTCTCGGTCTTCTTCGTCCTGGCCCTGGTCCATGAGACCCGGGGCAAGGAGCTGGAGCAGATGACCGGCTGAGCCGCCGGTTGTCGACCACGAACGGGCGGGGCCGGACGAATTCGTCGTTCGGCCCTTGCCTGATTTGTATGATGACTTAGGGTCCGCCGCCTCCACGGCCGGACCAGAACAGGAGACACGCCATGTCCGACACCCTCGAACTGTCCCACTGGATCAACGGCGAGAAGGTTCCGGCGGACCGGCCGGCCGAGAGCCTGAACCCGTCCGACACCCGCGACGTGGTGGCCCGCACGCCCGACGGCGGCGACGCCGAGGTCAACGGGGCGGTGGACGCCGCCCGCGCCGCCTTCGGCGGCTGGGCCGACGCCTCGCCCGAGGTGCGCGCCGACGTGCTGGACAAGGCCTCCAACATCCTCATGGAGCGCCGCGAGGAGGTGGGCCGCCTGCTGTCGCGCGAGGAGGGCAAGACCCTGCCCGAGGGCGTCGGCGAGACCGTGCGCGCCGCGCGCATCCTGAAATTCTTCGGCGGCGAGGCCCTGCGCCTGCACGGCCAGAACCTGATGTCGACGCGCCCCGGCGTGGAGGTCCAGACCTATCGCCAGGCCGTGGGGGTCTACGGCCTGATCACGCCGTGGAACTTCCCCATCGCCATCCCCGCCTGGAAGATGGCGCCGGCCCTGGCCTTCGGGAACACGGTGGTGATCAAGCCCGCCGGCCACACCCCCGCCACGGCCGAGGCGCTGGTGGCCATCCTGCATGAGGCGGGCCTGCCGAAGGGCGTGGTCAACATGGTCATCGGCCGCGGCCGCGTGGGCCAGGCCATCGTCGACCACCCGGGCGTGGACGCCGTCAGCTTCACCGGCTCCCAGGGCGTCGGCGCCGGCGTGGCCCAGGGCGCGGTCAAGCGCCAGGCCCGGGTGCAGCTGGAGATGGGCGGCAAAAACCCGCTGGTGGTCATGGACGACGCGGATCTGGACCGCGCGGTCCAGATCGCCCTGGACGGCTCCTTCTTCGCCACCGGCCAGCGCTGCACCGCCTCCTCGCGCCTGATCGTGCAGGACGGCATCCATGACCGGTTCGTCGCGGCCCTGGCCGAGAAGGTGAAGGCGCTTCGCGTCGGCGACGCCCTGGATCCCGACACCCAGATGGGCCCCGCCGTCAGCGAGGACCAGATGGAGACCTCCTACCGCTACATCGAGACGGCGCGCGGCGACGGCGGCCGCATCGTCACCGGCGGCGACCGCCTGCAGATGGAGAAGCCCGGCTGGTACGTGCAGCCGACCCTGATCGCCGACACGGCCGCCGACATGCGCATCAATCAGGAAGAGGTGTTCGGCCCCGTCGCCTCCACCATCCGGGTCAAGTCCTACGAGGAGGCGCTGCAGGTCGCCAACGGCGTCGAGTTCGGCCTGTCCGCCGGCATCGTCACCACCAGCCTGAAGCACGCCCGCGACTTCCAGCGCAACGCCCGCGCCGGCATGGTCATGGTCAATCTGCCCACCGCGGGCGTGGACTATCACGTGCCCTTCGGCGGTTCGAAGAAGTCCAGCTACGGCCCCCGCGAGCAGGGCTTCGCGGCGGTGGAGTTCTTCACCCAGACCAAGACCGCCTATTCCTGGAGCTGATGGTGTCGACGCCCGAGCTGATCTGGGACCTCAGGGCCGAACTGGCCGAGGGGCCTGTGTGGGATGCGGCCCGGCGCTGCGTCTGGTTTGTGGACATCAAGGGCCGGACCCTGAACCGCTACGGCGTGGATGACGGGGGCAGGCAGAGCTGGTCCGCGCCGGACCAGATCGGCTTCGCCCTGCCGGCCGCGGACGGCTCCCTGATCTGCGGCGTGCGCGGCGGCCTTTACCGGTTCGACGTGGCGAGCGGCGCGTTCTCCCTGCTCCAGCCGATCGAGCAGGACCGGCCGCAGAACCGTCTGAACGACGGCTTCGTGGCGCCGGACGGGGCCCTGTGGTTCGGCTCCATGGACGATTCCGAACAGCAGAAGACCGGCGCCCTGTACCGCTGGGCCGCGGGCGAGCTGACCCGCATGGACGACGGCTACGGCGTCACCAACGGCCCGGCCCTGAGCCCGGACGGCGCGGTGCTCTATCACCACGACACCCTGGACAAGGCCGTCTACGCCTTCGACCACAAGGGCGGCGCCATCTCGAACAAGCGCCTGTTCGCCACCACCGCCGAAGGCTACGCCGACGGCCCCTCGGTGGACGCCGCCGGCGTGCTGCACGTGGGCCTGTTCGGCGGCTGGGGCGTGGGGCGCTACGCCCCGGACGGGACGTATCTGGGCAAGATCGCCTTCCCGGTCTCCGCCGTGACCAAGGCCGCCTTCGGCGACGACGATCTGAAGACCCTGTACTGCACCACCGCCTGGCTGGGGCAGGACGCCGAGACCCGCGCCGCCCAGCCCCTGGCCGGCGGGCTGTTCCGGGTCCGCGTGGAGACCCCCGGCCTGCCCCAGGCGGCCATCCGTCTCTAGGCCCCGGCCGTGCCTAGTGGTTGTCCCGGGGGGCCGCGGCGATGGTGTCGACGATGCGGTGATATTTGACGGCGGGCTCGAGGGTCGCGCCGGTCTCCAGCTGTCCG
>JBALUZ010000002.1:7781-47173 GCA_036963825.1 Brevundimonas sp.
GGTCAGGTCGCGCTGGATCTCCTGCCAAGGCGTCTGTGAGGCGGGGACGGCGTAGCCGCCGGCCGCCGCCAGCGCCGCCTTGCGCGCGGCGATCTCGTCGTCGGACACCATCAGGGTCACGGTGGCGGTCTTCAGGTCCACGCGGATGCGGTCGCCGGTCTTCAGCACCGCGATGGTGCCGCCCGCCGCCGCTTCCGGCGAGGCGTGCAGGATCGACGGCGAGCCGGAGGTGCCCGACTGGCGGCCGTCGCCGATGCAGGGCAGGGCAGTGATCCCCTGTTTGATCAGGTAGTCGGGGGGGCGCATGTTGACCACCTCGGCCGCGCCGGGGTGGCCGATGGGGCCGGAGCCGCGCATCACCAGCACCGAGCGCTCGGTGATCCCTTCCGCCGGGTCGTCGATGCGGCGGTGATAGTCCTCGGGTCCGTCGAACACCACGGCGGCGCCCTCGAAGGCCTCCGGGTCGTGCGGGTCCGACAGATAGCGGTCGCGGAACCGGGCGGAGATGACGCTGGTCTTCATCACCGCCGAGTCGAACAGATTGCCCGACAGCACCACAAAGCCCGCCTCGGCCATCAGCGGCTCGCCGAAGGGCCGGATCACGTCGGGCAGGACGATCTGCGCGCCCCTGCAGTTCTCGCCGATGGAGCGGCCGTTGACCGTGGGGGCGTCCTCCCTGATCAGGCCCTGGCCCATCAGCTGGTTCACCACGGCGGGCACCCCGCCGGCCTGGTGGAAGTCCTCGCCCAGATAGGTCCCGGCCGGCTGCAGATTGACCAGCAGGGGGATGTGGTGGCCGTGCTCCTGCCAGGTCTTCAGGGGCAGGTCGACGCCCGCGTGGCGGGCCAGGGCGGTCAGGTGCACCGCCGCATTGGTGGAGCCGCCGATGGCCGAGTTGACGGCGATGGCGTTGAGGAAGGCGTCCTTGGTCAGGATGTCCGAGGGCTTCAGGTCCTCCTTGACCATGTCCACGATCCTCAGGCCGGTGCGATAGGCGCACTGGCCCCGCTCGCGGTAGGGCGCCGGAATGGCGGCCGAGCCCGGCAGGCTCATGCCCAGCGCCTCGGTGAGGCTGTTCATGGTCGAGGCCGTGCCCATGGTGTTGCAGTAGCCCACCGACGGCGCCGAGGTGGCCACCAGCTCGATGAAGCCCTCATAGTCCAGCTCGCCGCGGGCCATCATCTCGCGGGCGGTCCAGATGATGGAGCCCGAGCCCACCCGCTCACCCTTGTTCCAGCCGTTCAGCATCGGCCCCACCGACAGGGCGATGGCCGGGATGTTCACCGTGGCGGCGGCCATCAGGCAGGCCGGGGTGGTCTTGTCGCAGCCGATGGTCAGCACCACCCCGTCGATGGGATAGCCGTACAGCAGCTCCACCAGGCCCAGATAGGCCAGGTTGCGGTCCAGCCCGGCGGTGGGCCGCTTACCGGTCTCCTGGATGGGATGCACCGGGAACTCCAGGGCGATGCCGCCCGCCTCGCGGATGCCCTCGCGCACCCGTTTGGCCAGCTCGATGTGGTGCCGGTTGCAGGGGCTCAGGTCCGACCCCGTCTGGGCGATGCCGATGATCGGCTTGCCCGAGCGCAGCTCCTCCAGCGTCAGGCCGTAGTTCAGGTAACGCTCCAGATAGAGCGCCGTCATGTCCGGGTTCGACGGGTTGTCGAACCACAGGCGCGAGCGGAGTTGGGCGGGCTTCTTCATGCGCGGAAACAGTCTTTCAGACCCAGCCGCCGTCGACGACGTAATGCTGGTTGGTGCAGGCGCCGGACTCGTCCGAGGCCATGAAGAGAACGAAGCGGGCGATGTCGTCGGGGACCAGCCGCCGCTTCAGGCACTGACGCTCCATCAGTTCATGCTCGCTTTCGGGCGTGACCCACAGGCTCAGCTGACGCTCGGTCATGATCCAGCCCGGCGCCACGGCGTTGACCCTCACGCCGTGGGGTCCGAAGTCGCGCGCCAGCGAGCGGGTCAGGCCCAGCACCGCCGACTTGGCCGCCGTATAGGCCGCCATGCCCCCCTGGCCGATCATCCATGAGGTGGAGCCCAGGTTGACGATGGAGCCGCCGCCCGCGTTGATCATGTCCGGCAGCACGGCCTGGGCGGCGAAGAACTGGTGCTTGAGGTTCACGGCCATGCGGCCGTCCCAGTAGGCCTCGTCCACCTCCAGCGCATCGTGCCGTTCGTCATGGGCGGCGTTGTTGATCAGCACCGTGATCGGGCCCAGCCGCTCCCGCACCGCCGCCACGGCGGCTTTCAGCGCCGGAATGTCGGTCAGGTCACAGGGCAGGAAGGCGACGGCCCCGGCCAATTCGGCGGCCAGTCGTTCGCCGCGCGCCGTGTCGATGTCCAGCACGCCCACCCTGGCCCCCTGGGCGGCGAAGGCGCGGGTCATGGCCTCGCCGATGCCGCCGGCCCCGCCGGTGACGATGACGGTGCGGCCCTTCAGGTCCGGATAGATGGCGGCCATCGCTCGGTCTCCTCCGTGTGGGACAGCGATTCGGGTCGAGACGGCGACGCGTCGTCCCGGGTGGACGACCTCTGCCTGAATCTTTCACTCATGAAAACAGCTATCCCATACGAAAAGGGGCTTGGACAACCCCTGGTCACGAGACGGCTCTGCACGCCCGGTCCGGTCAGGCCTGCGAGGCGGATCCGATGTCCGAGGAAATGCTCGCCGCCGCCCGTCGCAGCTGGACCAGCGCCGCGTTCATGTCGCAGCCCGGCGTCGCGTGCATGATGTAGGGCAGGATCAGGGCCGCGATGACGCCGTCCGCGCCCATGACCGGGGCGGAGAGGTCCGTGACCCCCTTGACGAAGTCGCTGTCCCGCTGGGCGTAACCCTTCGCGGCCGATGCATCCGCATCCCGGGCGAAGGCCTCGAACGCCTCGTCGCCGTGCTGGGCGCGCAGGGTCCGCTCCAGACGGGCGCGCGCGGACGGCGAGCCCAGGCCGTAGAACATGCGGCCGGAGGTGGCCTCGATCAGATTGCGGCGATAGCCGATGCGGACGGAGTATCCCAGGTCGCCGGGGCTCTCGACCCGCGCCACCACGACGATCTGTTCGCCGGTCGGCACCACCAGATGGCAGGACTGCACGGTGGCCTCCGCCAGGGCGCGCATGGCCGGCAGGGCGGCCTCCACCAGGGACTTCACCGGCGCCTGGGCCATGCCGAGGGTGAACAGGCGGTTGGTCAGGCGGTAACCGTCCGAGGATTGCTCGATGTAGCCCCGGAACTCGAGGACCTGGATCATCCGGAACAGCTCGGACACCGACCGGTTCAGGGTCACCGACATCTGCGAGGGGGTCATGGGACGGCCGTGGCTGGACAGCAGCTCCAGCACGTCGAGGCCCTTCTCCAGCGCCGGCGCGCGGTACTTGCGCGCCTCGAGTTCTTCTTCCAGCGGCGGCATGGCTTCCCCGATCAATTCTGGTCTCCCCATGTCTAGCGCCCGGGCGCCCCCGGTAGAAGGCCGCCGCGCGGACTCCTAGCCCGGCCGGGCCCCCGAAACCATATATGAAATCAGTTTCATTGCGTAAGCCGGGCGGATGTCGTAGCCCTTCGCCCAGCGGCCGACGTCAACGGCCCGTCGGGGGAGACTTTCATGACGCTGGCGCCGATCGACCTGATTCTTCTGGCCCTTTACGGGGTCGGCATCTTCGCCTTGGCCCAGTGGGTGTCGCGTGATCGTCCTGGCGAGCAGAAGACCACCACCGACTATTTCCTGGCCTCGAAGAGTCTGCCCTGGTGGGCCATCGGCGCCTCGCTGATCGCGGCCAACATCTCGGCGGAACAGATCATCGGCATGTCGGGGTCGGGCTATGTGATCGGCCTGGCCATCGCCTCCTACGAATGGATGGCGGCCCTGACCCTGCTGATCGTGGGCAAGTTCTTCCTGCCCATCTTCCTCAAGAACAACATCGTCACCATGCCCCAGTTTCTGGAGCAGCGGTACGGCGCGCGAATCCGCAGCGTCATGGCCGTGTTCTGGCTGGTGCTCTACGTCTTCGTGAACATCACCTCGATCCTGTGGCTGGGCGCCCTGGCCATCACCACGGTGACCGGCGTCGACCAGACCCTGGCCCTGTTCGGCCTGGCCGCCTTCGGCCTGGTCTACCAGCTGTGGGGCGGGCTCAAGGCCGTGGCCCTGACCGATGCGGTGCAGGTGGCCCTGCTGGTGGCGGGCGGCCTGGTGATCGCCTTCCTCACCCTGAGCCAGATCGGCGGCGACGGCGGGGTCGTGAACGGCTTCGTCCGCCTGACCACCGAGTTCCCCGAGAAGTTCGACATGATCCTGTCGCCCGACAGCCCGCACTATGCGGCCCTGCCGGGCCTGTCGGTCCTGATCGGCGGCATGTGGATCATGAATCTGAGCTACTGGGGCTTCAACCAGTACATCATCCAGCGGGCCCTGGCGGCCTCCAGCATCGACGAGGCCCAGAAGGGCATCGCCTTCGCCGCATACCTCAAGCTGCTGATGCCGCTGATCGTTGTGCTGCCCGGTCTGGCGGCGCTGGTGCTGGCGCCGGACCTGACGCGCCCCGATCAGGCCTATCCCACCATGATGGCCCTGCTGCCCGTGGGCCTGAAGGGGCTGGTGTTCGCCGCCCTCGTGGCCGCCATCATCGCCACCCTCGGCTCGCTGGTGAACTCCATCTCCACCATCTTCACCCTCGACCTCTACGCCAAGGCGCGCCCCAATCTGTCCCAGCATCACCTGGTCACCGTGGGCCGGCTGTCGGCGGCGGCGGCCATGCTGACGGGCGCCCTGGTGGCCCGTCCCCTGCTGGGCAATTTCGATCAGGCCTTCCAGTTCATCCAGGACTTCACCGGCTTCTTCACCCCGGCCATCGTAGTCATCTTCATCCTCGGCATGTTCTGGAGACGCGCGTCGGAGGCGGGGGCCCTGGCGGCCGCCGTCGGCGGGGTGCTGCTCTCGGCCGCCATGTGGTGGATGAACAACGAGGGCCTGCTGGTCATGCCCTTCATGAACCGGGTCGGGCTGGTGTTCCTGATCGCCCTGGCGCTGGCGGTGGTGGTGTCCCTGATCCGCCCCGCGCCCGCCTCGGCGCTCAAGGTCCAGCTGGACGGGATCAGCTACCGCACCTCGACCGCCTTCAACCTGGCGGGGGCGGGCGTCATCGCCTTCCTGATCCTGGTCTATTCGGTCTGGTGGTGATCCCGGGCCGGTTCGGCGGCCCGCAGATGTTCGCTGATCTGTCCGGCGAGGCGGCAGGCCTCGCCCCCGTCCGGCCGCGCCTCCCGGCCTGAAACGCGGACGTCCGTGCGGCCCGGGCGGATGCGCAGCACCGCGTCCTGCGAGAAGCCGAACCAGGCGCCTTCCCGCGTGCCCTCGACGCGGAACGGCGAGGTGCCCACCACCGTGAAGCCCGCCGCCTCCAGCGCCGCCTCGGCCGTCTCGGGGGCCGCCTGGGTCAGGGCGGGACGGGCCTCATCGCAGAGCGGGGCCTGGCGGGTCGCCAGCGGCGCGGCGCCGGCGCGGGCGCGCTGGCCGCGGATCAGGCTGGAGAAGCCCGGCGGCTCGTCCCAGTCGCTGGCCGCCTCATGCACCGGCGGATGGGCGGCCAGGGCCTGACGGTGGGCCATGTGCAGATAAAGGGTCGCGCCCGCCGCCAGCACGGCCGCCAGCGCATACAGCCCCCGCCGCTTCACGTCCCCGATCGCCAGCAGCAGGGTCGCCAGCGCCGCGCCTGCGCTGACCCAGGCCAGCCGCCAGCCCCAGACCAGGGTCAGCTGTTCATAGCCCAGCCGCCAGTCGATCAGGCCGACCCGGGTGCCGAAGGCCGCCGCGAAGCCCAGCAGCGGCGCGGCCAAGGCCAGCAGGAAGGCCGCCTTCAGCAAGCCGCCGCCGTATCGTGATCCGCCCATGCCGCACGCTCCCGCCGTTCATGGGCGCGACCCTGCCCCCAAATCCCGCGTTCCGGAAGCCCACTGCGCGTGTTTGCAAGGGGAGGCCGGCCCGACGCCGGCTTTTTACGCCCACGTCCCCGGCGCTCGCCTAGCATGGCCGGGTGCAGGGACGGGCTGTCCATGCCGGGACGGTCAGGGCGTCAGTGCGAATTTCAGACTGTCTGAAATCGTAAGGGGCCAGGGAGCGAAGAAAATGTCCATGTAAAACAACCGCCCGCGGATCGAGGCCCACCCGATTTCAGACTATTCAGACGATTCAGACTGTGTTTTTTCCGCCGCCGAGTCTGAAATCGGAATCCGCCCGACCTCGCCCTTGTCATCCCGGAAGCGCCGCAGGCGCGATCCGGGACGGCCGGACAATAAAACGCCGCTCACCCCGGCGAAGGCCGGGGTCCAGATCGTAAGGCTGGATGGCTGGACGGCCTGGCGCGCCTCGACTTGCAGGCTGCCTGCTCCGCCATCTGGATCCCGGCCTTCGCCGGGATGAGCGGAGAGTGGGGGCTCCGTCCCGGCTCTACGCTTCTCTGCGGCCGGGACGACGGGCGCCCCCACTCACACCGTCGGCAGCACGTAGTCCCTGAACTGCTCGCGCAGGACCTTCTTGTCGATCTTGCCCGTGGCGCCCAGCGGGATGTCGTCCACGAAGACCACGTCGTCGGGCATCCACCACTTGGCGATCTTGCCCTCCAGGAAGTCGAGAAATTCCTGTTTCTCTGCGGTCTGGCCGTCCTTCAGCTTGATGAGCAGCAGGGGCCGTTCGTCCCACTTGGGATGGGCGATGCCGATGACCGCGGCCAGCGACGCCTTGGGGTGCCCCACGGCCACGTTCTCGATGTCGATGGAGCTGATCCACTCGCCGCCGGACTTGATCACGTCCTTGGCCCGGTCGGTGATCTGCATGAAGCCGTTGGGGTCGATGTTGGCCACGTCGCCGGTGTCGAAATAGCCCTCGTCGTCCAGGATGTTCCCGCCCACGTCCTTGAAGTAGCTGGCCGCCACCGTGGGGCCCCGCACCATCAGCCGGCCCACGGCCTCGCCGTCGTGGGGCAGTTTCTCCCCGTCGTCGGTGACCAGCTTCAGCTCGATGCCCACCGGCGGGCGGCCCTGCTTCAGGCGGAACGGCATCTGCTCGTCGTAGGACAGGTGGGCGATCTCCGGCGTGGGAGTCGAGACCGTGCCCACGGGCGAGGTCTCGGTCATGCCCCAGCCCTGGCGCACGTCCACGCCCAGCTCATGGAAGCCGCGCACCAGCGCCTCGGGCAGGGCCGAGCCGCCGATCAGCACGTTCTTGAGGGTGGAGAATTTCAGGTCGTTGGCGGCCACGTGCTGCAGCAGCATCTGCCACACCGTCGGCACGGCGGCCGAGAAGGTCACGCCCTCGGCCTCGATCAGCTCATAGATGGCCTCGCCGTCCATGCGCGCGCCCGGCATCACCAGCTTGGCCCCCACGGCGGGGGCGGAGAAGGCCACGCCCCAGGCGTTGGCGTGGAACATGGGCACCACCGGCAGGATCACGTCCGCCCCGGTCACCCCCATGATGTCCGAGCTCATGGTGATCAGGGTGTGCAGGAAATTGGAGCGGTGCGAGTACAGCACCCCCTTGGGGTCCCCCGTGGTGCCCGAGGTGTAGCACAGGCCGCAGGCGGTCCGCTCGTCGAAGCCGCCCCAGGTGAAGTCCTCGGACTGTTCGGACAGCACGTACTCATAGCACTCGGCGTTGGGCAGCTTCGTCTCGGGCATCGAGACCTCGTCGGTCATGATGACCACGCGCTCCACCGTCGGGCAGTGGGCGATGATGGCGTCGAGGATCGGCACGAAGGTCAGGTCGACGAAGATGACCTTGTCCTCGGCGTGATTGATGATGAAGGCGATCTG
The DNA here is from genome assembly GCA_036963825.1 of Brevundimonas sp. Classification (GTDB taxonomy): domain Bacteria; phylum Pseudomonadota; class Alphaproteobacteria; order Caulobacterales; family Caulobacteraceae; genus Brevundimonas. The sequence continues at coordinate 15,586 of JBALUZ010000002.1, forward strand.
GCTGGGATGCAGGCGCGGGTTCAGGGTGTGGCACACCGCCCCCATGCCCATGATGCCGTACCAGGCCTCCATGTGGCGCGCCGTGTTCCAGCCCAGGGTGGCGACCCGGTCGCCCAGCTTGATTCCCCAGCCGGCCAGGGCGTTCGACACGCGCTTGGCCCGGCGGTGCACGTCCGCATAGGTCGTGCGGACGATGGGCCCTTCCACCGTGCGGGTGACGATCTCGCGATGGCCGTGCCAGACGCTGGCGCGATCGATGATCCGGTCGACCGTCAGCGGCCAGTCCTGCATTCGTCCCAGCATGCATCCCTCCATGTGCGCCTTGTTGAGAGCGGCGCTTTGTCTTGAAGCTACTTTGGTGATCGACGTTAAGCAACGTGACGCTAGGGCAGGCAAGGCGCCCGGCCTTGGCCAGCCCGCCTAGAAAGCCCTAAAGGACGGCCCTCGTCCATCGCGGAGCATGCCCCCTTGAGCCTTCTCATCGCCATCACCGGAGGGTCCGGCTCCGGCAAGAGCACCCTGGCCCAGGCCCTGGCCCGCGCCCTGGGGCCGGACCAGGCCACGGTCGTGCTGGAGGACTGGTACTATGTGGACGCCGCCGCCCTGCCGGACTTCGATCCGGCCGCCTTCGACTTCGACCATGTGGCCGCCCGGGATCACGCCCTGCTGGCGGCGCACCTGGCGGCGCTCAAGGCCGGGCAGGCGGTGCAGGCCCCCGTCTACTCCCTGATCCACCACGGCCGCGAGCCGGGCGGGACCCCGGTGCCCGCCGCGCCGGTGGTGATCGTCGAGGGCATTCACCTTCTGGCCACGCCCGCCGTCGCCGACCTCTTCGACCTGAAGGTGTTCGTGGATACGCCGGCCGACATCCGCTTCATCCGCCGCCTGCTGCGCGATCAGGCCGAGCGCGGCCGCACCGCCGGATCGGTGATCGACCAGTATCTGAAGACCGTGCGGCCCGGACATGAGCGCTTCACCGAACCGGCGCGTGCGGTGGCCGACTTCGTGGTGGCGGATCAGACGGCGGCCGTGGTGCTCGAGGACGTCGAGGCGGTGGACCGGCTTGCCGCGCCCGTCCTGGCTCATCCCCTTCTGAAGACGCTGCGCGGGGTCTGAGGGAAACCCGCGTTTCTGTCTCTTGCCTTGCCCGCCCGGGTCGCAGACCATCGGTATGGTAAATTCGTCAGTCGTGGGCAGGAGCCGATCGCTTTCATGACCGAGACCGTCAAGGGGGGCGATGACGCCGGGGGCGTCCAGCACAAGCGAAGAGACCTGCTCCATGTGGCCCGGCGGCACTTCATGGCTGACGGCTACGCCGCCGCGCGCATGGAGGCGATCGCCCGGGATGCGTCTGTTTCCACGGCCACCCTCTACACCTTCTTCCCCTCCAAGACGGACCTGTTCGTTCAGGTCATCGACGACGCGTCCGACGACTTCGCCCGCCAGCTCGAGGGTGTCCAGGTGCGCGGCGGGACGGTGCGCGAGCAGCTCGTCGGATTCGCCGAAACCTACGCCGGGTTCATGGGCGACCCTTTTGTGCGCGCCGTGTTCCGGCTGGTCATGGCCGAGCGGAAACGCTTCCAGTCCACCGCCGACGGCTTCTTCGAGCGCGGCCGCGCGGAGATCGGCGGCGTCCTGATGCAGGTGATCCGCGACCAGGCGGAGAGGGGATCCCTGAAGGTCGACAGGCCCTCATGGGCGGCGGGGCAGCTGATGGGCATGATCGAGCACCCCGTGTTCTTCGTGCCCATGGTCACGGGCGATGGCGTCCAGACCCGCCGCGGCGCCCGATGCATCGCCAGCCAGGCGGTGGACACCTTTCTGGCCCGCTACGGGACGGGTCAGGGATAGAGCCGGGTCCGGCGCCAGGCCTCGCCGTCGCGGTCGAACCGCAGCCGGTCGTGCAGCCGGAACGCCCGGTCGCGCCAGAACTCGATCTGCTGGGGAACGACGCGCCATCCGGTCCAGTAGTCGGGCCGGGGCGGCTCGGCGCCCTCGAACCGCGCCTCCGCCTCGCGCACCGCGGCTTCCAGCGTCTCCCGGCTGTCCAGCGGCCGGGACTGGGCCGAGGCCCAGGCGCCGATGCGGCTCTCGCGCGCCCGGCTGGCGAAATAGGCGTCCGCCTCCGCTTCGCTGACGGGCTCGACGGCGCCGCGCACCCGCACCTGGCGCCGCAGGGATTTCCAGTGGAACAGCAGGGCCGCCTTCGGCTGGCCGGTCAGTTGCCCGCCCTTGGCGCTGCTCCGGTTGGAGTAGAAGGCGAAGCCCCGCTCATCCACGCCCTTCAGCAGGACCATGCGGCAGTCCGGCAGGCCTTCGCCGTCGACGGTGGCCAGGGCCATGGCGTTGGAGTCGTTGGGCTCCGAACGTCGGGCGTCCGCCATCCATTCAAGAAACAGGGGCAGGGGCGCGTCCCGTTCGAACTGGGCCTCGTCAGCATTGGCGGCCAGCTGGGCGGCGTAGTCTTCGGCGGTCGGGCTCGGCGGAATCGGGTGATCGCTCATGGCCTGTTCTTACGCCTTCACGGGCGGCTGGGGGAGGTCCAACGTCACGGTTAACCCCGCCTTGACCATATTGTCCGCCAATCGGCGGTATGACCGCCCAGACCCTGACCCTGCGTGACGCCTACGGTCTCCTCGGCCTGCACGGCCCCGTGGAGCCGCGCCGGCTGGCGGAGCTGTTTCGCGCCGCGGTCAAGGCGGCCCGCCCTGATCAGCCCGGCGGCGACGCCGACCGCTTCCGCCGGGTCATCGAGGCCTATCGCCTGATCCAGAAACGCGGCGGCCTCGGCCCGGCGCTGGACGCGCCCAGGGCCCGGCCCGCGCCGCTGCCGGTGGTGGTGCTGAGCCCGCTGGAAGCCATCCACGGCGCCTGCGCCACGGTGGCCCTTCCTGGACGCGGCGCCCTGCGCATCATGGTCCCGGCCGGCCTGCGCACCGGCGAGCATGTGCGCCTGAGGCGTGCGGCGCCCGACGGCGGCGACCTGTATCTTCCCGTGCTCATCCGCGCCGCCGACGGCCTGAGCGTCCTTGGCGACGATCTGTTCATGACCAGCCCCGTGGACCCGCGCCTGCTGGCGGACGGCGGCCGCGTGGAGGTCGACACCCACGCCGGTCCGCGCCGGGCCTGGGTGGTCGGCGGCATGGAGGGGCCGGTGCGTCTGTGCCTGAAAGGGCTCGGCCTGCCGGCCCGCGGGTCCCGCCCGGCCGGTCGCCTGTTCGTGACGCTGGAAGCGGTCGCCGGCGCCCCCTCGGCGGCCGAACACCTGCTGGCCCGCTTCAGTTCGGTGTGGACGTCAGAGCGCCTCGCGGCCTAGAGGCTGTAGGCCATGTCCCACAACACCTTCGGCCATCTCTTCCGCGTCACCACCTGGGGTGAAAGCCATGGCCCGTCCATCGGCTGCGTCGTCGACGGGTGCCCGCCCGGGATCCCCCTGGTCGAGGCGGACATCCAGCCCTGGCTGGACCGGCGCAAGCCCGGCGGATCGCGCTTCGTCACCCAGCGCCGCGAAGCCGACGCATGCCGCATCGTGTCCGGCACCTTCGACGACGGCGAGGGTCCGGTCACCACCGGCGCGCCCATCGCCATCCTCATCGAGAACACCGACCAGCGGTCGAAGGACTACGGCGAGATCGCCCGCGCCTTCCGGCCGGGTCACGCCGACTTCACCTACCAGGCCAAATACGGCGTGCGGGACCATCGCGGCGGCGGCCGGTCCTCCGCGCGCGAGACCGCCTGCCGCGTCGCCGCCGGGGCCGTGGCGCGCAAGGTGCTGGGGGCCGGCGTGACCATCCGCGCCGGCGTGGTCCAGCTCGGCCCGCACCGCATCGAGGAGGACCGGATCGACTTCGCCGCCGTCGGCGACAACGCCCTGTTCGCGGCCGGCGCCGAGGTGGTTCCGGCCTGGGAGGCCTATCTGGACGAGATCCGCAAGGCCGGCTCCTCCATTGGCGCCGTGGTGGCGGTCGAGGCGACCGGCGTGCCCGCCGGCTGGGGCGCGCCCCTCTACGGCAAGATCGACGCCGAGCTGGCCGGGGCGCTGATGTCCATCAATGCGGTCAAGGGCGTGGAGATCGGGGCCGGCTTCGGCTCCGCCGCCCTGACCGGCGAGGAGAACGCCGACGAGATGCGCCTCGACGAGACCGGCGCCCCCGTCTTCCTGTCCAACAGGGCCGGCGGCGTGCTGGGCGGCATATCCACCGGCCAGCCGGTGACGGCGCGCGTCGCCTTCAAGCCCACGTCCTCGATCCTGACCCTGCGGCGCACCGTCACTCGCGACGGGACGGAAACCGACCTGCGCACCAAAGGCCGTCACGATCCCTGCGTCGGTCTGCGTGGTGTTCCGGTGGTCGAGGCCATGACCGCCTGCGTGCTGGCGGACGCCATGCTGCGGCACCGGGGGCAGATGGGCTGAAACCCTCCGTCTCCGGATGCATTGAAGGGGCCTCGGCAACTTCAGATTTGTAGCGTTCCCGGATGGTTTCCAGTTCAGTCGCGTCCCGGGTGCCCGCAGTGTTTGCGCGGCCGGACCTCGCCCTTTCGGTTTTCGCTGCATCGGTCTGCGTCGCTTTGGCCTTTCATGTCGTCACGCCCGCCGACCTGGCGAGCGCGGCCCTGGTCGAGGACGGACCGGTCGAGGCGGCCAGCGCCGCGCTGCATCTGATGGCGGCGGCCCTGATGCTGGTTCTGTGGGTCACCCGCCGCAGTCTCTTCGGCCTGCTCTGCCTGGGATCCATCTTCATGGCGGGGCGTGAGATCGACCTGCACAAGGCCTTCACCACCCACGGCGTGTTCAGCCTGAAGCAGTACAGCTCGGCGGCCGTTCCCGCCGCCGAGAAGCTGATCTCCGCCGCGGTGGTGGCGGGACTGCTCGTGGCCCTCGTCGCCCTGACCCGCGGCGTCTGGTCCGAGGTCCGCCGCCTGCGCCGGGACGATCGCCCGGCCCTGGCGGGGCTGATCACCCTTGTGGCCGTTCTGCCGGTCCTGAAGATCATCGACGGCCTGCCGCGATACATGCGGGACTGGGGGCTGCAGCCGGCCGAGGGCCTGACCGCCGCGCTTCTGGCTGTGGAGGAGATCGGCGAACTGGGCCTGCCCCTGATCACCCTGACGGTGGCGCTGCAGCTCTGGCGCGGGCTTGTCGCGCCAGAGCCGCTTGGCATTCAGTCGGCGTCTGCTACTGCTTGGCGATGACCTTCGCCCGCGCCCTCCGCTCCGTCGCCGTCCTGGCCTTCTCGGCCGTCGCCGCCCTGACGGCGCAGGGCTGCATCGTCGGCACGGCGGTCGGCGTCACCGGGGCGGTGGTGGGCGCCGGGGTGAAGACCACCGGCGCCGTGCTGGGCGCCGGGGTCGATGCGGTCACCACCTCGGACGCCGAAACCCTGCGGGCCGAGCGCCGGGCGTGTGAACGCCGCGTGCGCGACGGCTCCAGCGAGGACTGCCGGCGCTACCGCACCGACGACTAGGGCCGCGCGACTACAGCAGCGCCGAGATCGCCTCCCGGGCGGCCGCGCCCAGATCCTCGCGCTTCAGGGCCAGGGCCACATTGGCGCGCAGCAGGCCGATCTTGTCGCCGCAGTCGTGGGTGACGCCCTGGTATTCGACGGCGGTGAAGGCCTGGTCCGTCATCAGGCGGGCCATGGCGTCGGTCAGCTGGATCTCCCCGCCCGCGCCGCGCTCCTGGGTCTCCAGCAGGTGGAAGATCTGGGGCTGCAGGATGTAGCGGCCCGAGATGGACAGGTTCGACGGGGCGGTCCCCTTCGCCGGCTTCTCCACCATGCCCTTCATGGCGATGCGGTTGCCGGTGCGCTCCAGCGGATCGACGATGCCGTATTTGTGGGTCATGTCCTCGGGCACCGCCTCGACGCCGATGACATTGCCGCCGACCTCCTCATAGACGTCGACCAGCTGCCTCAGGGCCCCGGGGGCGGCGTCCACGATCACGTCGGGCAGGATCACGGCGAAGGGCTCGTCGGCGACGATGTCCCGGGCGCACCACACCGCATGGCCCAGGCCCAGCGGCTTCATCTGGCGCGTGAAGCTCATCTCGCCGGCGCGGGCCAGCTCGGCGTTCATCATCTCCAGGATGTCCGTCTTGCCCTTGGCCTCCAGCTGGGCCTCCAGCTCGATCTGGTGGTCGAAATAGTCCTCGATGGCCTGCTTCGCCCGGCCGGTGACGAAGACGATGTGTTCGATGCCCGCCTCCCGCGCCTCCTCGACGATGTAGCTCAGGATCGGCCGGTCCACGACGTTCAGCAGTTCCTTCGGCGTCGTCTTGGTGCCGGGCAGGACCCGGGTGCCGAGGCCCGCTACGGGCAGGACGGCCTTGCGAACACGTCGGGGAGAGTTGGCGTCGGTCATGAAGGCTCCAGTCTGGGATCAGGTCGGCGAGGCCGTTGATAGGCGCTTCGGGCGGCGCTGCAAATGTCCCCGCGCGGCGATGCAGGGCGGAACCGCCGGGCTGGCGGACGGTTCCGCGATGTGATGTCGTGGCGGCTCGACCGTTCGCCCCCGAAAGGCCCAGACATGATCCGACCGTTCGCCGTCCTCGCCGTCTCCGTGTCCGCCCTGGCCCTCGTGGCGTGTGGCGAGCAGGAGCCGGACGCCCCCGTCGTGCCGCCCACCACGGCGGAAACCCTCGACGTTCCGGCGGATCTGGTCATGCCGCCCGAGGAGGCGGAGGTGCCGCCCGCCGTGGGCCAGGACGCCGCCGCCATGCCGCAGACGCCGCCCGTCCTGCCGGAGCGGGGGCCGGACGAAAGCCCCGCCGCCAGCCCGCCGCCGCCCGAAGGCGGCGCGCCTATTCGACCGTGACGGACTTGGCCAGGTTGCGCGGCTGATCCACGTCGGTCCCCTTCTGCACGGCCGTGTAGTAGGCCAGCAGCTGCACCGGCACCGCATAGACGAGCGGCGCGATGAAGGGGTCGCACGGCGGGATCTCGATCCGCCGCACGGCCGCGCCGTGGGGCGAGGGCGCGCCCTGCGCCGTGATCATCACCACCGGGCCGCCTCGCGCGGCCACTTCCTGGAGGTTGGAGGCGGTCTTCTCGAACACCTCGTCCAGGGGGGCCAGGGCGATGACGGGGGTCTCCTCGTCCACCAGGGCGATGGGGCCGTGCTTCAGCTCGCCGGCGGCGTAGCCCTCGGCGTGGATGTAGCTGATCTCCTTCAGCTTCAGGGCGCCCTCCATGGCCAGGGGGAACATGGCGCCCCGGCCCAGGAACAGGACGTCCGACGCCTTCGACAGGTCGTGGGCCACGGCCCGGATGTCGTCGTCGGCCTGCAGGGTCTCGGCGATCAGGCGGGGGGCCTCGAACAGGGCCTTGACCAGCCGCGCCTCCTCGTCGGGCGCCACCCGGCCGCGCGCCACGCCCGCCGCCAGCGCCAGCGACAGCAGCGCCGCCACCTGGGCGGTGAAGGCCTTGGTCGAAGCGACGCCGATCTCCGGCCCCGCCCAGGTGGGCCACATGGCCGCCGCCTCGCGCGCCATGGACGAGGTGTGGACGTTGACCACCGCCGCGGTGTCGAAGCCCTGCCCCTTGCACCAGGTCAGGCTGGCCAGGGTGTCGGCGGTCTCGCCGGACTGGCTCACCGCCACCACCAGGGTGCCGGGGGTCAGGGCCGGGCTGCGGTAGCGGAACTCGGACGCGATCTCCACGTCGCAGGGCACGCCGGCCAGGCGCTCGAAGGCGTAGCGCGCGATCTCCCCGGCGTAGAAGGCGGTGCCGCAGGCCACGATCTGGATGCGGCTGATCTTCGTCAGGTCGATGGCGTCCTGCGGCTTCACCTTCTGGGCCACCAGATCCAGATAGGCCGACAGGGTGTGCTGGACGCTGTCGGGCTGCTCGTGGATCTCCTTCTCCATGAAGTGGCGGTACTCGCCCTTCTCCACCATGGCCGCGGACGCCGAGACGACCACCACCGGCCGGTTCGCCTGGCGGCCCTGCTCGTCGCGGATGTCGGCGCCGTCCCGGGTCAGGGCGACGTAGTCGCCTTCCTCCAGATAGCTGATCTTCTGGGTGAACGGGCCCACGGCCAGGGCGTCGGAACCCAGATACATCTCGCCTTCGCCCCAGCCCACCACCAGCGGGCTGCCCTTGCGCGCGCCCAGGATCAGGTCGTCGTGGCCCTCGATCAGCACGCCCAGGGCATAGGCGCCGGTCAGCCGGTCCAGCACCGCGCGGAAGGCGGTCATGGGCGCATCGCCCGCCTCCAGCTGCGCGTCCATCAGGTGGGCCACCACCTCGGTGTCGGTCTGGCTTTCGAAGACGCGGCCGGCCGCTTCCAGCTCGGCCTTGAGCTCGGCGAAATTCTCGATGATGCCATTGTGCACCACCGCCACCCGGCCGGCCTTGTGCGGGTGGGCGTTGGGCTCGGTGGGCGGGCCGTGGGTGGCCCAGCGGGTGTGGCCGATCCCGACCACCGAGCGCACGGGCTGGTCGGCCAGCACCGCCTCCAGCTCGCGGATCTTGCCCTTGGCCCGGCGCCGCTCGATGCGGCCGTCGACGAGGGCCGCGACCCCCGCGGAATCATAGCCCCGGTATTCCAGCCGCTTGAGGCTGTCGATCAGCAGGGGGGCCACCTGGGCCGCGCCGGTCACGCCGATGATTCCGCACATGGTCTGACAGTTCTCCTGGGCCGGAAGATTTCACGCTGCTTGGCACAGGCCGCGCCCGGCGTTAAGCCCGCATGCACATGGCGGGCATCGTCCAACCGGCTTTAACGGAAGCGTCGTGACCGCCACACTAAAATGACGTTTCGCCAGGTTTCCCGGCGGACGCGGGAGGGATCGTGAGCAAGCGACGCTATTTCGGCACCGACGGCATCCGGGGCCAGGCCAATCGATATCCCATGACCGCCGAAGTGGCCCTGCGCGTCGGCCTGGCGGCGGGCAAGCTGTTCATGTCCGGCGACGAGCGCCGCCATCTGGTGGTGATCGGCAAGGACACCCGCCTGTCCGGCTACATGATCGAGCCGGCGCTGGTGGCCGGTTTCGCCAGCGTGGGCATGGACGTGCGCACCTTCGGGCCCCTGCCCACGCCGGGGGTGGCGATGATGACCCGCTCCATGCGCGCCGACCTGGGCGTGATGATCTCGGCCTCCCACAACAGCTTCGCCGACAATGGCATCAAGCTGTTCGGCCCGGACGGCTACAAGCTGTCGGACGAGATGGAGCTGAAGATCGAGGCCCTCATGGGCGAGGATCTGGGCGAGGGGCTGGCCGCGCCGGACGCCCTGGGCCGGGTCAAGCGCATCGACGACGCCCAGGCCCGCTATGTGGAGATCGCCAAGGCGACTTTCCCCCGCAAGCTGAACCTGAACGGCCTCCGCATCGCCGTGGACTGCGCCAACGGCGCCGGCTACCGGGTCGCGCCCACCACCCTCTACGAGCTGGGCGCCGATGTCTTCCCCGTGGGCGTGGAGCCCAACGGCCTGAACATCAACGCCGAATGCGGCTCCACCCATCCGCGCACCCTGTCCGAGGCGGTGAAGCGCTACGGCGCCGACATCGGCATCGCCCTGGACGGCGACGCGGACCGGCTGGCCCTGTGCGACGAGAAGGGCCGGGTCATCGACGGCGACCAGATCATGGCCCTGATCGCCCGCGACTGGGCCCGGCGGGGCATCCTGACCGGCGGCGGCATCGTGGCCACGGTCATGTCCAATCTGGGGCTGGAGCGCGTCCTGAAGGGCGACGGCCTGACGCTGGAGCGGACCCAGGTGGGCGATCGCTATGTCATGGAGCGCATGCGCGAGGGCGGCTTCAATGTGGGCGGCGAGCAGTCCGGCCACCTGATCCTGAGCCGCCACGCCACCACCGGCGACGGCCTGATCGCCGCGCTCCAGGTGCTGGCCGTGCTGGTGGAGTCCGGCAAGCCCATGAGCGAACTGGCGGCGCAGTTCGAGCCGGTGCCCCAGAAACTGAAGAACGTGCGCCATTCGGGGGGGAACCCCCTGGCGGACAAGGGCGTCACCGACGCCATCGCCGCCGGCCAGGCGCGTCTGAACGGGTCCGGCCGCGTCGTGGTGCGCGCCTCCGGCACGGAGCCGCTGATCCGCATCATGGCCGAGGGCGACGACGCAAGACTGGTGGACGCCGTGGTCGACGGCATCGCCGAGGCGGTCACGGCGGCCGGCTGACGGTCGCGGCGCATGACCCCGAGGTCCCCCCTGTCCCGGATGACGGCGCTGGCGCCCGGCGTGGCGCTCAGCCTCGCGGTCGCGGCGGTGGCCATGGGGGTGCAGAGTTTCGAGACGCGGGTGTTCGACCGCATCTGGCTGGAAGGCCTGGTGCTGGCCATCCTGATCGGCGCCGGCGTACGGACCCTCTGGCCGCCGCCGGAGACCTTCCGGGCCGGCGTCGCGTTCAGCGCCGGCTTTCTGCTTGAGGTGGCGGTGGTCCTGCTGGGCGCCTCGCTCAGCGCCCCGGCCCTGGCGGCCATGGGCCCGGCGCTGCTGCTGGGCATCGTGCTGGTGGTCGCGGTCGGCGTGACCGGCGGCTACTGGCTGGGCCGGTGGTGCGGCCTGTCGCGCAACGCCGCCCTGCTGGTGGCCTGCGGCAACGGCATCTGCGGCAACTCCGCCATTGTGGCCGTGGCGCCGGTGATCGGTGCGAAAGGCGAGGAGGTCTCCGCCGCCATCGGTTTCACCGCGGTGCTGGGGGTCGGCATGGTGCTGCTGCTGCCCGTGGTGGCGGACCTGCTGGGTCTGTCGATCACCGACGCGGGCGTGCTGGCGGGGCTGACGGTCTATGCGGTGCCGCAGGTGCTGGCGGCGGTGGCGCCCATGGGGCTGGCGGCCGCGCAGGTGGGCACCCTGGTCAAGCTGACCCGTGTCCTGATGCTGGGCCCGGTGTGCGTCGTCCTGGCCCTGACCGCGCCGGACCGGGCGGGCCAGAAGCCGGGTCTGGCGCGCCTGGTCCCCTGGTTCATTCTCGGGTTCATCGCCATGGCGGCGCTGCGGTCCCTCGGCCTGATTCCGGAGGCGCTGATCGCCCCGATCACCGCCGTGGCGGGCGTGCTCACGGTGATCGCCATGGCGGCGCTGGGCCTGACCACGGACCTGCGCGCGGTGCTCCGGTCGGGGCCCCGCGTCGCCCTGGCCGCGGTGCTGTCCCTGCTCCTGCTGGGCGTGCTGGCGCTGGGCCTGATCGGCCTGCTGACCCTGGTCTAGATCTCCTGATTCCAGGCGCCCACGGCGTCGTGGGCGGCCAGCCGGGGCTTCACCTCCCGGCGGAACAGATCGCGCATGTCGGCCCCGGATTTCAGGCTCTCGACGACCACCGTCAGCTCCGGCTTGTTGGATGAAGCGCGGACCAGCAGCCACGAGCCGTCCTCAAGCTGGACCCGGGCGCCGTTGACGGTGAGGACCTCCGCCACCCTGCGGCCCAGAATCCGGCCGCCCGCCGCCTGCAGGGCCAGGTAGTCCCGGGTCACCGCCTCCACGACCGCATATTTGGCCTCGTCGGCGCAGTGCGGGCTCATGGTCAGGGAGGTGAAGGCGTCGGGCAGGGCCGCCGTCAGCTGTGACAGGCGCCTGTCCGGATTGCGGTCCAGCAGGGCCAGCACCGCCCCCGCCGCGACGAGGCCGTCGTCATAGCCGCGCCCGAGGGGGGCGTTGAAGAAGAAGTGCCCCGACTTCTCGAAGCCGGCCAAGGCCTGCAGCTCGGCCATCTTGCGCTTGATGTGGCTGTGGCCGGTCTTCCAGTAGACGGTGGCGGCGCGGTTTGCCGCCAGCACCGGATCGGTCCTGTACAGCCCCGTGGACTTCACATCGACCACGAAAACGGCGCCCGGGCGCCGGGCGGACAGGTCGCGGGCCAGCAGCAGCCCGATCCTGTCGGCGAAGACCGCCTCGCCGGCGTCGTCCACCACGCCGCAGCGATCCCCGTCGCCGTCGAACCCCAGGGCCAGATCGGCGCCGGTCTCCTTCACCCGTTCGGCCATGTGCACCAGCATGGCGTGGTCCTCGGGGTTGGGATTGTATCGCGGGAAGGTCCAGTCGAGCTCGCAGTCCGTCTCGATCACCTCGGCGCCCATGCGGCGCAGGGCCTCGGGCGCGAAGGCGCCGGCCGTGCCGTTGCCGCAGGCGACCACCACCCGGAGGGGGCGGCGCACGCTCGCCCCGCGCGCAACCTCTTCCAGATACCGCTCCCGGAAGCCCTCTATGCGCTCCAGCCGGCCGCCGGGGCGGGCGACGCCCTCGCCGTTCAGCACGATGGTCTTCAGCCGCGCCATCTCCTCCGGCCCGAAGGTCAGCGGCGGCCCGGCGCCCATCTTCACCCCGGTCCAGCCGTTCTCGTTATGGCTGGCCGTCACCATGGCCACGCAGGGGGCGTCCAGGGCGAACTGGGCGAAATAGGCCATGGGCGACAGGGCCAGGCCGATGTCCAGCACCTCCATGCCGCCCTGCATCAGCCCGGCGGTCAGGGCGTGTTTGACGCTCTCCGAGTAGGACCGGAAATCGTGGCCGGTCACGATGCGCGGGCGCGCCCCGAGCGCGTGCACGCAGGTCGCCAGTCCCAGACCGAGGGCCTGCAGCCCGGCGAGGTTGATGTCGGGGCCGAGAATCCAGCGGGCGTCATACTCGCGGAATCCCGAGGGCGTCACCCGGGGGCGGGTCTCGTCGTCAGCGGCGGGGGCGACGGGTCCGGAACCGGGTTTCGGCATGGCTTCCCCCGCAAGGACGTCAGCCGGCGGATGCGCCCTGCGGCGCGTCGGCCGGCGCCATGCCCCGTCCGGCCTCGCCCTCGGGCCAGTTCAGGGCCAGGGCGACCATGGCGACGGCGATCAGGGCCATCAGGGGAAAGAACAGCCGGTTGCGCATGGCTCCGCTATAGCAGGGGCGTTTCCCGGGTCACAACATCGCGCGAAACCGATGGTGCGGCGCCGCGCTTGCGGGTTGACCCCCGCCCGCGCCGGTCCTACCCGGTCAGGCCCAACTGGAGACACCGATGCCCCGACTGATCCTGCTGCGACATGGCCAGAGCCAGTGGAACCTGGAGAACCGCTTCACCGGCTGGGTGGATGTGGATCTCACCGAGCAGGGCGAGGCCGAGGCCACGCGCGGCGGCGAACTGATCGCCGGGGCGGGCTTCAAGCCGGACGTGATGTTCACCTCGGTGCTGAACCGGGCGAAGCGCACGGGCGCCATGGCGCTGGAAGCGGCGGGTCTGAAGGATGTGCCGGTGATCGAGGACTGGCGCCTGAACGAGCGCCACTACGGCGGCCTGACCGGGCTGAACAAGGCCGAGACGGCTGAAAAGCACGGCGAGGCGCAGGTGACGATCTGGCGGCGCAGCTATGACACGCCGCCGCCGCCGCTGGCCCCCGGCGGCGAGTTCGATTTCGCGGCGGATCCCCGCTACGCCGGGCAGGACATCCCGGACACCGAAAGCCTGAAGATCACCCTGGAGCGGGTCCTTCCCTACTGGAACAGCGCCATCGCCCCGCGCCTGAAGGCGGGCGAGAACGTGCTGATCGCCGCCCACGGCAACTCGCTGCGGGCCATCGTCAAGCATCTGTTCGAGGTGCCGGACGATCGCATCGTCGGGGTGGAGATCCCCACCGGCAACCCGCTGGACATCGAGCTGGACGGCGACCTGAAGCCGGTTTCGGCCCGCTATCTGGACGAGGACAGGGCCCAGCCCCTGCCGGCCCTGTGATGCCGGACATGCGCGATCAGGAATTCATGCGCCGCGCCATCGGGCTGGCGAAGGACCAGATGGGCAAGACCTGGCCGAACCCCGCCGTGGGCTGCGTGGTGGTCAGGGACGGCGAAATTGTCGCCGAGGCCGCCACGGCGCCGGGCGGCCGTCCGCACGCGGAGGAGCAGGCCGTGCCCGCCGCCGGCGACCAGGCCCGCGGCGCCACCGCCTATGTGACCATGGAGCCTTGCGGCGCCCGGTCGTCGGGCCGCACCTCCTGCGCCCAGTATCTGATCGACGCCGGCGTGGCGCGGGTGGTCATCGCCTGCCTCGACCCGTCGCCCTTCGCCGCCGGACGGGGGGTGGAGCGGGTCAAGGCGAAGGGGCTCGAGGTCGAGACCGGCGTCCTCAGCGAGGAGGCCGCGATCCTGTACGAGGGCTACCTTCACCGTCTGGAGACCGGCCGGCCCATGGTGCGCGTCAGCGAGGACGGCGACGGCTTCGACGGCCAGTTCGCGGCCTCGGCCAGGGCGGATCTGGCCACCGAGCTGAAGCGGCTTGGGGAGGCCGGCTACACCCGCCTCTGGACCGCGCCGGGCCCGCTGGCCGACGCCCTGGCCGAACAGGGTCTGCTGACGGGATAGGCGCCGGGATTCCAACGCTTTCTTAAGCGGCGGTCAGGCATGCTGCGGACATGTCGGCGCAATCCGCTCCCATCGATCCCGCCAACAGACGGCGGCTGACCCAGGCCGAGCTGGACGCCATCTGCGCCCGGCACGACCGGCTGTGGCAGGCCAAGCCCGGCGGCGCCCGCGCGGTGTTCACCTGGATGGACCTGTCGGGCCTGAGCCTCCGGGGCCGCAACCTCACCGACGCGGACTTCTCGGCCGCCGACATGGGCGGGTGCGACCTGAGCGGAACCCGTCTGGACAACGCGGTGCTGTTCGGGGCCGACCTTCAGGACGCCCTGCTGGTGGAAGCCAGCCTCCGCCGGGCCGATCTGCGCGGCGCATGTCTGCGGGGCGCGGACCTCACGGGCGCGGACCTGTTCGAGGCGGACCTGCGCGAAGGCGCCATTGCCGCGGCGGATTCCAAGCTGGGCTTCCGCATGGTCGAGCATCTGGTGCGGGACCGCGCCCGCGCCTCGGGCGCCAATCTGTCCGGCGCCAATCTGGAGCGGTCCAAGCTCAGCGGCATCATCGCCATCGCCGCGGACTTCTCCGGCGCCATGATGAAGGACTGCAAGCTGGTCCGGGCCAATCTCAAACAGGCCAATTTTCACGGCGCCGACCTGGCCGGGGCCGATCTGTCCGGCGCGGACCTGACAGGAGCCGACCTGCGCGACGCGGTGTTGGTGGGCACCAAGCGCGCCATGTGGCGCGCGGACGGCGCCGACATGACCGGCGCCCTCACCGACGAGAAGTCCTCGGGCGCGCCCGTCTCGACCTTGCCCGCCGCCGACATGCTGCGCGAACACGCCCTGTGGTGCGAGACCGGCGGCGGCGAGGGCCAGCCCTCGGTGTTCGACGACGTGGACCTGCGCAGCCTGAAGAGCATCCGGGGCCTGACGCTGACGGGCCTGTCGGCCAAACGCGCCGTCTTCTACGGGCTCGACATGGAGGGCGTGCAGCTTCAGGGCGCCCAGCTGGAGGGCGCCGACCTGCGCTCGGCCAAGCTGCGCGGCGCGGACATGCGCGGCGCCCGCCTGAAAGGGGCCCGCCTGACCGGCGCGGACCTGCGCGAGGTCCAGCTGGGGCCGCTGATGATCGCCCAGGACCGGCTGCTGCCCGCAGACCTGACCGGCGCCTATCTGCGGGGCGCGGACCTTTCGGGCGCGGATCTTCGCCGCGCCGTCCTGGTGCAGGCGGACCTGAGCCGCGCAGCCCTGCACGGGGCCCAGACGCGGCACGCCGAGTTCCTCGCCGCCCAGATGCACGGGGTCCGGGGACTGGTGCTGGACCAGGAATAAGGAAAGGGCGGCCCGAAGACCGCCCTCCACAGTTGCCGAAGCGTCAGGCGTTACGCCGCCTTCTTGCCCTTGCTCTCGATCAGGGCCGGTCCGGCGTTGATCTCGATCCGCCGGGGCTTGAGGGCCTCGGGCAGTTCGCGCTTCAGGTCGATGGTCAGCAGGCCGTTGTTCAGACCCGCCTCGGTCACCACCACATAGTCGGCCAGCTGGAAGCGGCGCTCGAAGTCGCGCTCGGCCAGGCCGCGATGCAGGAAGGTGCGTTCGTTCTCGTCATTGGCCGTGCGCCGGCCGGTGACGGTGAGCAGGTTCTCCTTGACCTCGATGTTCAGCTCGTCGGGCTTGAAGCCGGCCACGGCGATCTCGATCCGGTAGGCGTTCTCGCCCGTCGTCTCGATGTTGTAGGGCGGCCAGCCGCCGGCCTCGCTGGTGCGCGCGGCGCTTTCCAGCAGACTGGCCATGCGGTCGAAGCCCACGGCGGAACGGTAGAGGGGAGTGAAGTCGATGGTGCGCATTACAATCCTCCTGATGCACAGCAAGGTTGAACCGCCCCGTTTCCGGGGACGGACGGTGTCGGTCTTTGGCGGTCCCTGATGGGCCCCGCCGCGACCGTGAAAGCCCGGCGAACCGGCGCTTCCGGAGACTGAAATAGGCGGGTCGAAATCCGCCGCAAGAGGCGCCCGGGCGAATTCGTCAAACGCCGCTTGCCCGGGGACCTGCGGTCTTTAGTGTGCCCGCAACGGAGACGCCGCCTAATGACCGGGAGACCCCTATGCGCCGCCTGACCCTCGCCGCCGCCCTTCTCGCCCTGGCCGCGCCCGCCGCCCTGGCCCAGACGCCCGGGGCGCCCGCCCGCGGGTCCGCCCCCGCGCCGGTGCACGCCGAGGACGCGGTGCTGGCCGAGGTCATCGCCTCGAACAGCCGCGCCCCGGCCAACCGGGCGCGCGATCAGTATCGCCGCCCCTACGAGGCCCTGACCTTCTGGGGCCTGCGCCCCGGCCTGACGGTGGTCGAGATCGAGCCCGGCGGCGCCGGCTGGTGGACCGAGATTCTGGCGCCCTATGCGGCCCGCACCAACGGCGAATACGTGGCCGCCTGGATCGATCTGGACGCGCCCGATGTCTCCGAGCGCGCCCGCGAAGCCCGCGCCGGTCTTGACGAGGATCTGGCCGCGTTCGGCGGCTCGGCCCGCGCGGTGAATTTCGGACCGGTCTCGGGTCTGGGCGTCGAGGACGGAACGGCCGACCTGGTTCTGGTGGCCCGCGCGTTCCACAACTGGGCCCGCGCCGACCTCACGGACCGCTACATGGCCGAGTTCTTCCGCGCCCTGAAGCCGGGCGGCGTGCTGGCGGTCGAGCAGCACCGGGCGGAGGAGGGCCGCAATGTCGCCGACACCGCCTCCACCGGCTATGTGCCGGAGAGCTACGTCATCCGTGCGGCCCAGGCGGCGGGCTTCGAGCTGGACGCCCGCAGTGAGCTGAACGCCAACGCGGCCGATGACCGGGATCATCCCTTCGGCGTGTGGACCCTGCCGCCGGTGCGGCGGACCGAGCAGGGCGGCCGCACGCTCAGCGAGGCGGAACGCGCGGCCTTCGACGCCATCGGCGAAAGCGACCGCATGACCCTGCGTTTCCGCAAGCCGGAATGATCGCCGGGGTGATTGGCCGGCCCGCTTTGACGGGTATGGTGAACCGCTTTAAGTCCGGACCCGGGGGCCGTGGCGGGCGGCCCGGAAACGTGAGTCTTGCGGCACATGGGATTTATGGCTGATCGGTCCTGGAATCAGGCGATGTCCGCATCGCGTCGGCGGCTTCTTGCAGGCGGCGCGGCGGCGGCCGGGCTCGCCCTGGTTTCCGCGTGCGGGCGATCGGACGAACCCGAGGCGCCGGCGGGCCAGCCCGAAGGGCCGCCGCCGCCGCCGGAGGGCAGTCTGGAGTGGGCCGTCGCCGGTCCGTGGCGCGCGCAGGATCAGACCCGGGACGCCTGGCGTCATCCGGTCGAGACCCTGACCTTCTTCGGCATCCAGCCCGACATGCACGTGATCGAGATGTGGCCCGGCGTGGGCTGGTACACGGAGATCCTGGCCCCCTACCTGAACCGCGGCGGCGGCAAGCTGTACGCCGCAGGCTTCGAGATCGGCCCGGACGCGGATCCCGCCCTGCGTCAGGTGATGGCCCGCTTCGAGGGACGTTTCGCCAGTGATCGCCGGCTGTACGGGGATGTGGAGATCACCGCGTTCGGCCCCACCAGCGGTCCGCTTGCGCCCGCCGGAAGCGTCGACATGGTCCTGTTTCTGCGCAGCCTGCACGCCTGGATGGCGGCCGGAATCGCTGAAAAGGCGTTCGCCGACGCCTATGCCGCCCTCAAGCCGGGCGGCGTCCTGGGCGTGGAGCAGCACCGCGGCGCATCGGGCGGCGACCAGGACCCTGCCGCAGCGTCCGGCTATGTGCAGGAAGCCTTCGTCAAGCAACTGGCGGCGGAGGCCGGCTTCGTCTTCGTGGCCGCCAGCGAGGTCAACGCCAATCCCCGGGACACCAAGGATCATCCCTTCGGCGTGGACACCTTGCCGCCCAACAGCCAGACGGCTCCGGCGGGCGAGCCGCCCGACCCCGAGTTTGACCGCAGCCGCTATGACGCCATCGGCGAAAGCGACCGCATGACCCTGAAGTTCCGGAAGCCCGAATGAGCGGACCTGCTGTCAACCGCGCCGCGGCCTTCGCCGCCAACGCGCCCCTGATGGGGGTTCCGGGCGCATCCTCGCCGCCCGGCGGCGTGGGAGAATGGTATCGGGGCGCCGGCGGTCTTCGCCTGCGCGCCGCCCTGTGGACGCCCTCGCCGTCGGTCGAGGGGGCCCCGCGCGGCACCGTGATCCTCAGCCCCGGCCGCACCGAGCCGATCGAGAAGTACTTCGAACTGATCGGCAACCTGCTGGCCCGGGGCTTCTGCGTTCTGGCCCACGACTGGCGCGGTCAGGGCCTGTCCGCGCGTCTGCTGCCCGACCGCCTGCGCGGCCACGCCCGGGCGGTGGAGGAATTTCTCGACGACTACGCGCGCCTGCTGGATGCGTTCGAGGCGCGCCTGCCGAAGCCGTGGATCGCCGTCGGCCACTCCATGGGCGCGGCGTTGAACCTGCTGACCCTCGAGGGCGGCGAAAGCCGCATCGCCGGCGCGCTTCTGTCCAGCCCCATGCTGCGCGTCCGCACGGGCAAGCGATCCATGTGGTCGGCGAAGATGGCGGTGAAGTGGAACCTGCGTCACGGCAAGGCCGGGGACTATGTGCTGGACAATCCGGACGATCCCTTCGACCACACCTTCGAGACCGACGCCCTGACCTCGGACGAAGGCCGGTACGATCTGTGGCGACAGCAGCTTTACGCCTGTCCCCACCTGGCCCTCGGCGGGCCCACATGGGGGTGGCTTGCGGTGGCCTTCGACATCGGCGAGCGGGCGCTGAAACCCAAGGCGCTCAAGCGCGTCTCGATTCCGGTCTCCATCGTGCAGGCCGGCGAGGACGACGTGGTCTGGAAACAGACCAACCGCTGGGCCGCGAAGCGCCTTGGGCGGGGGCGCTATGTGGAGGTGGACGGCGCGCTGCACGAGATCATCATGGAGAGTGACGATCACCGTGCGGTCTTCCTGCGCGAGTTCGACGCCATGGCCGACTATCTGGCGCCGCGCGGCGCGCAGCCGCCTGCGGGCGACGCGGTCGGACAGGTCTAGAGCGCGGCGCGCCTCAGCGTCACCAGCGCCTGGTCGATCAGGGACGCATCGCCCACAGCCAGCACCTGGCCCCGGTCGTCGGGCGCCTGGCCGCGCCAGTTGACCACCTTGCCGCCGGCGGCCTCCACCACAGGGACGAGCGCGGACCAGTCCCACGGCTTGAGGCAGGTCTCGGCCACCAGATCGATCCGCCCGGCGGCGATCATGGCGTAGGCGTAGGCGTCGCAGCCCAGCCGGGCCAGCCGCGCCGCGGCGCGGACCTGGGTCCAGGCGCCCAGTTCTGCGCCGGTGAAGATGTCCGGATCCGTGGTGGCGATGACCGCATCGTTCAGCCGCGGGCAGGCCCGGACCTGCAGCGGGCACGGCGCCTGTCCGGTCTTGATCAGCACGGCGCCCGACGGGCCGCCGAGGAAGATTTCGTCCAGCACCGGCTGGGCGATGACGCCGGTCACCGGCTTGCCTTCATGGCGCAGGGCGATGAGGCTGGTCCACAACGGCAGACCCGCCACAAAGGCGCGCGTGCCGTCCACCGGGTCCAGCACCCAGACGTGCTCGGCGTCAGGGCGATCCTCACCGTATTCCTCGCCGATCACCCCATGGTCCGGATAGCGTTCGGCGATCAGGCGGCGCATGGCGGCCTCGGCCTCGCGGTCCGCCCGGGTCACGGGATCGAAGGCGCCGGGCTGGCCCTTGTCCTCCTCGCCGCAGTCCGTGCGGAACAGGGGCAGGGTCACGGCGGCGGCGGCGCGGGCCAGATCAATGGCGAAGGTTTCGTAAGGGGTCATGACCGGCGGGCATACAGCGCGCCCGCCGACGCGTCACGATCTTATGGGCCTCAGGCCGGCTCCGGCGAGCCGTGCAGCGACTTGGCCAGGTCCAGAAGGCGGCGGCGCGGACGTTCGCCGAGCTGGTAATAGGCCTGGATCAGGTCGATGGTCTCCTTCCGGGAGAACATCTCGCCGCTGCCGGGACCGGCGCCGCCGGCGTCCTTGCGTTCCAGGGCTTCGGACAGGCCGTCATAGAAATAGCTGACGGGCGTCTCCAGCGCTTCCGCAAGCTGCCAGAGGCGGGCAGCCGAAATGCGGTTGGCGCCGCACTCATACTTCTGGATCTGCTGGAAGCGGATGCCGACCTGCACGGCCAGCTGCTGCTGGGTCAGGCCCAGAAGACGGCGGCGGCGACGCAGCCGGCGTCCCAGATGAAGATCGATTTCGGTGGCCATTGTGAGCCCCTCCTCGTTTGGCGACCGCTGTTCCACTACGGCACAGCTCGCCTCTTCAGGGGCAAGGGCCGTGCCGCGTTCGCGCGCCGGGAGAGGTGCGGCGCAGGACCGGGCGCCCAATATGGCTGCAATCAGGCAACCTTGGCCGCGCCGGCGCATTACAGACGCGACCTCGACTATCAACGGAAGGAATCGACATGGGTGGAATGGGTTGGATCGCCTGGATCATCATCGGCATCATCGCCGGCTGGCTGGCGGAACAGATCATGGGCCGCAACCACGGCCTGCTGACCAATCTGATCGTGGGCATCATCGGCGCCCTGATCGGCGGCTTCGTCGCCAATGCTCTGGGCTTCGCCTGGGGCGGCTGGATCGGCTCGACCATCGTCGCCACGATCGGCGCGATCATCCTGCTGTTTATTCTGGGCCTCGTGAAGCGCCGCTAGGCGCAGCTTCAGACGGCAAAAAGGGCGGCTCGAAAGAGCCGCCCTTTTCTTATGCGCGGGCGTTCAGGATCAGGACTGGGGATCCTCGACCGGCTGCATGGTCTCCGGCGTGGGCTCGGGCAGAGCCTCGGTTTCAGGCTTGGGCTCTTCGGTCGCTTCGCCGCCCGTAAGGGGGGCTTCGGTCCCGGAAACGTTCGAGGACGCGTCTGCGACCGCGGGGGCCGCGTCGAACTCGGCCTCGGTCCAGGTCAGGACGACCGCGCCGTTGTCCAGGGTGGCGCCGTCGATGGGGGCTTCGCGAAGCTGGCCGTCGTCAGCGCGGATCTGCAGGGTCTGCTGACCCGAGGCGTCGACGCCGGCGCCCTCGAGAATGCCGAGGGAAGCGCCGTCGGACGACGTCACCTGGGCGCCCGGAGCGACAGAGCCGCTCTGTTCAGCCTGGGCTTCGACCCCGGCTTCAGCGGCCGGGGGCTGGGTCAGCGGGTCGGTCGCCGGATCCTGGGTCGCATCCTGCGCAAAGGCGGGAGCGGCGAACATCAGGGCGCCGGCCACGCCGGTCAGAAGAGCGGTCTTGCGGATCATGATGAAATCTCCTTCTCGCGAGCCGGGAGGCGCTCGCGGAAACGTGAACACAGGAGATTTCGCTTTGTTTCGCACGCCCCGAAATGACCCCGGGCCCGCCCCAATCGGCCGTTTTCCGACCGATATGGGGCGATGCGCCTTCAGGATCAGTCGTCCTTGACGCGCTTCTTGCGGAAGGAGGGGTTCAGCACCTGCTTGCGCAGGCGGATGGACTTGGGCGTGACCTCGACCAGCTCGTCGCTCTCGATGTAGGCGATGGCCTGTTCCAGCGAGGGGCGGCGCGGCGGGGTCAGGCGGACGGCCTCATCCTTGCCGGAGGCGCGGACGTTGGTCAGCTGCTTGCCCTTGATGGGGTTCACGTCCAGGTCGTCGGACCGGCTGTTCTCGCCGATGATCATGCCCTGGTAGGTCTTTTCGCCCGCGCCCACGAACATGACGCCGCGATCCTCGAGGTTCCACAGGGCGAAGGCGGCCGTGTCGCCGTCCGAGTTGGAGACGAGCACGCCCTTCAGGCGGCCCTCGATGGCCCCCTTGTAGGGCTCATAGTGGCTGAACACGCGGTTCAGCACGCCGGAGCCGCGGGTGTCGGTCAGGAACTCGCCCTGGTAGCCGATCAGCGAGCGCGAGGGGCACATCAGCTGGATGCGGGTCTTGCCTGCGCCGGACGGGCCCATGTCCTTCAGCTCGGCCTTGCGGGCCGACAGCTTCTCGATGACCACGCCCGAGTACTCGTCGTCCACGTCGATGACCACGTCCTCGATGGGCTCCAGCCGCTCGCCGTTCTCGCCGGTCTGATAGACCACGCGGGGCCGGGAGATGGACAGTTCGAAGCCTTCGCGGCGCATGTTCTCGATCAGCACGCCCAGCTGCAGTTCGCCGCGGCCGGCGACCTCATAGGCGTCGGCGCCCGGGGTCTGGGTGACGCGGATGGCCACGTTGGACTCGGCTTCCTTGAGCAGGCGGTCGCGGATGACCCGGCTCTGCACCTTGTCGCCCTCGCGGCCGGCCAGGGGGCTGTCGTTCACGGCCACGGTCATGGAGATGGTGGGCGGATCGATGGGCTGGGCGGGCAGGGCCTCGGTGACTTCCAGCGCGCACAGGGTGTCGGCCACGGTGGCCTTGGACATGCCGGCGATGGCGACGATGTCGCCGGCCTGGGCGCCCTCGTCCACCGGCTGGCGCTTCAGGCCGCGGAAGGCCAGCACCTTGGTGATGCGGCCCTGCTCGATCTGCTTGCCGTCCCGATCCAGAGCCTTGATGGCCATGCCGGGGACGGCCTTGCCGCTCTCGATGCGGCCGGTCAGCAGGCGGCCCAGGAACGGATCGGACTCGATCAGCACGTTCAGCATCTGGAACGGCTTGTCGACGTTCAGGGCGACCGGGGGCTCGGGCACATGGTCGACGATCAGGTCGAACAGGGGGGCGAGGGTGTCGGACTTCTCGTTCAGGTCCAGGGTGGCCCAGCCGTTGCGGCCCGAGGCGTAGATGTGGGGGAAGTCCAGCTGCTCGTCGCTGGCGCCGATGGCCGAGAACAGGTCGATGGTCTCCAGGTGCACCCGGTCCGGGTCGGCATGGGCGCGGTCGACCTTGTTGATGCAGAGGATCGGCTTCAGGCCCATCTTCAGGGCCTTGGTCAGCACGAACTTGGTCTGGGGCATGACGCCCTCTTCGGCGTCCACCAGCAGGACGCAGCCGTCCACCATGCCCAGGATCCGCTCCACCTCGCCGCCGAAGTCGGCGTGGCCGGGGGTGTCGATGATGTTGATGCGGGTTTCGCCCGCCTTGCCGTTCCACAGCACGCTCGTGGCCTTGGCCAGGATGGTGATGCCGCGCTCCTTCTCCTGGTCGTTGGAGTCCATGGCGCGTTCGGTGGTCGCCTCATTGGCTCGGAAGACGCCGGACTGGGCCAGCAGCTGATCCACAAGGGTGGTCTTGCCGTGGTCGACGTGGGCGATGATGGCGACGTTGCGAAGGTTCATGGCGGTCATTCAGACGTGAAGGGCGGGCGCGCGGACCGGCTCGGTCCGTTCGGGCCGCTCGATTTGCGGATCAGGGAGGCGGGGGCTCCATATAGGAGGCGCGAGCAAAAGGCCAGCGGGCGCCGCCGGGGCGCGACGGGGCCGGCGCGGAAAAACCGCCGGCGGATTGCTCCACCGGCGGTTCCCTACACGTCGTCGATTCGACAGGGGGGCTGAAACTTAATCGACGACGCGATAGCGGCCGTCTCCATCGGGGCAGGCGCGGACGTAGCGGTTCTCCACGCGGCCGTCGGGAAGACGGATGTTGCTTTCGACCAGGCGGCACTGGTCGGTGTTGTCATAGTCGCGGACCGGCTGGCCGTAGCCGTAGCCCGGGTCCCGATCCGGGTAGCCGTAGTCGCGGTCGTACCGGTCATCGTAGCGGCTGTTGTCGTAGCCGTAGCCGGCGGGCGCGCCGTAGGACGGGCTGTAGGGCTGGCCCGACTGGCCCGACTGGCAGGCGGCGGTGGAGCCGCCGACGCCGGCGCCGACGGCGGCGCCCAGAATGGCGCCCATGGCGCCGCCCTCGCTGCGGACCCGGCGGCTGGCCACGCCGCGCCCGGCGGCCAGGCCGACGAGGGCGCCGACCACGCCGCCCGCCACCTGGCGCTGGCGGCGGTCCCGCAGGCACTGGTCGTAGTAGGCCTGGCCGGTCTCGTAGCCATGGGCCTGGCCGTACCCGTGGCGGGTCTCGTAGCCGTAGGATGAGCCGTAGCTCTGGCCATAGCTCTGGGCCGAGGCGGGCAGGGCGGCGGCGCAGGCGGCCACGGCGGCCATGGCGACGGCGGAATTCTTCAGGAAGGCGTTCATCGTTCAGCTCCGTGCCCCGGGTCCGGCGCCGACCGATCAGCGCCCCCTTGTCGAGACCCGTTATGGCGGGTCGAACCTGAACGGGTTTTGAGCGGGCCGTTCATCTTCGTTCATGTTTCGGTTTGGGGACGGGACGGGGTATGGGGGCGCCATGTCCGAACAACTGACCATCGCCCGCGTGGGCCACCAGGGCGACGGGATCGCCGAAACCCCCGCCGGAGCCGTCTTCGTCCCGGGGACCCTGCCCGGCGAGGTGGTGCGCGCCGTGGTCAAGGACGGCCGGGCCGAGGACATCGAGATCCTCAAGGCCAGCCCGGACCGGATTCCGATCCAGTCGGAGACCTACGCCGCGTGCGGGGTCGCCCCGCTGCAGCACTGGGCGGCCGGCCCCTATCTGGCGTGGAAGCGCGATCTGGTGATCGAGGCCCTGGCGCGCGAGGGGATCGAGACCGAGGTGGAGGCGACGGTGGCCACCCCGCCGGGCGTGCGTCGCCGCATCGCCCTGCATGCGCGGCGCGGTGAGGACGGCCGGGTGCGGCTGGGCTTCAAGGCCCGGCGGTCATGGCGGGTGGTGGAGCTGACCGGGTGCCCCCTGTCGGATCCGCGCCTGAACGCGGCCCTGCCGGGACTGGCGGCGGTGGCGGCGCCGTTCCTGGGCGGGGCGAAGTCGGCCCCGACCCTGCACGTGACCGTGACCGATTCCGGTCTGGACGTGGACATCACCGGCGTGGAGCGCAGCGGCCGGTCGGCCGACGTGGCCCAGCAGGGCGTCCGTGCGGCGCGGACGGCCGACATCGCCCGGCTCAGCATGGACGGCGAGACGCTGGTGATGATGCGTCAGCCCACGGTGCGCTTCGGCCGGGCCACCGTGCCCCTGCCGCCCGCCTCGTTCCTGCAGGCCTCGCCCGTGGCCGAGGCGGCCATGGTGGAGCGGACCGTGGCGGCGGTGAAGGGCGCGAAGCGGATCGCGGACCTGTTCTGCGGCGCCGGCACCTTCACCTTTCCCCTGGCCGAGGTCGCGCCGGTGCTGGCGGCGGACGCCTCGGCGGGCTCCATCGCCGGCCTGAAGGCGGGCGCGGGCACGGCGCAGGGCCTGAAGGGCATCGACGCCCAGGCCCGCGACCTGTTCCGCCGCCCCCTCTCGCCCCACGACCTGAAGGGCGTCGAGGCCATCGTCTTCGACCCGCCGCGGGCCGGGGCGCTGGAGCAGGTCCGGCAGTTCGCCGGGACGAAGTCCGTGTCGGTGGTGGCGGGCGTGTCCTGCAACCCGGCCACCTTCGCCCGGGACGCCCGGGTGCTGATCGACGCCGGCTTCGTGCTGGAGCGGGTGACCCCCGTCGACCAGTTCCTGTGGTCGACCCATGTGGAGCTGGTCGGGGTGTTCCGGCGCTGATTTCAGACTCTGAAAAAGGGAGTCTGAATCGTCTGAAATCTGCCTCGGGGGATCATCATCCGGTTTGGGGGCTGGCCGTAAACATCGCCATGTCAGTAAGTTACGCGGCCGGCGCGGAGTCCGTTGATCCTTGAGTCGAGCCCGAGGATGACGGGCGGATGTGAGACTCCCGACGCGAAAAACAGTCTAACTGGAGTCCAGCCTTCTCCGCCCCGGCGCATGCCCCAGACTCGGCCCACCCCAGTGAAGGCTGGGGTCCGGATCATGAAGTCGGGTCGCTGGACAGACATGCGCGGGGTCATCGTCGCCTGCCGGTGGTCGCCATCTGGACCCCGGCCTTCGCTGGGGTGAGCGTGTGGAGGGTTCGGTGCGTGCGGTCATGACGCCATTATCGAGGCGCCGCAGGCAGCGGGATGAAATCGGCCCTGGCGAGACGTCCAGGCCTTGTCCGTCAGGGCGTCGGCGCCGAAAAATGCGGGATCAGCGCACGCGGATCAGCCCTGATAGAGCATGATCAGGTTGCCGCAGCCGTCGTCGAGGGTGCAGCCGCGCGTGGGGCCCATGTCGGCGGGCGGACCGCGGAATTCGACGCCCAGGCCGGTCAGACGTTCATACTCCCCGTCGATGTCGTCCACGGCGAAGGCGGTCCAGGGGATGCCCTGCGCCCGCATCCAGTCCTGGAACTTGCGGAATTCCGGGCGCCGGCCGCCCGGCTCGATGGACAGCTCCACGCCGTCCGGATCGGCGGGGGACACCACGGTGAGCCAGTTGACCGGCCCCATGGGAATGTCGTGCTTCACCTGGAAGCCCAGCTTGTCCACATAGAAGGCGCGGCCCTTCGCCTGATCGTCCACGGCGACGCTGGTCAGCTTGATGCGGATCATGTGATCGATTCCTTTCGGCGATAAACGGTGTGGCTGAAGTCGCGCCAGACGCCGTCCGCCCCCCGCACCCGCCCTGCGGAGCGGCGCTCGTCCGGCGAGACGATCTCGAACACGTCGTCGTATTCCGTGTCGGCGCCCTTGCCCTCCATGTCCGGGCCGCGGCTTCGCAGGTGCAACTTGCCGTCGTCCTCCACCCCGCCGTCATAGGTCCAGAGCAGCGGATGGGCCCAGTGCACGAAGTCGCCGGACGCCCGCCCGGTTTGCGGATGCAGCGTCAGTTGAAAGCGGTAGTCCTCGCCCTCGATGACGATCCAGGCGCCGCGGCGCGTAATGCGCTCGGTTCCGGTCTGACGGCTGTCGGCCCGATCAGGGACCGAGCGCCCCTCGAAGGTCCAGTGGCCGACCATCTGGTCCAGCCAATCCGTCATGAGCCCTTCTCCACTTCGGCGGCGTAGGCGTCGCGCAAAGCCGTCCAGCGGGGCCAGGACCAAGGGTGGCCCACGCCGCGCACCGCGTCGTCCAGACCCTCCATGTGGTGGTGCCAGCCGGACAGGGTGCGGGACAGGTCGCACTCCCAGCTTCGGGGCACGCGGTGGATCAGGGTCAGGTGGGTTCCGTCGCCGTCGGGCTCGAGCCGCCAGCTGACCACAGACCCGGGATCGCCGAAGGTGTGGTCGAACCGGGTGACGGGGCGCCAGACCAGCACCTCGTTATGCTGGGCGCGGCAGTCTTCGGTGTCGGGGAAATCGTCGGTGGCGGGCTGGGTGAAGCGCAGGTCCATGCGGCCGCCGCCCTTGCCCTCGATCTTCGCTTCGGCCAGCCAGCATTTCAGGCC
The DNA here is from genome assembly GCA_036963825.1 of Brevundimonas sp. GTDB lineage: Bacteria > Pseudomonadota > Alphaproteobacteria > Caulobacterales > Caulobacteraceae > Brevundimonas. The sequence goes on from JBALUZ010000002.1 coordinate 43,107, forward strand.
TTCGGGGGTGGTCAGGGCCGCCCAGACCCGCTCGGGCGCGTGGCGCAGGCGGCGCTCGAAGCGCAGCTCCCAGCCGCCCTCGATCTCGCGCCAGCGGCCCTGATCGGCGCCGAGGCGCACGAACGCGTCGGTCATTGCGGGAACTCCTTGTCCAGCCAGATCTCCAGCGCGTCCAGACGCCCGGTCCAGAAGCGGCGGTAGGGCTCCAGCCAGGCGTCGATCTCGGCCAGGGGCGCCGGGTTCAGGCTGTATAGCCGCCGGTTGGCGTCCTTGCGCACGGTGACGAGGCCGGCCTCGCGCAGAACGGACAGGTGTTTCGACACCGCCGGCTGGCTGATGGGCAGGGCGTCGACGAAGTCGCCGGCCGGGCGCTCGCCGTCGCTCAGCATGGCGATGATGGCCATGCGGTGGGGTTCGCCGAGCGCCTGAAGAGCCTGATGCATAAATATAATAGATCGGCTATATAGCCACATGTCAATATGACTGCCGCTTGCCCCGCATCGCCGCTTGTCCCATGTGGCGGGCATGACCCTTCCTTCCATCAATCCGTGGCTGTCGCTGGTGATCGCGGGCCTGCTTGAGGTCGCCTGGGCCTCGGGCTTCAAGTTCGTGGGCGTGCAGCGGCCGGTGACGTCGCTGATCGTGGGCGTGACCATGATCGCCAGCTTCTGGTTCCTGTGGCTGGCGACCCAGAAGCTGCCCATCGGCACCGCCTACGCCATCTGGACGGGGATCGGGGCGGTGGGCGCGGCGGGGATCGGCATCCTGGTCCATGGCGAGCCGGCCACGACGTTGCGGATCCTGTGCATCCTGCTGATCGTGTCGGGCATCGTGGGCCTGAAGCTGTTCTCGGGGGCGCAGTGATGGGCGCCCGAGCAGCGAGCGACCGCGTCGCGAGCGATAGCGCCCGAAAAAGCGCTCAAAAAAGCGCTCAAGCAGCGAGGCTCCGCGAGCCGAGCGATAGCGGCAAAAAAATGGGCCGCGTGCTCATCATCGCCGGGTCCGACTCCGGCGGCGGGGCGGGGGTGCAGGCCGACATCAAGGCGGTGACCATGATGGGTGGCTTCGCGGCCACGGCGATCACGGCCCTGACCATCCAGAACACCCTGGGCGTCCACGGCGTGCACCCGGTTCCGCTGGAGGTGATCGCGGCCCAGGCGGACGCGGTGCTGGACGACATCGGAACCGACGCGATCAAGACCGGCATGCTGGGCTCGGTGGAGGTGGTGCGCTGCGTGGCGGAGATTCTCGACCGGGCGGGGGCGCCGGCGGTGGTGGACCCGGTGATGATCGCCAAGGGGGGCTCGCCCTTGCTGGCGGACGACGCCGTGGCGGCGGTGCGCGCGCTGATGGTTCCGCGCGCCGCCCTGCTGACCCCCAATGCGCCGGAGGCCGAGGCCCTGACCGGTCTGACGGTCGCCGATCTGGACGGCCAGCGGCGGGCGGGCGAGGCCCTGCTGAAGATGGGCGCGGGCGCGGTGCTGATGAAGGGCGGCCATGTGCCGGGCGAGACGGTGGTGGACCTGCTGATGACCCCGCGCGGCGAGACCCTGCTGGAGGGCCCGCGCATCGAGACCCGGCACACCCACGGCACCGGCTGCACCCTGGCCAGCGCCTGCGCGGCGGGAATCGCGAAAGGCCTGCCGCTGGAGCAGGCGACGGCCGAGGCCTGGGCCTATGTGGCCGAGGCCATCCGGCAAGCGCCCGGGCTGGGCAGGGGTCACGGGCCGCTGGACCACGGCTGGCCGCTGCGATGAGCGATCTGGAGGATCGGCTGAAGGCCATCGTGCGGGCCGATCCGGGCCTGATGCAGGTGATGACCACCGTGCGCGGGCTGGGGCTGAACGACTGGCGGATTTTCTCGGGCGCGGTCTACCAGAGCGTGTGGAACGCGGTGACCGGCCGGGCGCCGGGATACGGCATCAAGGACTACGACCTGGGCTATTTCGACCCGGATGTGTCATGGGACGCCGAGGACGCCGTGATCCGGCGCGTCGCCGGCGCCTTCGCGCCGCCGCTGCGCGAGATGGTTGAGGTGCGCAACCAGGCGCGGGTGCACCTGTGGTTCGAGGGCAGGTTCGGCGAGCCCTATGAGGCCCTGACGGGCACGGACGAGGCGCTGGGGCGGTTCGTGGCGCCGGCCTTCGCGGTGGGGGTGCGGCTGGAGCCGGACGGCGACGTCAGCGTGGCCGCGCCGTTCGGGCTGGCGGACGTGTTCGACATGGTGCTGCGGCCCAATCCGGATCGACCCAGGGCGAGGGGATGGGACCGGGCCGTGGAGAACGCCCGCGCCCGCTGGCCGGAGATCCGCGTGCTTGAGTCCTGAACGGCGAAGGGGCGCGACCCTTCCGGACCGCGCCCCGCAACGTCGTGGGAGAGGGGACCTACCAGCGGCCGCCGGGGCGGCGGTTGTTGTCGGCGCGCTCCATGCGCAGGCGGGCCGAGAGACGGTCATAGCGCTGGTCCAGATCGCGCATCTCCCAGCGGGTCAGGCCGCCGCGGCGATACTGGCCTTCCAGCCGGACGACGCGGTCGAGCTCGGCGCGCAGGCTGTTCGCCTCGCGCGGGCTGATGGCGCGGTTCCAGGCGGCGCGGTCGATGCGGCGGTCCAGGTTCACCTTGCGCTGGGCGATCGATTGCCAGGCGGGGGCGTGGGCGGCCGGTCCTCCGCGCGGCGGGCCGTAGTGCTGGGCGGCGGCCGGGACGGCGACGGAGACCGCGGCGGCGGCCATCAGGGCGGCGGCGAGGGGCTTGTTCATGGCTTCGATCCTTCGATTGCGGTCGCCCCGGGGTCGGGGCGGCGATGACGGGATCAGTGAAGCGCGCCGCCCCTGATCGGCGCCTGAACGGGGCGTTTCAGGCGCCGTTCACCTGGCTGAACGCCGGACGCGAAAAGGGCGCGACCCTTGCGGATCGCGCCCTTCATCGGTCCGGGGCCGGGGCCCTACCAGCGGCGGCCGCCGAGCTGGCGGTTGTAGCGGTTCAGGTTGGCCTGGACCCGGTCGTAGCGCTGGTCGATGTCCTGGCGCTCCCAGCGGGTGTAGCCGTCGCGGTCGAAGCGATACTGCTCCTCGAGGTTCGCGATGCGGACCAGGGCGTGACGGTACTCGCGGGCCTTGCCGGTGCTCATGACGCGGGCCTGCCAGGCGCGGTCGATCTGGCGCTCCAGACGCTGGGCCTGACGGCCGCCGGGATAGCCGCCGGGGCCATGGAAGGCGGGTCCGCCGCGGGGCGGGCCATGGTGCTGGGCGGCGGCCGGAACAGCGACGGCGATCGCGGCGACGGCCATGACGGACATCATCAGGGTTTTCATCATGGACTCCTCGGTTTCGGTTCGGCGGCCGCCCCGGCGTCGGGGCGGTGCGATGGCTGACAAGGGACCATGCGCCGCCTGAGCCTGACCTGAACGACGGGGTTCAGGCGGCGTTCATCTTCCTGAAGCGGCGCGGAGTCTTTATGGTCTGTCGCGACGCGACCCATCGCCGGGGGATGACCGGTTTCTCATCCCCCTGTTCAGACGCCGTTCAGAGGCGCCGCCGTAAACCGCTGAGCATGAACCGTATCCGCATCCTTCTTCTGGCCGGGCTTGTCGCCGCCGCCCCCATGGCGGCGACGTCGGCCCATGCGCTCGAAGCCCAGGACCGTGAAGCCTCGGCCAGAAGCGCCGAGGCCCGTGACCGGATGAACGCCCTGCGCCAGGAGCGCGCCCGGGAGGAATCCCGCGAGGGCCGCCGGGTCAGCGCCAGCGAGGTGGCGAGCGCCGTCTCGCGCGGCCGGGACGGCCGGATGCTGGGCATCACTGAACGCAACATGGGCGGACGCCCCGGCTATGTGGTGCGCTGGGAGTATCCCGGCGGCCGCGTCGCCGACATTCGGGTCGACGGCCGCACCGGCGCCGTCATCGGAGAACGCTGATGAGAGTGCTGCTTGTCGAGGACGACGCCGACCTGTCGCGCCAGTTGAAGGGTGCGCTGGCGGACGCGGGTTATGCGGTGGATCACGCCGCCGACGGCGAGGAGGCCCATTTCCTGGGCGACACCGAGCCCTATGACGTGGTGGTGCTGGAC
>JBALUZ010000003.1:0-46033 GCA_036963825.1 Brevundimonas sp.
CCCAGATCCTGCTCCAGCGCCACGGTGTCGGCGGAGCGATCGATGGCGGGCTTGGCCCTGGCCGGCTTCGGCCCCTCGGCCGCCTGACGGGCCAGGCCCTCGGTCTGGCGCACGGACAGGCCGTTCCGGATGATGGTGTCGGCCAGCTCGCCGGGATTGGGCGCGGTGATCAGGGCGCGCGCGTGGCCGGCGGAAAGGCGCCCCGCCACCACATGGTCCAGCACCGGATCCGGCAGGGCCAGCAGGCGCAGGGTGTTGGCCACATGGCTGCGGCTCTTGCCCACCACCCCGGCCACCACGTCCTGGGTGCGGTTGAAACGCTCCATCAGAGTGCGATAGGCGCGCGCCTCCTCCACCGGGTTCAGGTCCTCGCGCTGGACGTTCTCGACGATGGCGATTTCCAGCACCTGGGCGTCGTCCAGCTCGCGCACCAGAACGGGAATGGTCTTGAGACCCGCCTTCTGGGACGCGCGCCAGCGCCGCTCGCCGGCGATGATCTGCCAGCCGTCGCCGCCGGGCGCGGGGCGGACCAGCAGGGGCTGCAGCACCCCCTTGTCGCGGATCGAGGCCGACAGCTCGGCGATCTCGTCGTCGGAGAAATGGGTGCGCGGCTGGTCCGGATTGGGGTGCAGCTGCTCGATGGGGATCTCGCGCACCCCGGCGCGCGCCTCCACATCCGCAGCCACAGCCTCGGCGGTGTCCCCGATCAGGGCCGACAGACCCCGACCCAATCCTCTTTGACGTTCAGCCACGTGTTTAATTCCGTTACTCTGGTCAGGCAGCCACGGCCTGGCGGCGGGACTTCTCCCGGGCCACCAGTTCGCGCGCCAGACGCAGATACGCCTGGCTGCCCGCACACTTCAGGTCATAGATCAGGGCCGGCTTGCCGAAGGACGGCGCCTCGGACACCCGGACATTGCGGGGGATCACGGCGTCATAGACCTTGTCGCCGAAGTGGGACCGCACGTCGGCCTCCACCTGGGACGACAGGCTGTTGCGCCGATCGTACATGGTCAGCACCAGCCCCTGAATTTCCAGAGCCGGATTAAGGCTTTGGCGGACCATGTCGATGGTCTTCATGAGCTGGGTCAGGCCTTCCAGGGCGAAGAATTCGCACTGCAGGGGCACCAGCACCGCGTCCGCCGCGCTCATGGCGTTGAGGGTCAGCAGGTTCAGGGACGGCGGGCAGTCGATGAGCACATAGTCATACCGGGTATGGCCGCCCTCGCCCTGCGCCCGCAGGGCGTCGCGCAGGCGATAGGCGCGGCGGTCGGCCTGGCTGAGCTCGATCTCCACCCCCGACATGTCGGCGTCGGCGGGCACGATGTCGAGCCCGGGCACCGCGGTCTTCACCGCCGCGTCGTCGATGGAGCGGCCGTCCACCACCACGTCATAGATGGTGACGGTGCGGGATTCGCGGCCCACGCCCAGACCGGTGGACGCGTTGCCCTGGGGGTCCATGTCCACAATCAGGCAGCGCTGGCCGATGGCGGCCAGGGCCGTGCCCAGATTGATGGCCGTGGTGGTCTTGCCCACCCCGCCCTTCTGGTTCGAGACCGCGAGGACGCGGGTCTGGTGACGATCAGCGGGCACGGCGCAATCCCCGGACGTGAACAACATGGCCCCGCCCGTCGGTCAGACGCGACGGATGGAGCTGAGCCTTGAAATGCCAGGATATGCGCGCCGACTTCAACTCGTCGGGGGCCTTTTCTCCCTTGAGGAACAGACCTTGTGCACCGCGATCCATATAGGGCTGTGCATAACCGAGCAGCCTGTCCATGGGCGCCACGGCGCGGGCGGTGACCACATCGACGGCGAGGGTCTGGTCCTCGGCCCGGCCGTTGATCACGGTGGCGGGAAGGTTCAGCTCGGTCCGGACCTGTTCCAGAAAGCGGCAGCGCTTGCCCAGGCTGTCGATAAGCCAGGCGTGGCCGCCGGGGCGGTCCTTGAGGAAGACGGCCAGCACCGCCCCCGGCACCCCCGCGCCCGCCCCGAGATCGGCCCAGGTGGCGGCGTCCGGGGCGTGGGCCATGAGCTGCCAGCTGTCCAGCACGTGCCGGGACCAGTAGTCGGGCAGGGTCGCCGGCCCCACCAGATTCATCACCTGGTTGGCCTCGCCCAGAAGGTGGCGGAAGCGCTCCAGATCTCTCATCTGGTCGTCCGTGGCCCGGCTCAGGGTCTGGAACTGCTCCGCGGTCAGGCTCACGCGGCCACGGTCCGGCGATGTTTCACGTGAAACAGGAGGGCCGTCAGGGCGCCGGGGGTCATGCCTTCGATGCGGCCGGCCTGACCGAGGGTCCGCGGGCGGATGCGCTCCAGTTTCTCGCGCACCTCGTTCGAGAGGCCGCCGACCGCGGCGTAGTCGAGGCTTTCGGGCAGGATCAACGCTTCCTCGCGCTGCAGGGACTCGGCCTCGATCCGCTGGCGGTCGATATAGCCGGCGTAACCGGCGTCGATGACCACCTGCTCGCGGACGTCCCCGGACCAGTCGGCGATGGCGGGGGCGACCGGCAGGAACTGCTCCAGCGTCACGCCCGGGTAGGCCAGCAGATCCCGGATCGACCGGCGCTGGCCGTCTGCATTGACCGCCACGCCCAGGGCCCGGGCCTCGTTGGGGGTGAAGGCGACGGCGCGGACCACCTCGTCCGCGGCCTTGAGCCGGGCGGCCTTGTCGGCGAAGGCGGCGGCGCGGCCGGCCCCCACCAGACCCAGCGCCACGCCCCGGCCCGTCAAGCGTTGATCGGCGTTGTCGGCCCGGAGAGTCAATCTGTACTCGGCCCGGCTGGTGAACATGCGGTAGGGCTCGGTCACACCGCGGGTCACCAAGTCGTCGATCATGACGCCGATATAGGCTTCGTCGCGGCCGAAGGTGACGGCGTCGGCGCCCGAGGCGGCGCGCGCGGCGTTCAGCCCGGCCACCAGCCCCTGGGCCCCCGCCTCCTCATAGCCCGTGGTGCCGTTGATCTGGCCGGCGCACCACAGGCCCGGCAGGCGCTTCATCTGGAGGCTGGGGTCCAGCTCGCGCGGGTCGATGTAGTCGTATTCGATGGCGTAGCCGTAGCGGATCACCTCCACCGCCTCGAGCCCGGCCATGGTGCGCAGGAAGGCCAGCTGGGTCTCGGGCGCCACCGAGGTGGAGACGCCGTTGGGATAGACCGTGGGGTCGTCCAGGCCCTCGGGCTCCAGAAACACCTGGTGGCTGTCCTTGTCGGCGAAGCGCACCACCTTGTCCTCGATGGAGGGACAGTAGCGCGGTCCGCGGCCGGACAGGCGGCCGCCGTAGACGGCGGACTCCCCCAGATTGGCGGCGATGATTTCGTGGGTCCGCGCGTTGGTGGCGGTGATGCCGCAGGCGATCTGGGGGACCGTGATGCGGTCGTTCAGGAAGGAGAACGGGACCGGGGTCTCATCCGCCTGCTGCATCTCCAGCCGGTCCCAGGCGATGGTGCGGCCGTCCAGGCGGGCGGGGGTGCCGGTCTTGAGGCGACCCATGTCGAGGTCCAGCCCGTAGAGGCGCTTCGACAGGCCGATGGCGGGCTGGTCGCCGTGGCGGCCGGCGGGAATGCGCTCATCGCCCCGGTGGATGACGCCGTTGAGGAAGGTGCCCGTGGTCAGGACCACGGATGCGGCGCGGAAGCTGCGGCCATCGTCGGCCACGGCGCCGACCACCCGGCCGTCCTGGATGACCAGATCCTCCACCGCCGCCGCCACGATGGTCAGGTTCGGGGTTTCGGCCAGCTCGGCCTGCATCGCCTCGCGATAGAGCCTGCGGTCGATCTGGGCCCGGGGACCGCGCACGGCGGCGCCCTTGGACCGGTTCAGCAGGCGGAACTGGATGCCCGAGCGGTCGGCCAGCCGGCCCATGACCCCGTCCAGGGCGTCGATCTCGCGCACCAGATGGCCCTTGCCCAGGCCGCCGATGGCCGGGTTGCACGACATCTCGCCGATGGTGTCCAGACGATGGGTCAGCAGCAGGGTGGCGGCGCCCATGCGCGCAGCCGCCGCCGCCGCCTCGCAGCCCGCATGGCCGCCGCCGACGACGATGACGTCCCAGACTGTGTTTTCAGGCGCTTGGGTCAAGGGTGGAGACTCTGAACTCGGGGCGGGGCCTATAGCATCAGATGGGGGCGGGGTCATCCCGATGCGAGCCCCGGGAGGCCGCCGGGCTGTTTCACGTGAAACAGCCCTATTTGCCGATGCAGAAACTGGCGAACACCTCGCCCAGCACATCCTCGACCCCGACGGCGCCGACGATCTCGGCCAAGGCCCCGGCGGCCTGCCGCACGTCGTCGGCCGCCATCTCGGGGCCCATGGCCAGGGCGGTCCGGGCGGCCGCCAGATGATCCCGCGCCCGCTCCAGCCGGAGGCGGTGGCGTTCGCGGGTGACGGCGGGGAAATCGGCCCCGGACAGGTCGTCGGCGATGCGGCGGGCCAGCCAGGCCTCAAGGGCCTCAAGCCCCTCCCCCCGCCCGGCGCTGATCGCCAGATGGGCCAGGCCTTCGGGCGGGGTCTGGACCGCGACGTCCGACTTGTTGAGCACGGCCAGGTCGCCCGGCTGCACCAGATCCGCCACGGCCGCGCCGTCGAAGCCCGGGGCGCGGACCCAGAGGCGCAGCTCGGCCTCCGCCGCCCGGGCCCGGGCCCGGCGCACCCCCTCGGCCTCGATCGGGTCGGTCGTGTCGCGCAGGCCGGCGGTGTCCATCAGGGTGACGGCGTAGCCGCCGAGGGTCAGCTGGGCCTCCAGCACATCGCGGGTTGTTCCCGGGGTCGGGGTGACGATGGCGGCCTCGCGCCCGGCCAGCCGGTTGAACAGGGTCGACTTGCCCGCATTGGTGTCGCCGATCAGCACGATGCGATAGCCCTCGCGGATGCGCTGGCCGCGCCGCGCCTGGCCGAGGGCGGCGTCGATCCCGGCGGACAGCCGGTCGATCATGGGCCCCACCCGGTCGGACAGGCCGCCGGGCACCCCCTCCTCGTCGGGGAAATCGATCTCGGCTTCCAGCAGGGCGAGGATGGACAGCAGGGAGGCGCGGAAGCCGGCGTAGCGTTCGGACAGGGCGCCGCCCAGCTGGCCCAGCGCCTGCCGCCGCTGGGCGTCGGATTCCGCGTCCACCAGATCGGCCACCGCCTCGGCCTGGGTCAGGTCCATGCGGCCGTTCTGGAAGGCCCGGCGGGAGAATTCGCCGGGCTCCGCAGGCCGGAGGCCGAGGTCGGACAGGGCGCGGGCGCAGGCCTCGAACACCGCCCGGCCGCCGTGCAGATGCAGTTCGGCGCAGTCCTCGCCGGTGAAGCTGGCGGGGCCCGGCATCCACAGGACCAGGGCCTGGTCGAACGGCTCGCCCGCCGCATCCCGCAGGGTGCGCAGCGAGGCGCGGCGCGGTTCGAGACCGCCGGCGCCGAGGGCCGTCAGCGCCTCTCCGGTGGCTGGACCCGACAGCCGGACCACGGCGATGGCGCCCCGTCCGGGCGGGGTGGCGAGGGCGTAGAGGGTGTCAGACACAGGTCTCCTCCCTGTTCGCGCAGCGCATGGGGAGGCGGCGCGCCGCCAGCGGCGGCGTGACGGAGGGGGCGCCGCAAGGCCGACCGTCCGTGCGGCGGAGCCAACCCCTCCACCGCCTTCGGCGGTCCCCCTCCCCACGATGTGGGGAGGAGACCGTGATCATGACTTGGTCGCGCTTTCCATGAGGCGGCGGAAATGATCCTGGGCCTGGAGGCCGAAGCTGGTCCAGGTCTTCATCAGCTCGTCCGGCTGCATGGCGGCGATGTTCTCGTCCATGCGGCGCTGCATCTCGGCCACCATGTGGTCGTTCAGCGGCTCCACATTGGGCAGGCCCAGGAAGGCCCGCGCCTCGGCCGGCTCGCAGTCGATCTCAATCTTGACCTTCATCGCTGGCTCCCGTGTTTCACGTGAAACAGCCCTCAAGCAGCCTCGCACGCGGTGCGAGGCGGCAGGGCCAGACTAGGTGTTCATGGACTGGAAGAAGTCGGCGTTGTTCTTGGACTGGCGCAGCTTGTCCAGCAGGAACTCGATGGCGTCCTGGGGGCCCATGGGGTTCAGGATGCGGCGCAGCACATAGGTCTTGGCCAGCTGATCCTTGGGCACGATCAGGTCTTCCTTGCGGGTGCCGGACTTCAGCACGTCGATGGCCGGGAAGATGCGCTTGTCGGCCACCTTGCGGTCCAGCACGATCTCGGAGTTGCCGGTGCCCTTGAACTCCTCGAAGATCACCTCGTCCATGCGGCTGCCGGTGTCGATCAGGGCCGTGGCGATGATGGTCAGGCTGCCGCCCTCCTCCACATTGCGCGCCGCGCCGAAGAAGCGCTTGGGCCGCTGCAGGGCGTTGGCGTCCACGCCGCCGGTCAGGACCTTGCCGGACGACGGCACCGTGGCGTTGTAGGCGCGGCCCAGGCGGGTGACGGAGTCCAGCAGGATCACCACGTCGCGCTTGTGCTCGACCAGCCGCTTGGCCTTCTCGATCACCATTTCGGCCACGGCCACGTGGCGGGTGGACGGCTCGTCGAAGGTGGAGGCCACGACCTCGCCCTTCACCGTGCGCTGCATGTCGGTGACTTCCTCGGGGCGCTCGTCGATCAGCAGGACGATCAGATAGACCTCGGGGTGGTTCTGCTCGATGGACTTGGCGATGTTCTGCAGCATCACCGTCTTGCCGACCCGCGGGGGGGCGACGATCAGGCAGCGCTGGCCCTTGCCCAGGGGCGCGACGATGTCGATGACCCGGCCGGAGCGGTCCTTCAGGGTCGGATCCTCGATCTCCATGTTCAGGCGGGAGTCGGGATACAGCGGCGTCAGGTTGTCGAAATTGACCTTGGTGCGGACCGTCTCCGGGTCCTCGAAATTGATGGTGTCGACCTTGAGCAGGGCGAAATAGCGCTCGCCCTCGCGGGGGCCGCGCACCGTGCCGTGGACCGTGTCGCCCGAGCGCAGGCCGAAGCGGCGGATCTGGGACGGGCTGACATAGATGTCGTCGGGACCGGGCAGGTAGTTGGCGTCGGGGCTGCGCAGGAAGCCGAAGCCGTCGGGCAGGACTTCCAGCACGCCGTCGGCGGAGATCTCCACCTCCTCGTCGGCCAGCACTTTCAGAATGGCGAACAGCAGGTCCTGCTTGCGCAGGTTCGAGGCGTTCTCGATCTCCAGCCCCTCGGCGAAGGCGACCAGGTCGGCGGCCGACTTCTCCTTCAGCTCCTCCAGCGAAATGCGCTCGCCCAGACCGGCGCCGCGCTCGTCATCGCCGTTTTCGGACTCACCGTCGCTGTCGGACGGGGTGTCGGCGGTCTGATCCTCGACCGTGGCGTCGTCGGCGGGGGTCTGGTTTTCGGTGTCGGTCATGAGCGTATCGCGAAGAGGCCGCGCGGCGAGAGCCGGGCGGACGGGGGAGGAAAAGGCGATGTCTGGCCGCAAGGCCGGAGGGGAAAGACGAGCACCCGAGCATCAAGCGGGACGGTCAGGGCGTCTTGAGAGAAGGGCGGCGCATTTCTACGCCTCGTCGCCAGCGACACCACAGGCCGGCGGCGACGTCAAGCGGAACGGGTTAGAAGGCCCATTCCAGGGTCACGGACAGCACCATGACGATGGCCGCGACGAAGGGCAGTTCGTTGGTCATGCGCCAGTACCGCTCGGACCGCCGGTTGGTCCCGGCGGCGAACCGCTTGCGCGCCACCGCCAGATAGTGATGCCAGCCCGTCAGGAACAGGATGCCGGCGATCTTGGCGATCATCCACGGCTGGTGGGCGAAGGACCAGTCCGCGCCGGAGCCGCTGCGCAGCCAGAACAGCCAGAGACCGAAGATCCAGGCCGCGACCATGGACGGATTCATGATCAATTTCAGCAGCTTGCGTTCCATTGTCTGGAACGTCTGGTCCATCTCCCCGCCCGGCGTCGCCTTCACATGGTAGATGTACAGGCGGGGCAGATAGAGCAGGCCCGCCATCCAGGCGATCACCGCCAGGATGTGCAGGCCGCGGGCCAGGTCATAGGCGTTCACGCGGCCATTCCGCGGCAGGGGCAGGCTTTCCAGTCGCCCTGACAGCCCGGGCCGTAGGGCGCGATGCCGGTCCGATCCACAGCCGAGCCGACGGCGTCGGCCAGGGCGCCAATGAAATCACCGGCCACGCCCACCGCCGGCGCGCGCAGATAGGGGCTGACCCCCTTCTCCTCGGCCAGATGGCCGTATTCCACGTCCAGCTCGACCAGGGTCTCCACGTGCTCGGAGACGAAGGCGATGGGAACCAGCACGGCGCCGACGCCGTCGCGGCCGGCCTGTTCAATGGCCTCGGGCGTGGACGGCCCCAGCCATTTCAGCGGCCCGACCCGGCTCTGGTAGCAGATGGTCCAGTCCTGCAGGCCCAGACGCTGGACCACGGCGAAGACGGTGCGCTCCACCTGTTCCTGATACGGATCGCCCTTCCTGTGGACCAGATTTTCGGGAATGCCATGGGCCGAAAACAGCACCCGCACCGGCCTGTCGCCGGCTTTCTCGAGTTCGCGGGTGATCAGGGCCGCCTGGGCCTCGATCCAGCCGGTGGCCTCGGGATAGCAGCAGACGGCGCTGATCCGGCCCGGGCCGCGGTAATGCTCCCGCCAGGCCTTCAGCGAGGACTGCGTCGTGGTGGTCGAGAACTGCGGATACAGCGGCAGCAGCACCACCTGATCCGGCCCGAACGCCTCGACCGCCTTCGCCGTCTCGGGGGTCAGGGGATGCCAGTAGCGCATGGCGATGAAGACCCGGACGTCGTCGCCGGGCCAGTCCTGCTTCAGACGCCCGGTCAGCGCCGCAGCCTGTTTCTCGGTCTCGGGCAGCAAGGGCGAGCCGCCCCCCATCATCGCATAGTTGGCCCTGGCCTCCTCCTCGCGCTTCGAGGAGATGAATTTGGCCAGCGGGGTGCGGACGATGCCCGGCAGGCCGATGATGGCCGGGTCGTTGAACAGGTTGAACAGGAACGGCCGGACCGCGTCCGGGCCGTTGGGCCCGCCGAGGTTCATCAGGACGACGGCGATACGGCGGGGCGAGGCTGTGTCGGTCATTGGGCTCCGATCCGGCGGAGCACCTGCTCCACATGGGCGATCGGCACATCAGGTAGGATGCCGTGGCCCAGATTGAAGATCCAGGGCCCCCGGCCCCAGGCTTCCATAAGCTGATCCACCCTGCGGTCCAGCGCCGCACCGCCCGCCCGCAGCAGGAGGGGGTCCAGCGCGCCCTGGATGGGCTTGATGGCCTGGACCCGGCGGCCGACGGCCAGGGGGCAGGCGGTGTCCAGGGCCACGGCCTGGACGTTCACATCCCGCGCATAGCCCTCGGCCAGCGCCGCCGAGCCCCTGGGAAAGCCGATCAGGGGCGCGGTGACGCCCAGTTCGCGCAACCGGGCCACCAGCTTCTGGTGCGGCTTCAGGACCAGACGGTCGAACAGGTCGTCGGGCAGCCCCTCGGCCCAGCTCTCGAAGATCTTCAGGGCCTGGGCGCCGGAATCCGCCTGCATCTTCAGGTACCAGGCGCTGGCCTCCACCAGCACGTCCAGCAAGGCGTCCACCTTGTCCGGTTCGGCATAGGCGTAGGTGCGCGCCTGGGCCCGCTCGCCCTTGCCGATGGTGCGGGCCTCCCCGTCCAGCATGTAGGTGGCCACAGTCCAGGGCGCGCCGGCGAAGCCGATCAGGGCGCGCTCCGGCTCCAGGGCGTCCCGGACCCGCGACAGGGTCTCTCCGACCTGCGACAGGGCCTCGCCCGCGCCCGCCGCCAGGTCGCGCATGGCGGCCACGTCGGGCAGGGCGCCCAGACGGGGTCCCTCGCCCGCCTCGAACCAGACCTCCTGGCCCAGGGCGCGGGGAATCAGCAGGATGTCGGCGAAGACGATGGCCGCATCAAAGCCGAAGCGCCGCATGGGCTGCAGGGTCGCCTCGGCCGCCATCTCGGGATTGAGGCAAAAGGCGATGAAATCGGGCGACTGCGCCCTGAGCGCCCGGTACTCCGGCAGGTAGCGCCCGGCCTGACGCATGAACCATACGGGGGGCCGGTCGAGGGTCTCTCCCCGAAGGGCGCGAAGGAAAACAGGGTCGTCGCTGGCCATGCCGAGCCGTTTACGGGGCCTGACCGTCCCACTCAATCCTTCCTCTCGAATTAGAGTCTTGAGAAATGGGGGTAGAGTCTTGGCCGGGGGACGACGGGGACAGTTCCCTCTGTCCGGCCCGGCGGCGCCCCGTCCGTCCCCCCGCGGCGGGACGGTCATCCACCGGAGGACGTCGTGGGGATGATCCGTCGGGATAGTGTTAACAAAACCTTACCGGCCCTTTGCGCATCGGGCCCCGGCGCAAACCCGGCCGGCGGGGATAAGTCCGCAGGCCGCGCCTCTGTCCCCATGCTGGGCGCCGCCGGATCACACATGGGGGACGGAATGCACCTGACCGACGGGATCGTCCCCGCAATCCCCGAGGATGCGCCCGGCCGCGCGAGCCGCTATGGAAAAGTCATGAAACCGTCCCCAGCCGTCCCGGGCGCCGCCCACAGGTTCGCCCCCCGATGATCGCCAAGCCTGGCCGTCTGGCCACCTATTTCCACGTCCATCTGGTCTCGGACTCCACCGGCGAGACCCTGAACGCCATGGCCAAGGCCGTGGTGGCCCGGTTCGACGGGGTCATCCCCATCGAGCACATCTACGCCCTGGTCCGGTCCCACAAGCAGCTGGACAAGGTGCTGGACTCCATCGCCGCCTCGCCCGGCGTGGTTCTGCACACCATCGTCGACCGGGAGCTTCGCGCGGCGCTGGAGGACGGCTGCCGGCGCATGGGCATGCCCCAGATCGGCGCGCTGGATCCGCTGGTCGGGGCGCTGTCACGCTATCTGGGAGCCGCCATCTCGACCCGCGTAGGGGCCCAGCACGCCCTGGACACCGACTATTTCAACCGCATCGGGGCGCTGGACTACGCCATCGCCCACGACGACGGCCAGAGCCAGAACGATCTGGAGAACGCCGATGTGGTGCTGGTGGGCGTCAGCCGCACGTCCAAGACGCCCACCTGCATCTACCTGGCCCACCGGGGGGTGCGGGCGGCCAATGTGCCGCTGGTGCCCGGACAGGAGGCGCCGGAGCGGCTGGACGGGCTGAAGCATCCGCTGATCGTCGGCCTGACCGTGTCGCCGGACCGGCTGGTGCAGATTCGGCGCAACCGCCTGGAAGGCCTCGGCGAGGTGCGCGGCTCCACCTATGTGGACCATGACGCCGTGCGGGAGGAGACGGTGAAGGCCCGGCGCATGTTCGAGCGGCGCGGCTGGCCCACCATCGACGTGACCCGCCGCTCCATCGAGGAGACGGCGGCCCAGGTCATCAACCTGCTGAACGAACGCCGGGCGAAGACAGGCGAGCCGACGGCGGGCGGAGGCCAGTCGTGACCGGGCCCCTGATCCTGGCCTCGAAGAGCGCCGCGCGGCGCGCCATGCTGACCGGCGCCGGGGTGCCGCACGAGGCCACGTCCGCCGACGTGGACGAAGGCGCGCTCAAGGTCGCGCTGCTGGCGCAGGGCGCGGACCCGGCGGGGGTGGCCCTGGCGCTGGCCCGGGCCAAGGCCGAGGCGGCGTCGCGCGACCACGCCGGGCTGGTGCTGGGCTCGGACCAGACGCTGGATCTGGACGGCGCCCTGATCGACAAGGCTGACAGTCTGGCTGAGGCGCGGGCCCGGCTGGACGCCTTTCGCGGCAAGGCCCACGTGCTGCATTCCGCGGCGGCCCTGGCGATCGGCGGCCGGACGGTGTGGACCGCGGCGGACTCGGCGCGGATGCAGGTGCGGGATTTCTCCGACGCCTTCCTGGACGCCTATCTGGCGGCGGAGGGCGAGGCGATCCTGTCCAGCGTCGGCTGCTACCGGCTGGAGGGCCCGGGCGCGCAGCTGTTTGACCGCATCGAGGGTGACTATTTCACGGTGCTGGGCATGCCCCTGTGGCCGGTTCTGGCCGAACTGCGGGCCCGCGGAGTCCTGGCGTCATGAGGATCACCGGCGCGGCCCTGCTGGCGGGCGTCGTGGGGCGGCCCGTGGCTCATTCGCTCAGTCCGGTGATCCACAATGCCTGGCTCGAGGCGGCGGGCGTGGACGCGGTCTACGCCGCCTTCGCCCCGCCGGACGAGGCGGCCTTCGACCTGCTGATGGCAGCGGGGCGGGCGGGCCTGATCCATGGTCTGAACGTCACCGCCCCGTTCAAGGGCCGGGCCCTGGCCTGCGCCGACGAGGCCAGCGACACGGCGCGGACCTGCGGCTCGGCCAATGTTCTCGCGTTTCGGGACGGGCGGGTGCGGGCGCACAGCACGGACGGGGAAGGTCTGCTGCAGGCGCTGGCCGAACAGGCGCCGGCCGTCGATCTGACAGCCGGACCGGTGCTGTTCCTGGGCGCCGGCGGGGCGGCGCGGGCGGCGGTGGCGGCCCTGCTGGCCGGCGGCGCGCCGGCGGTGACGATCCTGAACCGCACGGCGGCGCGGGCGCAGGCGCTGGCGGCCATGTTCGACGACCGGGTGCGGGCTGCGGGCGAGGCTCCCGATGACATCGCCGGCGCGCGGCTGGTGATCAACGCGGTCAGCGGACCGGTGGATTTCGACTTTGGCCGGACCCCTGACGCGGTGGCGGCGCTGGACATGACCTACAAGCCGCTGGAGACGCCGTTCCTGACCGCGGCGCGCGCGCGGGGCCTGACCGGGGTGGACGGGCTGGGCATGCTGACCGGACAGGCCGGGCCGTCGTTTGCGTTCATCTTCGACCGCCCGCCGCCGGATCTGGACCCCCGCGCTGTGGCGCTGGCCCATCTGGAGGGACTCGAGCCGTGATCGTGCTGGGTCTGACCGGCTCCATCGGCATGGGCAAGTCCACCACCGCGGCCCTGTTCGCGGAGGAAGGCGCCCGGGTGTGGGATGCGGACGCCGCGGTGCACGATCTCTACGCCTGGGGCGGAGCGGCGGTCGAGGCGGTGGAGGCGGCCTTTCCCGGCGTCTCGGGGCCGGAGGGCGTTGACCGGGCCCGGCTGGCGGAGGCCCTGCGCGGCGATCCGGACGGCTACGCCCGGCTGGAGGCCATCGTCCATCCGCTGGTGCGGGAACACCGGGCCGATCTGACGGCCGAGGCGCGCGCGGCCGGCGCGCGGCTGCTGGTGCTGGACATTCCGCTGCTGATGGAGACCGGCGGCGACGCCGAGGTGGACGCCGTGGTGGTGGTCACCGCCCCGGCCGAGCTCCAGCGGGCGCGGGTCCTGTCGCGGCCAGGCATGACGCCGGAGCGTTTCGCCGAGATTCTGGCCCGCCAGACGCCGGACGCGGACAAGCGCGCCCGGGCCGATTTCATCATCGAGACCCACAAGGGGCTGGATCATGCGCGGGCCCAGGTGCGCGCCGTTGTGGATACGGTGCTGAAACCCGGCTGGACCGGGCGTCGGGGGATTCCAAAGGCCGGCGAAACCCCGCAATAAGGGGCCATGGCCCGCGAAATCGTCCTCGACACCGAAACCACCGGCTTTGATCCGAAGACCGGCGACCGACTGATCGAGGTCGGCTGCATCGAGATCGACGACCTGCTGCCCACCGGCCGGACCTTTCACCGGCTGGTCAATCCCGAGCGGCTGATCCCGCCCGACGCCATCCGGGTGCACGGCATCACCGACGACAAGGTGCGCGGGGCCCCGAAATTCGCGGAAATGGCCGACGAACTGCTGGAATTCATCGGCGACGCGCCGGTGATCGCCCACAACGCCGCCTTCGACCGGGCCTTCATCAATCACGAGCTGGGCCTGTGCGGCCGGCTGCTGGTGGAGGAGGTGCGCTGGATCGACACTCTCGGCCTGGCCCAGACGCGCTTTCCCGGCATGGCCAACTCGCTGGACGCCCTGTGCAAGCGCTTCAAGATCTCGCTGGCCGAACGCACCCTGCACGGCGCCCTGATCGATGCGCGGCTGCTGGCGTCGGTCTATCTGGAGCTGAAGGGCGGCAAGGAGCGGGTGCTGGACCTCAGCGCCGCGCGCGGACCGATCGTGGCGGGCTTCAAGCCCGTCAGCCACGGCGAGCGGCCCCGGCCCCTGCCCGGGCGGATCTCGCCGGAAGAGGCGGCGGCCCACGCCGCCTTCCTGCGGAGCCAGTTCAAGGACCTGTCCCTGTGGCGCGGCTACGGGCTGGAGGCCGCCGAAGCGGCCTCCTGAGCGGCTGAAATCAGGCCTGGCCCTGGGCCGCCGGCATGGCCGGGGCGCCGTTCTGCTGGGCCTTGCGGGCGGCGTAGATGGCCGCGAAGTCCAGCGGCTCCAGCAGGAAGGGCGGATAGAAGCCGCCGTCGGCGCTGGCCGTGGCGATGATCTGGCGCGCGAAGGGGAACAGGTAGCGCGGGCACTCGATCAGCAGCATCTGCTCGACGGCCTTCTCCTCGACGCCGCCGATCTGGAACAGGCCGCCATAGACCAGCTCGATCTGGAACATGGGCTCGTCCTTGGACGTGGCCTTGACCGAGAGCTTGAGATCCACCTCGAACAGGCCGTCGGCGCGGCCCTGGGCGCTCATCTCCACGCCCATGTCGATCTGGGGCTTGCCCTCGAAGCGCAGGCTTTCCGGCGCCTTGGGGTTTTCGAACGAGAAATCGCGCACAAACTGGGTCAGGACGCGGAAATGCGGGCCCGCGGGCGGCTGGGCCCCCTGGGGGACAGGATTGGACGCGCCGTTGTCGGCAGGAGTGTCGGTCATGAGCTGGAACGGTTCCGGTTTGGGGCAAACGCCATGGTTTCGCCTGAATAAGCGGTCGCGGGGCTGCTAGCATCGGCGGCGCTCTCCCGCAACGCCCCTCGCCGCCGGGGATGCGGCCGGCCGCCCTCGCACCCGCCTTGCGCGTGCCCATATGAGCCCTTAAGCCCGAACCCGATGCCTTTCAGGAAGAAACGCCGTGTCCTCTTTTCCCTATGAACTCCTCCTGATGGCGGCCATCGCCGCCTTCGTGCTGTTCCAGCTCTACAACGTGCTGGGCAAGAAGGTGGGACGTCAGCCCGAGGACGGGGTGAAGAAGCCGCCGAGGATCCCGGGCGCGCCCGCCGCGCCGGATCCCGAGCAGCGGATCGAGACGCCGGTGGACGCCGCCACCGCCGCCGCCGCGGCCGGGCTCAAGGCGCGCGATCCCTCTTTCGACCCGACCCGCTTTCTGGACGGGGCCCGGCAGGCCTATGAAACCATCGTGCGCGCCTATGCGTCGGGCGACCGGGAGGCCCTGCGGCCGCTGCTCGCACCCGCGGTCATGACCTCCTTCGAGGCGGGAATCGCCGCCCGCGAGACCCGCGGAGAGCGCGAGACGGTCGAGTTCGTCCATCCGCCGCGGGCCGACCTGGAGACGGCGACGGCCGAGGGCGACCGGGCGCGGGCCAAGGTTCTGTTCCTGGCCGAGCTGCGCAGCAAGACGACCTCCGGTTCGGGCGAGGACGTCACGGACGAGCGTCGCACGGCCGAGCTGTGGACCTTCGAGCGGTCCATCGGCGCCAATGATCCCAACTGGGTTCTGACCCGCGTCGAGGCGGCCAGCGCCTGATGCGGCGGGGTCTGATCGCGGTCGCCCTGGCCCTGACGGCCACCGCCTGCGCCACCGCGCCGGCGCCGACGCCGGCGCCGGCCCCTGCGCCCGCGCCCGTCGAGCCGCCTGTTCCCGGCGAGCCGGCGCCCTGGACCCCGGGACCCTCCGACCCCGCCTTCGCCGCCCTGCCCGGCTGGGCCGGAGAAGATCATCTCGCGGCCCTGCGCGGCTACGCCGAGGGCTGCGACGTCGACGAGCGCGCCTGGAGCGTGTGCGAGGCCGCCCGGCTGCTGGCCGCCACGCCGGGCGTGACCGGAGAGAACGCCCGTCTGTTCTTCGAGACCCGTTTCCGCCCCGAGGGCGGCGAGGAGACGGGTCTGCTGACCGCCTATTTCGCGCCCGAGTACGAGGCCCGCGCCGAGCGGGATGCGGAGTTCTCCGCGCCGCTGCTGGCGCCGCCGCCGGATCTGACCCGGACCCGGGGGTCCGACGGACGGACGCTGTATCGCCAGCAGCTGCCGGACGGAGCGGTCCGGGACTATCCCGACCGGGCCGCCATCGAGACGTTCCACGATCCCGCCCTGATCATGGCCTGGCTGCGGCCGGAGGACCTGTTCTTCCTGCAGATCCAGGGCTCCGGCTACCTGACGTTCGCCGACGGATCGACGGCGCGGGCCGCCTACGCCGCCGATAACGGACAGCGCTTCCTGGGCATCGCGCGCCCCATGGCCGAGGAGGGTCTGCTGCCGCGCGACGGCACGTCCGGCGAGGCCATCCGGCGCTGGCTGGCGGATAACCGGGGCCCGGCGGCGGATCGGGTCATGCGTCTGAACCCGCGCTACATCTTTTTCCGGCTGGAGCCGGATGACGGCAAGGGCCCGGCCGGGGCGGCCGGGGTCCCCCTGACCGCCCGTCGCGCCATCGCCGTGGATCCGGCCCACTGGCGCTATGGCGAACTCGTGTGGATCGCGGCCGACGGCGGCGGCCTGGTCGGGGCCCGCGACAGCTATTTCGGCCTGGTCACCGCCCTGGACACCGGCAGCGCCATCCGCGGCCGCGTCCGGGCGGATTTCTACATGGGTCGGGGCCGCGAGGCGGGCGAGGAGGCCGGCACGGTGCGCCATCCCCTGCGCATGTGGCGGCTGGTTCCGCGCTGAAAAAAGGCCCCGCCGGAATGGCGGGGCCTTTTCGCTTCAACCCGGCGGCGCCGCTAGTGCAGCCGCGCCTCAAGGGTTCGTATCTCTTCCTTCAATCGGAGCTTCTGCTGTTTGAGCTCCCTGACGCGCAGCGAGTCGGCGCCGGGTCGGGTCATTTCCTGCTGGATGGTCTCATCCAGATTGCGGTGACGATTTCCCAGTTCGCGAATGCGAGCGTCAATGGCCATGGCTTGCGCCTCCATGTTTAAGGGACCAAACAATCCAACGCCCGAAGCGGCCGGCTGTGGAGTCACATTCTGGTGACGGCCGGCCGCCGCCGGACATGAGGAGCATGGCCCGCGAAATGGCCGATGATGTGAACAGAGCCGCACCCGGCGCCCGGCCGCGCCTGATCGTCGGGATTTCCGGAGCGTCCGGCGTGGCTTACGGCGTGCGCATGCTGGACGCCCTGAACGAGCTGGGCGTCGAGAGCCACCTGGTGGTCAGCCGCGCGGCGGCCATGACCCTGTCGCAGGAAACCGATCTTTCCCTGGCCGAGCTGAACGACAAAGCGTCGGTGGCGCACAGGATCGGCGACGTGGGCGCCTCCGTGTCTTCAGGCTCGTTCCGCACCCTGGGCATGGTCGTGGCGCCCTGTTCGGTCAGGACCATGAGCGAGATCGCCACCGGCGTGACCTCGACCCTGCTGACCCGCGCCGCCGACGTGACCCTGAAGGAGCGCCGCCGGCTGGTGCTGATGGTGCGCGAGACGCCGCTGCACCTGGGCCATCTGCGCACCCTGACGGCCCTGGCCGAGATGGGCGCCGTGATCGCCCCGCCCCTGCCCGCCCTCTATGCGAAGCCCGCCTCCATCGAGGCCATGATCGACCAGTCGGTGGGCCGCGTGCTGGACCTGTTCGGTCTGGACTGGGCGCCGGTGCGGCGCTGGTCGGGCATGGCGGCGGACGCGCCGGAATGAGCAGCGGGTTCTGGGACTGGGCCGTGGCGGCCTACGCCGCGCCCGGGGTGGCCGACGAATGCCTGCATCTTCAGGACGTGCATGACCAGGCCGCCCCGCTGCTGCTGTGGGCCGCCTGGCAGGCGGAGACCGGCCGGGCGCCCGATGAGGATGCGATCGAGGCCGCCGTGGACACCACCCGGGTCTGGGCTGCGCATGCGGTGGGTCCGCTGCGGGAGCTGCGGCGCGCCCTCAAGATCCGCCGCCCCGACATGGCCGACGCCGACCGCGAGGCGGTGCGGGCCCGGGTCAAGGCTGTGGAGCTGGAGGCCGAGCGCCGCCTGATGCTGGCGCTGGAGGCTCTGGCCCCCGGGCCCGGCGGCCGGCCGGCCGCGAGCGTCGACCTTCTGGTCCGCGTGGCCCGCGCGTGGGGCGATCAGATCCCGCGCCCGGCGCTGGGGCATCTGGCCGAGGCCCTGGCCCGACGGCTTCCGGCCTGACAGGGCCTTGGCTATAAGGGCGCGGACGGGGGCCCCATGAACGACGACGAAGATCTTTCAGGCGACGACGAGCGAGAGCTGCGCGACCGGGTGAAGGCCCTGCGTCAGGAGCACGCCGACCTGGACGCCGCCATCGAGGCCCTGGGCGCCATGCCCGTGCCTGACCAGCTGCGCATCGCCCGCATGAAGCGCCGCAAGCTGGCCTTGCGGGACGAGATCGTGAAGATCGAGGACCGCATCCTGCCCGACATCATCGCCTGACGCAGGCTGGAAGGCGCGCCGGATCAGGCCTGCATGATCCAGCCCTCGACGCCCATGGCCCCCTGCTTCAGGGCCTCGGAGCGCGTGGGGTGCGGGTAGGAGGTGCGGGCGATGTCCTCCGAGGCGCCGCCGAAGGCCATGGTCATGCAGGCCGCGCCGATCAGCTCGCCCGCCTGCGGACCATAGATGTGCACGCCCAGAACCCGGTCGGTCTTCGCATCGGCCAGCACCTTCACGAAGCCTTCGGTCTCGTGGTTGATCTTGGCCCGGCTGTTGGCGGCGAAGGGGAATTTGCCCTTCTTGAAGTCGACGCCCGCCTCCTTCAGCTGCTCCTCGGTCTTGCCGACCCAGGCCACTTCGGGGCCGGTGTAGATGACGCTGGGGACCAGATTGTAGTCCACATGGCCCGCCTTGCCCGCGATCAGCTCCACGGCGGCCACGGCGTCTTCCTCGGCCTTGTGGGCCAGCATGGGGCCGTGGGTCACGTCGCCGATGACCCAGAGTCCGTCCTGGCCGGCCTTGAAATGATTGTTGGCGATGAAGCCGCGCTTGTCGGTCTCGATGCCGACTGTCTCCAGCCCCAGACCCGCCGTGTAGGGCCGCCGGCCGATGGCCACCAGCACCACGTCGCCCTTGAGCGTCTCGGCCTTGCCGCCGGCCGCCGGTTCGACGGTCAGCTCCACGCCGTCCTTGACCACCCTGGCGCCGGTGACCTTCGTGCCCATGCGGAAGGTCATGCCCTGTTTGGTCAGGCCGCGCTGGAAGGCCGTGGCCACCTCGCCGTCCATGCCCGCGCCGATCTTGTCCAGATACTCCACCACCTCGACCTCGGCGCCCAGGCGGCGCCAGACCGAGCCCAGCTCCAGCCCGATCACGCCGGCGCCGATGACGATCAGCTTCTTCGGCACGGCGGGCAGGGACAGGGCGCCGGTGGAATCGATCACCTTGCCCGGCACGAACTCCACGCCCGGCAGGGGTGTGGGCTCGGAGCCGGTGGCGATGATGATGTTCTTCGTCGCCACCGCGGTCTTCGATCCGTCGGCGGCCTCCACCTCGACCTGGCCCTTGCCGGCGATGCGGCCGCGGCCCTTGAGCCAGTCCACCTTGTTCTTCTTGAACAGGAACTCGATGCCCTTGGTCAGCTGGCCGACGCTGTCGTCCTTCTGCTTCATCATCCGGGGCAGGTCGAGTTCGCGATTTCCGACCTTGATGCCCAGTCCGGCGAACGCGGTCCCGGCCGCCTCGTACATTTCGGAGGCGTGCAGCAGGGCCTTGGAGGGCATGCAGCCCACGTTCAGGCAGGTGCCGCCCAGGGTGTCGCGCATCTCGACGCAGGCGACCTTCAGGCCCAGTTGTCCCGCGCGAATGGCGGCGTTGTAGCCGCCCGGCCCGCCGCCGATGATGACCACGTCATATTGCGGAGCGGATTGGGGGGCGTCGGCCATGGGGGTTCCTTGAGTTCTGGCGGGAAGGCGCGCGCCGCTCATAACCCGGGACAGGCGGCCGTCTCCACCCCTGATATGGCCTCACCGGTCCTGAGGGCAAGCCGTTCGTCCGGGCGTCAGGGCGTCAGCTGGCCCGGCGCCCGGGTGCGGCGGACGCGGCGGCTGGCGGCCATGACCAGCAAACCGATCACCACCAGGGCCGCGATGACGATCCACTGCGGGTCCAGACCGGACGGCGCGGGCACGACCTCGGCCGAGCGGGCGGCCAGATCGGCGGAAACGCCCCGGTCCGGGCTCACGGCGAGGCGCAGGATCAGGTCCGCCAGGAAGCCGAGACAATAGGCCACGACCGCGCGCGGGTTGCCTGCGCCCAGCAGCAGGGCGCTCAGGAGATACAGGACCACGGCGCCGATCCAGAGGGCCGCGGTCGGCAGGTGGCCGCCGGATTCCAGCGCGACGACGGCGCCGGATCGCGCGGCCGCCGCCTCGGGTCCCGCGCCCTCGAGGAAGGGCGAAATGAACGGCCAGGCCAGCCAGCCAGCGTAGCCGATCACCACGATGACCAGAATGAAGCGCAGGATCTTCATGACCGCCTCCCGTTCCCTCTGGCTGCAGCCTAGCAGGCGACGGGCGTCGACAGAACGATGAAATCCCGATTCAGGATTCGGCGGTCGCCGACGGGGCGCGCTCCGGTTCGGCGGCGGCTTCCGGCGCGGGCGGCAGAATCAGGCTCGCCTCGGTTCCCTCCCCCGGGGCGCTGTCCAGGGCCAGGCGTCCGCCGGACTGGCGGGCGAAGGCGTAGGCCTGTGACAGCCCCAGACCCGTGGCGCCGGCCCGCGTGGTGAAGAACGGCTCGGTGGCGCGGCCCAGCACGTCGCTGTCCATGCCCGGTCCGTTGTCGCGCACCGACAGGCGCCATTGACCCTCCGGCGTCTCGTCCAGGCGGATGGCGACGGAGCCCCGCCCCTCCAGCGCCTGCACAGCATTGTCCAGCAGCGCGCGCACGGCGCCGTCGAAGGCGGCCGGATCGATCACCGCCGGCATGGCCCGGTCCGGCGCCTCGATCAGCAGGTCGATGTCCTCGCCCGCCGCCTGGCGCAGGCCGGGCTCCATGCTTCTGAGCAGGACCGCCAGATCGAGCCGGTTCATCACCGCGTCCTCGCCCTGGCTGAAGGCTGCGAGGCGACGGGTGAGGGCCTCGCCGCGGCGTCCGGCGTTCAGGGCGGCGCCGCCCAGGCGGCGCACCCGGTCGGGCTGGTCCGCCTGTTTCAGCAGCATGTCCAGGGCGCTGGTCATGACCCCCAGCAGGGCCGAGAAGTCGTGCGCCACGCCGCCGGTCAGGCGGCCGACCGTCTCCAGCCGCCGCGCGGCGTCCATGCCGGCCTGGTCCCGGGCGACGCGGCGCTCCAGATCGGCCAGGCGGGCGCGGGCCTGCGTCAGCTCGGCCCGCAGGGCCTCGGCCGCGTCTTCGGCCCCCGGTTCAGCCGGCGCATCGGCGGGCGTTCGGGGCTGCGGCGCCGGCGGGCGCTCGCCCGCCAGCAGCAGGGCGCCGTCCTCGCCCGGCAGGGGCAGGATGCGCCAGGTCAGGCCCGAGGCGGCGACGATCGGCTCCGCCGCCCCCGGTTGCGCGGCGCGCGCGGCGTTCAGGGCCATGCGGCCCGTGGTGCGCTCCTCAAGGGTCAGGAACAGGTCGGCGAAATCCAGTCCCTCTATGGCGGCGGCGTCCAGGCTGTGGGCCTCAAGGGCGGCGCGGTTGGCCTCGCGGACCCGTCCGTCGGCGTCCAGAACCACCAGGGCGCTGGAGGCGGCGTCAAAGACCCGCCGGGTCAGGCCCGCGTCGACCGCCGCGGGGGCCGGCTCCGCCGCCGGGGCGGGCTCGGGCTGGATCAGGCTGTCGGTCTCGACAATGGCGGCCGTGGAGCCGATCACCTCGCCCACGGGGTTCAGGATCGGCATGGCCGTGACCGAGACCAGCATCTTCCGGCGGCTGGAGGGGTTGGCCATGATGTGCTGGAAGCCCTTGACCGTCTGGCCGCGCAGGGCCCGGGCGCTGGGCAGCAGATCCGGCGGCACGGGGCGGCCGTCGGGATAGGTGATGCCCCAGGTGGCGGAGTGGAAGCGCAGGCCCAGCAGCTCGGCGTCGCGACGCCCCAGCAGCTGGTGCGCGGCCCGGTTGGCGAAGATGAACTTGCCGCCCAGGTCCGTCTCGACGAGGGCGACGGGGATGGCGTCCAGCACCTCGCGCAGGCGCCGGGCGGCGCCCTCGTGGCTCATCAGGGCGTGTTCAAGCTGGGCCGTCGCATTTCGATACGCCAGACCCCAGCGGGCGGCGGCATAGAGTCCCGCAATGGCCAGAACGGCGCTGATCGCCGCCACCACGCCGAACACCAGAGCCCAGTTGACCTCACCTTCAAGAAACATGCGTTCGCCTTACACCGTATTCCGTGACGTCGGTGCAAGAGCCGGGCCGGTCACCGTTCGTTGACCAAAGAAAAAGGCCGGCCCCGCGAGGGGCCGGCCCGGGAGGCAGGTTGGAAGGGTTTCTAGAAGGTGGCGCGCAGGGTGATCTGGTACAGCACGCCCGACCGCTCGCTCTCGGCCTCGATCTCGTCGATGACCCCGTTGCGGCGGTTGTCGAGGATCTCCTCGAGGGAGTCGCCGTCGTACTTCAGGAAGTCCTCGCGCTTTTCCTTGTCCAGCAGGTTCATGGCCGCCAGACGCAGCACCACGCGCTCGCCGAAACGGCGCTCGATGAAGGCTTCCAGATCCTGGTCGTAGTCGACCACGACCGTCTCATCGAGGCCCGACTCATAGCCCTCGTCGCGGCCGTAGAGGCTGGCCCCGAAGCTCATGTCCCAGGGGTTCACCGTGTGGATGAAGCCCACGTTGTAGACATTGGACGGCTGGTTCCGGAACGGACGGTCCTCGCCGGTGAACGGGTCGGAGACTTCCGAGTCCATCCAGGTGTAGTTGAAGAACAGGCCGGTGTCCGGCAGCCCGACGAAGTCCAGCGGGGCCGAGAAGTCCACCTCGACGCCCCAGGTCGTGCCGTCGCCGATGTTGCGCGGCTCGTACAGGTTGTAGACGTCGTCGCCGGCGCCCGGCGTCTCGCCGTCCTCGTTCACGTCCAGGCCGGTGTTGACCAGTTCGATGATGTCGCTGACGTCGCGGTAGAACAGGTTCACGCCGACCACGCCCAGCGTCCCGATGCGGTGCTCATAGCCCACGTCCAGGCCGTAGGCCGTTTCGCTGATCAGGTCCGGATTGCCGCGCAGGGCGTCCTCGTCGCCCGGCTCCTCGTCGGCGATGTAGGGCGCCAGGAAGCTGTAGTCGGGGCGGCGCTGGGTCCGGGCCAGGGAGGCGCGGAACTGGTCCTGCGCCGTCGGCCGCCAGGTGGCGTGCAGCGAGGGGAAGAACTCCTCGCTGGTGGACGACACCTCGCCCAGGTCGCTGGACACGTCACGGTCGGTGGATTCAAAGCGCACCCCGGCGTCCAGGGTGAACTGCGGCGAAGGGGTCCAGGTCAGGCGCGCAAAAGGCTCCAGCCGGCGCTCCTCGATGCTGTAGATGGCGCCCGGCTCCGGGTCCGGATCGCCGATCGAGCCGTCGTCCTCGATGTCGAACTCGACCTCGGCGGCGTCCCGCTCCTTCAGCAGGGCGTCCATGCCGAACTTGAACTCCCAGGCGCCGCCCTCGAGCGTGTAGGCCAGGCCGCCGCTGAACTCGTCATCCGTGATGTCCAGGGCCACGACCTCGTCCAGCTCGGCGCTGGCCTCGTCGTCCCCTTCCCAGGTGGTGCTGGAGCTCTCGTCGCGGAACGACGAATAGGCCAGATCGAAATCCAGTTCGCCGACGCCCAGCCGGAACTCGCCGTCCATGCCCAGGGCGTAGGTCTGCTGGCTGATGCGCTCGGCCTGGATCTCGGCCCCGTCCAGCTCGGTGAACGAGCCCGTGCCGTCGTCCACATACTCCAGCGAGACCTCGTCCTCGTCACGGTCGGTGTCGACCGCGAGGCCGTTGAAGCGCAGGCGGCCGTTGTCGAACCAGCGGGTCAGCTCGGCGTTGGCCGAGATGTCCACGCCGTCGCGGGTGTCGTCCTGGTATTCGATGTTGTCCAGGTTCCCGTCGCCGTCATAGCGGAACGAGGTCTTCTCCTTGGGATTGCGGCGGCCCTGATAGTTGAGCCCGGCCCAGAAGCTGGTGTTTTCGGTGTTGCCGGCGTAGCCGACCGAGGCCGAGGGCCGCGCGCCGCCGTCCTCGTTGATCAGGGCGCCGCCGCGCACGAAGCCGCCCTCGATGCTGGCGCCTTCCTTCAGCACGATGTTCAGGGCGCCGGCCACGCCGTCCGACGGCTGGTCGGCCCGGGGGCTGCGGATGATCTCGATGCGTTCGACCAGCTCGGCGGGAATGCGGTCCACGAAGAAGCTGCCGTCGTCCTCGCCGCCCGGCGCGCGCCGGCCGTTGATCAGGACATTGGTGTAGCCCGGCGGCAGGCCGCGCATGGACACGCCGTCGAATTCGAGCACGTCGGAGGTGAAGGTCACGCCCGGCACGCGCTTGAGCATCTCGCCGACCGAGACGGGCTCGAAGCGCTGGAAATAATCCAGGTCGTACGAGAGGATCGGGTTCTCGTCCTCGGTCCGGTTGCGGAACGCGATCTGCCCGGTGACGATGACTTCCTCGACCTGGGTGACGGTCTGGCCCGGCTGGGTCTCGACGATTTCGCCGGCGGCGACGTCGACGACGTCCGCGTGGGCGGCGGCGGCGCCCAGCGGCGCCAGGGCCGCGACGCCCGCGAGCAGCATCGAGCGCCGGACGGTAAGTGATTTCGACATGATGATCCCCGAATTCATGGCGCAAGCGCGCTTGCGACGGCCCGAACGCGGACCGCCGTCGATGCCGGGTTAGAAAAGGATCATGACGCTGACCCTGACGACTCGATGACAGTTCGGCGACAACTGCACCGCTTGCTCCTATTTTTCTTGTGCTGAGGTTTTGGCGCCGCTATGGCGCGCGAAAGACCGGAAACCGGCCCGGCCCTTATTTGTCTGTACACGGAATAAAGCCAGTTATCAGGAGATCGCCATGAGACGCGTCGCCCTTCTCGCCGCCGCCGCATCCGCTGCGCTGCTCTGCGCCTGCGCCGGCGAAGGTCCGCAGGGAGTCGAGGCCCGCGGCGATCCGGCCCGCGGCGTCCCGGCGGCGGCCGAAACGGTGGTCGCCACCGATCCGGCCGTCGACGCCGACGACCCCGCCCTGTGGGCGGATCCGGCGGATCCGTCCCGCGCGGTGCTGTTCGGCACGGACAAGTCCGACGGGCTGTACGTGCACAATCTGGACGGCACGGTCCGCCAGTTCTTCCCCGTGGGCCAGCTGAACAACGTGGACCTGCGCGAGGGCTTCATGGTGGACGGCCGCGAGATGGTGCTGGTCGCCGCCACCAACGACACCCTCGACAATCTGGGCATCAACACCTGGCTGCTGGATCCGCGCACCCTGGAGGTCCGCGAGTACGGCCACATCCCCACCGACATCGGCGAGCCCTACGGCTTCTGCATGGCCCGGGTGGACCAGACCTTCTATCTGATCGCCACCACCAAGGCCGGGACCGTGAACCAGTGGCCGGTGACCGCCGGGGCGAACGGCCCCGAGGTCGGTCCCATGCGCACCGTCAACCTGGGCACCCAGCTGGAGGGCTGCGTCGCCGACGAGGCGCGCGACACCCTGTACGTGGGCGAGGAGGACGTGGGCGTCTGGCGCTTCGACCTGGATCCCGCCGGTTCCTCCGAGGCCGCCTCGGTGGTCCGGATCGACAACGAGCGCCTGAAGGCCGACGTGGAAGGCCTGGCCATCATGCGCGACGGCGACGAATCCTTCCTGATCGTCTCCAGCCAGGGCGACAGCACCTATCCGGTGTTCCGCATCGAGGGGGACGACCACGTCTATCTGGGCCGCTTCGCCGTGATGGAGGCGAACGGCATCGATGCGGTGACGGCCACCGACGGCGTCACCGCCTGGTCGGGACCCATCGGCGCCTGGCCGGGCGGCCTGCTGGCCATGCACGACGACCGGGATGACTCCGGCCCCGAGCAGCAGAATTTCAAGATCGTGGACTGGCGCGAGGTGCGCCGCGCCCTGGATTTCTGAGGCGGACCGGCGGCGGGGCGGACCCGCCGCCTTCAGTCCTTTGACAGCGTGAAGCGGTCGATGACGCCGCCCTGGCTGTCGATGGCCCGGTAGGTCAGGGTTCCGGTTGCGGGATCCACCTCGATGATCTGGTAGGTGCGGGTGTCGGCCGCGCCGAAGGCGGCGAAGTCGGGCAGGGCCTGCTCGTACATCTTGGTCCCGGACACCGCCACCAGATAGACCGTGCCGTGCTCGCCGTCGGCCGCAGGCGCATGGCCGCGCATGGGCACGGTGCGCATGTAGGCGTGGTCGTGGCCCTGGAAGGCGACGTCCACATTGTGCCGGTCGAAGACGGGGCCCCAGGCGTCGCGCAGGGGATGGTTATCCCGGCCCGGCCGCGAGGCGTAGAACGGGTGGTGATAGATCACCACCTTCCAGCGGGCGTCGCTTTCGCCCAGCACCCGGTCCAGCCATTCCACCTGAAGCGCCGGCTCCACCAGGTCGTAATTGGAGTCCATCACCACCACCAGCAGGTCCTGATAGGTCACGTGATAGGTGCGGCCCGGGTCCAGGGTGTCCGCCCCGTTGGCCGGCAGGGCGAACTGCTGGAGGTACAGGGTCGGGTGGCCGCCCTGGCTGTCATGGTTGCCCAGGGCGGGGACGACGGGGGTCCCGTCGAACACCGTCGAGCCCTCGTGAAAGAACTGGTCCCAGTTGTCCCGCTCGGTCCCGTGGTCGATCAGGTCGCCGGCGATCATGTAGAAGCGCGCCTCGGGGAAGCGGCCGTCCGCCTGACGGATCAGGTCGCCCCACTGGCCCAGTCCGTTCTGGGGATCGCCCAGATAGATGAAGGCGTAGGGCTCGGCCCCCGGTTCGGCGGCGGTGCGGTAGCGGCGGCGCGGGGTCCAGGTCCGGCCGCCGTCGGCGCTGACGGCGTACTCATAGTCGGTGGCGGGCGTCAGGCCGTCCAGCCGGACCCGGTGCAGGCGGATGTCCGGGTCGTTGACGATCTGGCGGCTGGTCAGGGCGACGGCCCCGGCCGTCAGCATGCGGCCCGCTGCGTCGTCGCCCGCGGGCGCGATCCACAGGATGGACTGGTCCACCGTCTCGTCGGTGCGCCACTGCACCGTCACCCCGGTGCGGGGGTCGTCCTGGAAGGTCAGCTGCAGATGGTCCGGCGCGGCCGACGACGGATAGTCGGTCGCCCGGAAGAAGCCCACCATGCGCGAGACCAGCTCCCAGCTCTCGAAGCTGCGCAGCACGGGCAGGCCGTCCAGTTCGGCGGGCAGGGCGTTGAAATAGTCGTTGTCGTCCACGAAGGGCTCGCCGCCCCGGCGGGCCGTCTGCACGTCGGCGCCGGGAACCATCGGGGTCACGGCGACCGTCCCCTCGCCCCCGGCGGGCGCGGCGAAGACGATGTACGGCTTCATCTCGCCCGACAGGCCGGGCACGCCCAGGTTCACCTCACCGGCGGGAACGGTCTTCTCCCAGACCTGGAAGGGGTCTTCCACATCGACGATGAAGTCCAGATCGGTCCGGCGCCGGAAGCCCAGGTCCGCCAGCCAGAAGGGCGTCTCCCCGGGGGTGCCGTCGAAGGCCACATACAGGCGCGCCGGACGATCGACCGTGAAGCGGACGAAGCCCGTGGACAGGCGTGCGCGCTCCTCCGCGTTCAGGAAGGCGGCGGCGCTTTCGGGCGTCAGGGCCAGACGCTCGTCCGGCCCCATCTCGCGCGCCATGCGGTCGAGGATGTCCGACACATAGCCCTCGAGGGCGGCATGGGGCGAGGCCGACGGGGCCGCGACCGACTGGCCGAGGACCGGGCCGTGCGTCAGGAACAGACCCGCCGCCAGGGCGAGGGCGAGAACAAGCTTGCGCGGCGACATGGGTGATCCTGAACCGGGGCCGCGCATGGCGCAGACCGTCATGAAGGGGACGGCTTATGGTGACGCCTGCGTGTGACAGGGGCGTGTCGCCGGCGCTGGAATATGCAGGGAACGGATCAAGCGGGTCTGGTGGCCTGTGGCTCAACCTTGCCTGCAAGAGCCGCCTGGAACGGCGACCTACAGTTTTCTGGTGTTGCCCGCTCGGTCCGGACACGGCAGCGTTCAGGCCGTTTCTCTTCCAGCAAGGTCCATGATGGCTGGCGAAAAAATCCGCAGCGTCGATATCCTTGAAAGCCTCAGCCCGGCTGAAAAGGAGGTGCTGGCTCTTCTTGCGCAGGGTCATACCGCCAAGACCATAGCCACCGATCTCGGCATCTCGCTGGCCGCCGTGAACGAGCGCCTGCGCAGCGCCAGACGCAGGGCGGGCGCCGGGTCGAGCCGGGAACTGGCCCGGCAGCTGGCTCAAAAAAATCGTCACCAATTTACAGGGCTGGCTCCTGTCGAAGGCGAGGCCGTGAATCCGGCCGGTCCGGCGTCATCCCGACGCCGGCTGACCCGGAGGAACATCATGATTTCAGGCGCCGCCCTTGCCATCGCCGCGATTGTCGGCCTGGCCGCCCAGGTCGACATTCAGACATCCCCTCAATCGGGACCTGGCCCGGACGTCCAGGCGATCGTCGCAGTCCGGACCTGATCAGGACGTGGTCTCGCGTGCGTCCTCCGGCCGGAGCCCCGCGCAATGGCGACAGCAACTGCAGGCGCAAGGCCGTGATGAGGCCTGGGCGTCGTCAAAGGAGGCGGAATTGCGCGAAATCTATGAGGCGACGCCGGCCGTCTCGCGAGCGATTCAATCGCTGTCGGTGACGTGCGGCTCGAGCCTGTGCGAGGTCATCGGCAGAACGGGTCGTGAGGCCACGAATGAGGATGTCTTCGCTGTCGTTGAAGGCGTCCAGTCTGGCGACCTGAGCGAGGCGGTGCGACGTCTGGGCCTCGCAACCCGGATGTCGTCATTCACCACGGACCCCGCCAACGGAAGGGGAGCGGCGTTCCTCGTGTATCTGGAACGGGACGGCTGAGTTCGTCGGATGTGGGGGCGGAGCGTCTCGCCCAACCCTCACCGGCGACCCGGCGGTTCATGCGCCAGAAACAAGAAAGGCCCGGCGTGAACCGGGCCTTCTTCGTACCGCGACTGGAGCGGGCGAGGCGATTCGAACGCCCGACCCTCACCTTGGCAAGGTGATGCTCTACCCCTGAGCTACGCCCGCGCTTCAGCCGAGGGCGGGCGTATAGCCGAGCGCGGGCGGGGGCTGCAAGAGGGGATTTTCGAATTTCAGGAATCCCCCCTCGAAACGCGCCCGATGCGCTCAGGCAGCGAGCGTCCGCGACGCGAGCGGCAGCGCCCGGGATGCGCCCGGCCCCTCGCCTCAGCGAGGGGCGAGACGGATGGCGCCGTCCAGACGGATGCATTCGCCGTTGATGTAGGTGTTCTCGGCCAGGTGCAGGGCGAGGGACGCATAGTCGGCGGGCGCGCCCAGACGCTTGGGGAAGGGGATCATGGCGGCCAGGGCGTCCTGAACCTTCTGGTCCATGCCCGCCATCATGGGGGTCCACATGATGCCCGGCAGGATGGTGTTGACCCGCACGCCCTCGTTCATCAGGTCGCGGGCCATGGGCAGGGTCATGGCGTAGACGCCGCCCTTGGAGGCCGAATAGGCCGCCTGGCCGATCTGGCCGTCCTGGGCCGCCACGCTGGCCGTGTTGACGATCAGGCCGCGCTCGCCGTCGTCCATGGGGTCCAGGGTCACCATGCCCGCCGCCGATTGCGACGCCACGCGGAAGGTGCCGAACAGGTTGACCGCGACGGTGCGTTCAAACTGGGCCATGTCGTGGGCGCGGATCTCGCCGGTGTCCTTCTTGCGCGACACGGTCTTCTGGCCGGTGGCGATCCCCGCACAATTGACGGTCAGGCGCTCCTGGCCGTGGGCGGCGCGGGCCTTCTCGAAGGCGGCGGCCACCGAGGCGTCGTCGGTCACATTGACCTTGCAGAAGACCCCGCCGATGTCGGCCGCGACCTTCTCGCCGGCCTCCTCGTTCAGGTCGAAGATGGCCACCTTGACGCCCCGGGCGGCCAGGGCCCGCGCCGTGCCCTCGCCCAGGCCCGAGGCCCCGCCCGTCACCACCGCCGCGATTGAACCGTCCAGTTTCATGGCATTCGTCCTATATTGGTTTGAACCCTTGCTGTGGGCCGAGGATTTAGACGCCATGACGCCAAACGCCAAACCGTCCTCAATCGAAACGCCCGAAGAGGTGCTGGAGCCCTCGCGCGCCCTGGTTCCCGCCGTGATCCGGACAAACGCCCAGCGGGTGCGGCGCGGCTTCTGGCCCAAGATCCGGCGCACCGCCGCCCGCATCCCCTTCGCGAAGGAGGCGGTGGCCGCCTGGCACGCGGCGCGGGATCCGGAGACCCCGTTCCGGGCCAAGGCCATGATGCTGGCGGGACTGGGCTATTTCGTCATGCCGGTGGACGCCATCCCCGACATCTTCGCCGGCATCGGCTTCACCGACGACGCGGCGGTGATCGCCGCCATGATCGCCCTGGTGGGCTCGAACATCCGGGGGCGCCACTACCAGTCGGCCGAACAGACGCTGGAGGCCATGCGCAGCGATCAGGCGTGAGTGCGCCACCAGCCGGTGATCGACAGGCGCGGGGCCCCGGCGAAGGGCGTGACCATGGACACCGCATGGGCCTGGGGCACGCGGAACACGTTCAGCACGTTGAAGCCGGGGGTGAAGGCCTCGACCACCTCGCCCGCCTCGTCCTTGAACAGCAGCAGCCCGCCCCATTCCGCCCGCCAGCGGGGGCACAGGTTCAGCACATAGGCGTAGAGCCGGCCGGCCTTCTCATGGTGATCATTGTGGCCGTTGAGGAACTGGCCCGGCCCGAAGCGCGTGGCCATGGCGTCCACATGGGCGATGCGGTCGTCCCCGGTCAGGCGCCGTGCGAAGTCCAGCCAGGGCTCGCTGTTGAACAGGGCGTAGAGGGCCGCCAGCGCCTCGGGCATGGCCTCGCCGGTCTCGACCCCGTAGCCGATGCGGAAGCGGTCATAGACATACTGGAAGCCGTCGCGGGCGCCCTCGTGCACCATGGCCGTCAGCCGGGCCTGCTCCTCGAGGGGCTGGCCCTCGAACACCGTGACCGGCACGTCCACATTGGCGGGATTGTCCAGGCTGCGCCGCCAGACGAGGCCGCCGTCGGCCAGGGCGCCGTGCAGGGCCTGCGCGGCCTCGGGGGTCAGGACGCCCGCCACCCGGGCCCGGCCGCGCGCGCGCAGGGCCTGCGCCCCCGCCGCCGCATCCAGACCCGGGTTCAGGGCGACGGCGGTCACCGGTCCTCGACCGTCACCACGATCTTGCCCAGGGCCTGACGGTCCCCCAGCGCCTTGATGGCCTCGCCGGCCCTGTGCAGGGGGAAGGTGCGCGACACGCGGGGCTTGATCTTTCCTTCGGCGTAGAGGCGCATCAGGTCGGCCATGTTGGCGGCGTGTTGCTCCGGCTCCCGGGCCACGTGGGCGCCCCAGAACACCCCGACGATGGACACCGACTTCAGCAGGGTCAGGTTCAGGGGCAGGGACGGAATCCCCGCCGGGAAGCCCACCACCAGATAGCGGCCGTCCCAGTCCATGGCGCGCACGGCCGGTTCGGCGTAGTCGCCGCCCACTCCGTCGAACACCACGTCGGCGCCGTCGCGGCCCGTGGCCAGCTTCAGCTCGCCGGAGAGCGCCTTCTGCGCCGCCCTGTCCAGGGGGCCGGCGGGATAGATCAGGCCGTTGTCGGCCCCCAGCGCCAGGGCGAATTCCACCTTGTCGTTGGTGGAGGCGGCGGCCACCACGCGCGCGCCCATGGCCTTGCCCAGCTCCACCGCCGCGGCGCCCACGCCGCCCGCCGCGCCCAGCACCAGAAGGGTCTCGCCCTCCTTCAGCCGGGCCCGGTCCTTGAGCGCGTAATAGCTGGTGCCGTAGGTCATCACGAGGGCGGCGCCCTCCTCGAAGGACATCTCCCTGGGCATGGGAATGACGTGGGTCGCGGGCACGGCGATGCGCTCCACCAGCCCGCCCCAGCCGGGGACGGCGATGACCCGGTCGCCCTTGCGGACGTTTTTCACGCCCTCGCCCACCGCCTCGACCACCCCGGCCACCTCGGCGCCGGGGGCGAAGGGGCGTTCGGGCCGGAACTGGTATTTGTCCTCGATGATCAGGGTGTCGGGGAAATTGATCCCCACCGCCTTCACCTCGATCACCACCTGGCCCTGGCCGGGCGCAGGGTCGTTGACCTCCTCGACCTTCAGGGTCTCGGGGCCGCCGGGGGCATGGGACAGGACAGCGCGCAAATCGAACCTCGCTTGAAGCTGGCAGGCGGACGGTGGCGTCCGCCCCTGCCGGACGCTAATGAGCGCAAAGGCCCGTGAAAAGGGCGAATGCCCCAGGAAGACACCCCATGACCCGTCCCGCCCTGATCCTGCACGGGGGCGCCGGCGCCCGGCGCTCGGTGAACTACGACCGCGAGATCGCGCACATGCGCGCGGTGGTCGAGGCCGTGGCCGTGCGGCTGGCCGACGGCGCGGCCGCGCTGGACGTGGCGGTGGAGGCGGTGGTGAGGCTGGAGGACTCCGGCCTGTACGTGGCCGGGCGCGGCGCCTCGCCCAATCTGGACGGCCGCTACGAGCTGGACGCCAGCCTGATGGACGGCGCCACCCAGAAGGCCGGGGCCGTGGCCGCCCTGCAGGGCTTCCGCAATCCCGTCCGCGCCGCGCGGGCGGTGATGGAGAAGACCCCCCACGTCATGCTGGCCGGCCAGGGCGCCGCCGACTTCGCCCGGGACCAGGGGCTGGACGCGGTCGAGGATCCCGACGCCTGGTTCACCCGCGCCGGCCAGGGCGACGACAACCATCCGCCGGGAACCCTCGCCCACGGCACGGTGGGCTGCGTGGTGCTGGACGCGAAGGGGCGGCTGGCGGCGGCCACCTCGACGGCCGGGGTGTTCGGCAAGATGCCCGGCCGGGTGGGCGACACCCCGATCCCCGCCGCCGGGACCTGGGCCGACGACCATGCGGCGGTGTCCTGCACCGGCCAGGGCGAGTATTTCATCCGCACGGCGGCGGCGGCCCAGACCGCCTGGCGCGTGGCCGCCAACCAGCCGCTGGTCCCGGCCGCCCGCGCCGTCATCGACCAGATCGGCGCCATGGGCGGCGACGGCGGCCTGATCGCGCTGGACAGGCACGGCAACCGCGCCGATCCCTTCAACAGCCAGGGCATGAAGCGCGCCTGGCTGGACGTGTCGGGCGAGATCGGGGTCGAGGTGTTCGGGTAGGGCGGGACTCAAGCCTGGGCGCGCGCCCACCCCATCACAAACCCCAGCCAACCCGCATAGACGGCGATGCCGACGACGGCCAGCGAGGCCAGCAGTCCCAGGATCTGCGGTTCGCCCACGTTGGGTTCGCCGCTGGAGAAGAGGATCAGGACGGCGCCGGTCAGAAGCCCGATTCCGCTGAGCAGGGGCGTGATGATCAGGGCCGGGCGGCGCGGCGCGTGCCAGTTCGGGCGGCCGTTCAGACCCCACTGCATCGGCAGTCGGTCGTGGGCCGCGAGCCGCCGGTCAGCCCAGCGCCCCAGCAGGGCGGCGGCGGCCAGGTAGAGAATGACCAGAACGAGGATCGAGGCTTGCATGCCGGCATCCTAGGCGAGCAGCGTTCGCCCTGGCCAGCCCCTCACCCCCAAGGCCCGCGCCGGGTCTCCGTCACCGGCACGAAGGCGCCGCCGCGCGGGGCGGCCGGTTCGGCGAAGAAGGCCGGACGCGCCGCGCCGCCCATGGCGTTCAGCGCCTTGATGCGGTTGGCGGTGGCCGGGTGGGTCGAGAACAGGCTGTCCGCGCCCTTTCCGTTCAGCGGATTGACGATGAACATGTGGGCGGTGGCGGGATTGCGCTCGGCCGCCACGTTCAGCTCGCCCCGGGCGTAGCGCTCCATCTTCGCCAGCGCCGACGCCAGGGCCTGGGGATCGCCCGCGATCTCGGCGCCGACCCGGTCCGCGCCGTATTCGCGGGTGCGGCTGATGGCCATCTGCACCAGGGCCGCGGCCATGGGGGCCAGCAGCATGATCGCCAGGGTCCCGATGAGGCCGCCGGGCCGGTCGCGCCCGCCGAAGAACAGGGCGAAATTGGCCAGGGCCGCGATGGCGCCGGCGATGGTCGCCGTCACGGTCATGACCAGGGTGTCGCGGTTCTTCACATGGGCCAGCTCGTGGGCCATGACGCCGCGGATCTCGGCCCGGTTCAGCATGCGCAGCAGGCCGGTGGTGGCGGCCACCGCGGCGTTGTCGGGATTGCGGCCCGTGGCGAAGGCGTTGGGCTGATCGTTGGGGATGATGACGATCCTGGGCGCGGGCAGGCCCGCGCTGGCCGCCATGGCCTTGGTGTCCGCCACATAGTTGCGCACGACGGGGTCCGGGTGGGTCTCGTCCACCGGCTGGGCCCGGTACATCTTCAGCACGATCCTGTCGGCGTTCCAGTAGCTGACGAAATTCAGGGCGACCGCGAAGACCAGGGCGATCAGCATGCCCGTGGCGCCGCCGATCAGCCAGCCGACCCCCACGAACAGGGCGGTCATGGCGGCCAGCAGCATGAAGGTCTTGATGTGGTTCATCGTTTTCCGTGCGAATGATCGGGCGGGCTTTGTGACCGCCCCTGTTGCATACTATGTGGAGCGGGACCGTTCCCGCCTCAAGAGCCCGCATCCGTGACCGATCAGCCCGCCGAAGAGCCCCCCGTGATGCTGAACCCCGATCTGCCGGAGGCGGCCCAGGACAAGCCGCTCAGCCCCGCCGCGCGCCGCGCGCTGGAGGAGGCCGCCGCGCGCCGCGCCGCCGCCGCGCCGCTGGACCTGCCGCCGGAACAGGGCGGGCCGCGCGGAGCCGAACCCACGCGCTATGGCGACTGGGAGAAGAAGGGCCTGGCGGTGGACTTCTGATGAAGCGCTGGGCCCTCACCGACGAAGAACTCGCCCGCGCCCGCCACAGGATGAAGAGCTGGGCCACGCTGGCGTCCGAGGCCATGGTGGTCGGCGCGGTGGCGGTGGCGCCGCTGGCCCTGACGCTGTGGGTGCTGTGGCTGGTGCTGCAGGTGGCCGATTTCGTGGGCGGGCTGATGATCGGGCCGTTCAACGCCACGGTCCTGCTGATCGCCCCCGGGGCGGACGGCTTCCTGCTGCACCCGGTGACCTCCACGATCCTCAACATCCTGGTGGCCCTGGGGGCGCTGGTGGTGGTCGGCCTGATGGCGAAGGGGGTGGTGGGCCGCATCATCGGGCGGATGGTGGAGGACTTCATCACCCGCATCCCGGTGGGCAGCGTGGTCTACGGCTCGGCCCGCCAGCTGATCTCCAGCTTCCAGTCGCCCACCGAGGGCGCCCAGAAGGTGGTGCTGATCGAGTTTCCCTCGCCCGAGATGCGCGCCGTGGGGCTGGTGACCAAGCGGTTCCGGGCCTCGGACACCGGCGAGGAGCTGGCGGCGGTCTATGTGCCCACCACGCCGAACCCCACCTCCGGCTATGTGGAGATCGTGCCGGTGGAGCGGCTGGTGTGGCTGGACTGGACCCTGAACGAGGCGGTGCAGTTCATCGTCTCCGGCGGGGTCATCGCGCCCGAGGCGGTCAAATACCGCACCACCGGCCATCCCGACCCGGCGGGTTCGCCCCCGCCCATCACCCCGGCGGTCGACTAGAGCAGGCGGATCTCGCGCAGCCGCTGCAGCAGATAGTCCTCGGCGGTGATCCCCTCGGGGTAGCGGTCCGGATTGTCGGCCGAGACGCAGCCGGCCAGGGTGCGGATCTCGTACTCCGGCTCGAAATGCAGGAAGAACGGCGTCGAATAGCGCGAGAAGCCGCGCCGCTCGGGGGCCGGATTGACCACCCGGTGGGTGGTGGACGGCAGCACGTGGTTGGTCAGGCGCTGCAGCATGTCGCCGATGTTGACCACCAGGGCGCCCGGCGGGGGCGCGATGGACAGCCAGCGGCCGTCCCGGTCCAGCAGCTGCAGCCCCGCCTCCTCGGCGCCCAGCAGCAGGGTGATGACGTTGATGTCCTCATGGGCCCCGGCCCGCACCCCCGGCGCATCGGCGGGCACGGGCGGATAGTGCAGCAGGCGCAGCACCGAGTTCCCCAGCGCCACCTTGTCGGCGAAGAAGTCGTCCGGCAGCGTCAGATACCGCGCGATGGCTTGCAGCAGCCTGGCCCCCAGGGCGTCCAGCGCCTCGAACATGCCGTAGACATGCG
Organism: Brevundimonas sp.; assembly: GCA_036963825.1. Lineage (GTDB taxonomy): Bacteria > Pseudomonadota > Alphaproteobacteria > Caulobacterales > Caulobacteraceae > Brevundimonas. Next base: position 36,156 of record JBALUZ010000003.1, read on the forward strand.
CGTGGAAGGTCGGAACCTCGGCGGGCCAGACGTTGTCGCGCATGTATTTGCGGTAGGGATGCCCCGCGGGCAGCTCGCGGCCCGTGTGCCAGAACTCCTTCAGGTCCACGGCCTGGGCGTCCTTGGCCGCCTCGACGCCGAAGGGGGTGTAGCCGCGGGCGCCGCCGGTTCCCGGCTGATGATAGGCGCGTTTGACCGCGTCGGGCAGGGCGAAGAAGGCCCTGGCGTCGTCCAGCGCCGCCCCGATCACCGCCTCGTCCAGGCCGTGGTCCGCCACCACGGCGAAGCCGTAGCGGGCGAAGGAGGCCCCCAGGTCGTCGGAAAAGCCCTGAAAATCCGCATCGAAGCGGGTCATGGAGACGGGAATGATGGCGCTGTCGGTCACGGAAGGTCTCGCGATGGTGAACGGGGGCCGTCTTACGCCGTTCATCAAGGCCATGGCAAAAGCTGGTTACGGCTACGCTTTCCCGGCCGCTGCGGAACCTTGACCGTTCGCGGGACGTTCCGGCGGCTGGGTCACCCAAGAAACCCTGGAAGGACTTCCACCATGAACATCAAGATCATCGCCGGCGTCAGCGCCCTGGCTCTCGCGGCCGCGGCCTGCACCACCACCGATCCGTACCGCACCGACGCCCCGCGCAACAACACCGCCACGGGCGCCATCGCCGGCGCCGTGGGCGGCGCCCTGCTGGGCTATCTGACCAACACCAACAACTCCGAGGAGGGCCGCAAGAACGCCCTGATCGGGGCCGGCGTCGGCGCCCTGGGCGGCGCCGCCATCGGCCAGTACATGGACCGCCAGCAGCGCGCCATGGAGGCCGAACTGTCCGGCTCCGGCGTCGGCGTGGCGCGGCAGGGGGACAACCTGGTCCTGCGCATGCCCGGCGACGTGACCTTCCCCACCAACAGCGCCGACATCAATGCGCGCTTCCATCCCGTGCTGGAGGATGTGGCCCGGGTGCTGAACGAGTATGACCGCTCGGTGGTGGACATCGTCGGCCATACCGACTCCACCGGCGGCGACCGCATCAACCAGCCCCTGTCGGAGCGCCGCGCCGCCTCGGTGGCCCAGTTCCTGATCAGCGAGGGCGTGATGCGCGAGCGCCTGTACGTGGCCGGCGCCAGCTCGCGCAACCCGATCGCCTCCAACGACACCCCGGAAGGCCGGGCCCAGAACCGCCGGGTCGAGATCCTGATCCGGCCGCTGACGGCCAACTGATCAACACAGTTGCGTGAAAATGGCGAAGGCGGCGGGAAACCGCCGCCTTTTCCTCCGGTTGCGCTTGCGAAGCGGCCCGCGCCCATGCTGTTCTGAATCCCGCGTTCGCCGAGCGGCGAACCCGGAGGCGGCATGGATCACCACAGCGACGATGACGATGTCTGGGAGGGCCTGCGCCTGACCGGCGTGGCCGTGGTCTCCGCCTTCGTCGTCGCCGCCGTGGTCATCGGCGCGGGCGGGGCCGTGCTCCCCGCCCTGCTGGACGAACCGGACGCCGCTCCCCTGGTGCGGGCGTCGATCGACCGCTAGCCCGGACTCAGACCGCCTCCACGCACATGGCCACGCCCATGCCGCCGCCGATGCACAGGGTGGCGAGGCCCTTCTTCGCGCCCGAGCGCTTCATTTCATGCAGCAGGGTGGTCAGCACCCGCGCGCCCGAGGCGCCGATGGGGTGGCCGATGGCGATGGCCCCGCCGTTCACGTTCACCTTCGCCGGGTCCAGACCCAGCTCCCGGACCACGCACAGGGACTGGGCGGCGAAGGCCTCGTTGGACTCGACCAGGTCCAGGTCGGCCACCGACCAGCCGGCGTTGGCCAGCGCCTTCCGCGACGCCGGGATCGGCCCCGTGCCCATGATGGCCGGGTCCACGCCCGCCGTGGCCCAGGAGGCGATCCGCGCCAGCGGCTTCAATCCGCGCTTTGCCGCCTCGTCCGCCGTCATCAGCACCACCGCGGCGGCGCCGTCGTTCAGGCCCGAGGCGTTGGCGGCGGTGACCGAGCCGTCCTTCGTGAAGGCCGGGCGCAGCTTCTCCATGGCCTCGATGGTGGCGCCGTGCCGGATGTACTCGTCCTTGTCGACCACCACGTCGCCCTTGCGGGTGGAGATGGTCACCGGGGCGATCTCGTCATCGAATTTGCCGGCCTTCTGGGCGGCCTCGGCCTTGTTCTGGCTGGCCACGGCGAAGGCGTCCTGGTCGGCCCGGGCGATGGACCACTTGTCGGCGATGTTCTCGGCGGTCTGGCCCATGTGATAGCCGTTGAAGGCGTCCCACAGGCCGTCCTTGATCATGGTGTCGGTGAACGACAGGTCGCCCATCTTCTGGCCGTTGCGCAGATGGGCGGCGTGGGGGGCCTGGCTCATGCTCTCCTGGCCGCCGGCCACCACGATCCTGGCGTCGCCGGCCGTGATCTGCTGCAGGCCCAGGGCCACGGCGCGAAGGCCCGAGCCGCACAGCTGGTTCAGGCTCCAGGCGGGGGACTCCACCGGCACGCCGGCGGCCACCGCCGCCTGCCGGGCCGGGCCCTGGCCCGCGCCGGCCTGCAGCACCTGGCCCAGGATGACCTCGTCCACCTCTTCGGGCTTCACGTCCGCGCGCTCCAGCGCCGCCCGGATGGCCACCGCGCCCAGCTCATGGGCGGGCAGGGCGGACAGGGCGCCCAGAAACGAGCCGACGGGGGTGCGGGCGGCCGAGACGATGACGATGTCGGACATGGGATTTCACTCCGGGAGGAATTTCAGTGTGGCGGTTCTGCCTCAACCCGGGCGTTTCGTCACCCGAAAGCCGCGGATTCAGCCCATCGTCACCATGTCGGGGCCATGCTGGGCGGGAACAATAGGCGCGTTTCGCCGCTTGAAAAGGTCATGCTTGTGTTGTTCCGCCGCTTCGCCACCCACATCCGCACGCCCGACGAACTGGACATGGCGGAGCACTACCGCACCCGGGCGGAGCGCCTGGCGGACAAGTGGGTCCACATCGTCGGCCTGATCCTGGCGGGCGTCGGCGGCCTGGTGCTGGCGGTGCTTTCGGCGGTCTACGGCGGCGTCGGCACGGCCGTGGCCACCGCGATCTACGCCCTGTGCCTGGTCGCCATGCTGACCTGCTCGACCATCTACAACCTGACCCATCCCTGCGCCGCGCGCCCGGTCCTTCGGCGCATGGACGAGGCGGCCATCTTCCTGATGATCGCCGGCAGCTACACCCCCTTCACCGTCCTGCGGTTCGAGGGCGCCTGGTCCATGGGCTTCACCCTGCTGGTGTGGGGCTTCGCCCTGGCCGGCGTGTTCGCCAAGATGCTGGCCCCGCGCATCTCCGACGCCTTCTGGAGCGGCGTCTATGTGCTGTTCGGCTGGCTGGCCGTGTTCGCACTCAAGCCCATGATCGACACCGTCCACCCCCTGGCCCTGGGCCTGCTGGTGGCGGGCGGGCTGATCTACACCGCCGGGGTGTTCGTGTTCATCAACCAGGGCGTGAAGTTCCGCCGCGCCATCTGGCACGGCTTCGTGGTGGCCGGCGCGGGAACCCACTGGGCGGCGGTCCTGGTGGGGGTGGTGCTCGCCCCGGCCTGAGCTGTTTCGCAATGCACTGGCGCCCGGCGCCGCGCTGCGGGATAATGCCCCGTTCGACAAACAGCAGACGGTGACAGCGTGGCCGACACCCAACCGGAAGCGGGCAAGAAACCCGGCAAGACCCAGACCGGCAAGGCCGGAAGCGACAGGACCGGCGGCGGGGCCGTCATCATCAAGAAATACGCCAACCGGCGGCTCTACAACACCGCCACCAGCGCCTATGTGACGCTCGAGGATCTGGCGGGCATGGTGCGCGACGGCGTCGACTTCCTCGTCTATGACGCCAAGACCAACGATGACCTGACCCGCCAGGTGCTGACCCAGATCATCTTCGAGGAGGAAAGCCGGGGCGAGGCCCTGCTGCCGGTCCAGTTCCTGCGCCAGCTGATCGGCTTCTACGGCGGTCAGATGCAGTCGGTCCTGCCCAGCTACCTCGAGCTGTCGCTGGACAATTTCGTCAGCCAACAGGAGCAGTTCCGCTCCCACTTCTCGCGCGCTTTCGGGGCGACGCCCGGGGTCGGGATGTTCGACGAGCAGGTGAAGCAGAACATCGCCATGTTCGAGCGCGCCATGAAGATGTTCACGCCCATGGCCTACGCCCCCAGAACCGGGCCCGAGAAGGCGGCGGAAGCCGCGCCCGCGGCCGGGGATCCCTCGCTCGACGAAATGCGCCGCCAGATGGAGGAGATGCGCGCCCAGCTGGACCGCCTCGCCGGCGCCCGGGGCGGGGAGCCCGGCAGGAAATGACCGGTCCGGTGCGCCCCGTCGGTCCGGTCACGCCGCGCGGTCTTCAGCGCCGCACCGGCGATCGCCGGCTGGGCGACGAGCGGCGCGAGGATGAGCCGCGCCCGGCCCGGGCCCTTGTCCCGTCCGGCGATCCTCCCGCGCCCGAGAGCGAGCCAGCCCCGGCCCCGGCGCCGCCCGACCCTGTGCAGCCCTCGGTTTTCGCGGCCCAGATGATGGGCCAGACCGGGGCGAGAAAGGGCCTCAGGGGCGGCCCGCCCGTGCTGGACGCCGCGCGCGGCAGCTATCTGGGGACCGAATACTCCGGCGCCGGCGACCGCCGGCCGAAACCCGGCAAGACCACCCGCACCGACATCTGATTCAAAATCCCCGGCGTGGCCCGGTCCTTGCATTCCCGAAGGCGACATCCGCCTTCAGGGACCGCCGCCATGACCGCCCTCGCCGCCCGCGCCTTCGACGTTCTCGCCGTGGCTCTGGTGTTCCTCGCCTTCGGCTGAGCCGGGCTCAGCCCGCGGCCGCGCCGATGTCGAAGTCCTTGCGCGCGCTGATGATGGTCACGATGAACCCGGCCAGCACGTCCAGCAGCACCATCACGGTGATCAGGAAGAAGGTGGAGGTCGCGAACCCGCGCAGCAGCAGGAACGCGATCAGGCAGACCACGAACAGGATCATCGACAGGGCGTGATTGATGATCGCGATCTTCTGGCTGGAGGTGGACTTGAGCAGCTCGAAGAACAGCAGGATCAGCGAGAACAGGATCAGCAGGTCGCCCGGACCGACCGTCCAGCTGGCCCCGGAGGTCATGGGGATGGTGAACAGGGAGTCCCGGAGGGCTGCGTCGGCCCCGGCGGCGGTGAAACCTCCATCCATGCCGAAGATGACGATCAGGGTGTAAAGCAGCACCGGAATGGCCAGCAGCGGCAAGGCGATCAGCATGGTCGTCCCCTCGGATCGGTTCAGCTCGGACGCGGCGGCGCCCGTTCATCAGGGTTAATACCGCCGTTCGCTCCGCTGCGCCACGGCCTCGCCCGTGACAGGCGGAAAGGATTTGTGGAGACGGCGGGCGCGGGCGTGATACAGGGACCATGATGCAGCGACCTGACCTTGACCGCCTGATCCTCGGCTGGCGCGGCCCGGCGCTGGCGGCCCTGATCGCCCTGATCGCCGGCCTGCCGGGCCTGATCATGACGCCGGTGCTGGACCGCACCGAGGCGCGAACGGCCCAGGTCAGCGCGCGCATGCTGGAGCGCGGCGACTGGATCGACACCCGCGCCGACGACCAGGACCGCATCCGCACCGCCGCCGGCCTGCACTGGCTCCAGGCCGCCGCCACGGCGGCCACGTCCCATGTGCAGGATCGCGACATCCGCGCCTATCGGCTGCCGTCCCTGCTGGGGGCCATGCTGGCGGCCTGGGCCTGCGCCTGGGGGGCGTCGGCGCTGTTCGGAGCCCGCGCCGGCTTCCTGGCCGGGGCCTTGCTGGGCGGCACCTTCCTTATGTCCACCCTGGCGGGGGTGGCCCAGGCCAACGCCCTGCTGGCGGGCCTGATCACCCTGATGATGGCGGCCCTGGCGCGGCTGTACGTGCTGGCCCGCGAAGGCGAGGCCGAGGCCTCCGCCAGCGGCGGCGCCCCCCCGCGTCTGCCCCGGCCCCTGAAGCTGGTCGTGTGGGGCGCGCTGGGCGGGGCGATCCTCGTGGGCGGCCTGGCCGCCCCGCTGGTGGTGGGTCTGGCGCTGGTCACCCTCGGTTTGATGGACCGCCGCTGGTCCTGGATGGGCCGTCTGGGCTGGCTGAGCGGCCTGCCCCTGCTGGCGATCATCGTCGGCCCCTGGGCCATCGCCGCCACCGTCTCCACCGACGGCGAGGTCTGGCGCCACGCCCTGGGCGACAACATCCTGGCCCGCACCCTGCGCGGCGAGGCGGACTGGGGCCTGCCCGGGCGGCATCTGCTGCTGGCGCCCCTGCTGCTGTTCCCGGTCACCCTGATGCTGCCGGCGGCGCTGGAGACCGGCCTGACGCGCCGGGCCGAGCCGGGGGTGCGCTTCGCCGTGGCCTGGCTGGTTCCGGCCTGGATCCTGTTCGAGCTGGCGCCTGATCCCATGTGGCACCAGACCCTGCCCCTGTACGGCGCGGTCACCTGGCTGGCGGCCTCGGCCCTGACCCGGCCCCTCAGCCGCCTGTCCCGCTGGGCCGGGACCGCGCTGGCGGTGCTGGGCGGGGTCTATGTGCTGGGCGCGACGCTGTTCGCCCTGTCGGAGTTCGGCGGCGAGGCGTCCCAGGCCTGGGCCACGCCCACCATCGGCCTGACCCTGGCGGCGGCGGCCATCGGCGGCTTCCTGCTGTATCACCGCATGGGGGTGACGGCGGTGCTGATCTCCCTGGCCCTGGGCGTCCTCGCCCACGCCAGCCTCGCCGGGGTGATGCGCAATCTGGAGCCTCTGTGGGTCTCGCCGCGCCTGAAGGCGGCCATGATCGAGACGGGCCTGCACCCGGTGGCGGGGCGCCTGCCCGGTCCCGTGGCGGTGTCCGGCTACAGCCAGCCCAGCGTGCTCTTCCTGTTCGGCGCGGCCGCCCGCATCACCGACGAGGCCGGGGCCGCCGCCGCCATCGCCGCGGGCCGCCCCGCCGTGGTGGAGGCTCGCCAGGACCCGGACTTCCGCGCCGCCCTGGGCCGGCTGGGGGCCGAGGCCCGCGCCGCCGGCCGGGTGGAGGGCGTCAACTACGCCAACGGCGACCGGGTCGAACTGATCCTTTACGGCCCGGCCCCCCGGCCCGCTCCCGTCCGCCGCCCCGCCCGGCCGGCGGCTGCGCCTGAAGCGGCCCCGCCGGACCCCGGCGCCGGACCGGCGGGCGAAGACCAGACCCTGCCCGATCCGGCTGCGGACCCCGCCGCCGCCCCGCCCGGCGAGGCCATGCCGCCCGAAAACCCGGACACGGTCGTCAGCCCGCCGGCGGCCGAACCCGACCCGCAGCCCGAACCCGACCAATGAGCCGCTTCATCCAGATCGTCGAGGTCGGCCCGCGCGACGGCCTGCAGAACGAGGCCGCCGTGCTGGCGCCGTCCGAGCGCGCCGAACTGGTGCGGCGGCTGGAGGCGGCCGGCGCGCGCCGCATCGAGGCGGTCAGCTTCGTGCACCCGAAATACGTGCCCCAGATGGCCGGCGCCGAAGAGGTCATGGCCGCCCTGCCCCCCGAGGCCGGGCGCAGCCGCATCGGCCTGGTGCTGAACGGAAAGGGCTACGACCGGGCCATCGCCGCCCCCGTGGACGAGGTCAATGTCTCGGTGGCCGCCACCGACGGCTTCGGCCTCAAGAACCAGGGGCTGGACCTGAAGGGCCAGGCCGCCATGCTGGCCGACATCGTGGCCCGTCGCCACAACGCCGCGCCCGGCGATGCGGCGCCGTCCCTGTCGGTGACCATTTCCTGCGTCTGGGGCTGCCCCTTCGACGGCGAGGTCTCGGTGGACCAGGTGGCCGATCTGGTGGGCCGCATCGGCGAACTGGGCGTGGACGAGATCGCCCTGGCCGACACCATCGGCGCGGGGGACCCCTGGGCCGTGACGAAGAAGGTCGAGGCCGCCCGCAAGGCCGCGCCGGACGCGAAACTGCGGCTGCACTTCCACGACACGCGGAACACGGGCCTGGCCAACGCCTATGCAGGCGTGGAGGCGGGCGTGGACATTCTGGACGCGTCGGTGGGCGGCATCGGCGGCTGTCCCTTCGCGCCGGGGGCCACGGGCAACATCGGCACCGAGGATCTGGTGCACATGCTGCACCGGGGCGGCTTCGAGACCGGCTATGATCTGGACGCCCTGATCGAGACCGCCCGCTGGGTCGGCCGGCGCCTCGGCAAGGCGCCGCCCTCCAGCCTCAGCCGCGCCGGGCCGTTCCCGAAAGGCTGATCCCGGGCGTCGCCGGCGGGACGCCCGCCTGCCTAATCCGGAAGCGCCCTCGCCACACGCAGGCCCGTCGCGTTCGCCCTGCTGTCCGGCCTGCTGTAGGAGCGCCGGGCGGAACGCAGGGAGTCCGCATCACTGTTCCAGGCGCCGCCCCGGATCACCCGGTCGGGACAATCCTCTCCCGTGCGAGCCGAGCCGTCAGCGGGCGCGTCTTCATAGCCGGGGGCATGACAATCCTCGACCAGCTCCCATACATTGCCGTGCATGTCATGAAGGCCAAAGGCGTTGGGGAGCTTGCGGCCGACGGGATGCGTGCTGCCGTAGGGGCGGAAACGGTCGCGGCTGTACCAGGCGCGGTCAGCCAGCCGGCTGTCATCATCGCCAAAGCTGTAAGCAGTGTCCGCGCCGGCCCTTGCGGCGTATTCCCATTCCGCCTCGCTCAGCAGGCGGTAGCGGTCCGCGCGGCCTGTCAGGCCCGTCCTGTCGTTCAGCCAGTGCACATAGGCTTGCGCGTCATGCCATGAGACGCATGTCGCCGGGTGATCGCCGGACTGCTCGAACCCGGGTGATCGCCAGCTCGTTCCGGGCAGGGCGCGCACCTGACCGCTGAACCATTGCAGGCAGGGTCCGTCCGGACTCCAGCCCGTCTCTTCCGCGAAGGCGCTGAACTCGTCCACGGTCACTTCGTGGCGGCCGACGGCCAGGCGATAGCCGATCTGAACCATACGCGGGGGGCCTGCGTCACCAGATCCCCCGGCCTCCGACGCCGACGCCCCCATGGTGAAACGCCCTGCGGGCAGAACCACCATCTCCGGGCCCTGGCCGGGCCCGGCGATGAACGGGTCACGGAAAACGTCGCCTGCCCGGCTCTGGGCTCTGGCGGCCGTGTCGGCCAGGGCGAGCGCGCCGAGCGCACACAAGAGTGCGGCGCACGGCTTCAACGCCGCGGGTAGTCGGATGGTGACCGCCATGGCATTCCGTATCCTTGAACATTCCCCGTGATCAGGGGGATCGCGCCGGCTCGGCGGCCTGATCGACCGATGGTATGCGGTTCGGCCGAAAACCAAAGCCGAAAACCGGCCATCGGCGGACCTTTCGGACGCTGTCAGGCTTTCGCCACTTCACCAGACCCGGGCGGACCGCTAGAACCGGGTTATGTCAGGCGGCGGAGCGTGGGATGCGGCGATCGGGATTGGTGGGGCTGTTTGCTCTTGTGCTCTCAGGCGCGGCCGGCATGGCCCAGGCCCAGAGCAACTACGTTCGCGCTGCGCTGGATCGGCTGGACGCCGTGGCCGACGGCGCGTCATACGACTCCAGCCTGAGCTTTGACGTCAGTCGCGTGCCTGCGGGCCAGCATTTCCAGCGGTCCACGGTGCCCGCCACGGGCAGCGCCGTCCGGGTGTCGGCGGCCTGCGACAACGATTGCAGTCGCCTGGAGCTCCGCGTGGTCGATTTCCAGAACCGCCGGGTCGCCTATGAACAGCCCCACGCCGGGGCCAGCACGCTGCTCTTCTATCCGCAGCCGGGCCAGACCTACCGGGTCTATGCGCAACCTTTGGATTGCAGCGCGGCCTACTGCTACGTCGTCGTCGGCGTCTGGCAATAGCCCCGGCCCACAGGCCGAGGCGCAGGATGTTCGACCCGTCCCGGGCGCCTGCCGTTCGGCAGGG
>JBALUZ010000004.1:0-37914 GCA_036963825.1 Brevundimonas sp.
GATCTGCGGCTGGTAGGCCAGCTTGGCGTGCTCCACGCAATAGGTGGGGCCCTCGTCGGAGCGGCGACCGCAGAAGCTGAAGTCCGACGAGGTCGGGTCGCCGATGGGCCATTTGCACATGTGGGCGCCGAGGGTCAGCACCGTGGCGGTGCCGGGCATGTCGGGCAGGCGGGGCGCCGGCGGGGTCGGCGGCGGCACGGCCGTGCGCGGCTGGGCCGCCTCGATGCGGCGCGGCGCCGAAGGCTGGGCCGGGCGCGCCCGGGGCGCACGGAACGTGGTGCGGGCCGGTTGCGACGGTGCGGCCCGGCCGGAGAGGCCGAGGCGGTGCACCTTGCCGATCACGGCGTTGCGGGTCACGCCGCCGCCCAGTTGTTTGGCGATCTGGCTCGCGGACTGACCTTCCAGCCAGAGCTTCTTCAGCGCGCCAACGCGGTCTTCGGTCCAGCCCTGAGACATGCCACCCTCCAAGGTCGCTGATTCAACATCTTGTGCGAGAGGCGTCCTGCACGCCCTTCAACCACAACCGATCGTAAACCACTCCTTAAGAGACGCAATATCTGGCGCCCGGCGTATCCACAGAAACCACATCTTGAATCAATGTTCCGCCAAATCGCGGCGCCTTTCTGCGAAAACACGGTGCAATTGGTGCAATTGGCGCACTTCGACGCCGTCGGCGGATCGTTATGCCGCCGGGCTGCGTCAGAGGCGGACGCCTTGCGAAGCGGGGCCGGAAGGCGCATCTGGCGGCGCATGACCGATCTGAGCCGACTGCCCGCGACGCCACCCAGCCCCCGCGCCTACCCCGGGATCAACTGGATCGGGGTTCGAACGCTGTACCTGCGCGAAGTACGGCGGTTCATGAAGGTCGGCGCCCAGACGGTCGCCGCGCCGGTGGTCACGACCCTGCTCTACATGATGGTGTTCGTGGTGGCGCTGCAGGGCGGGCGGCCGCCGCTGCTGGGCATCGCCTTCGCCGAGTTCGTGGCCCCGGGCCTGATCATGATGGCCATCCTGAACAACGCCTTCGCCAACGCCTCGTCCAGCCTGATCCAGGCCAAGATCATGGGCACCGCCACCGACTTCCTGACCCCGCCGCTGAGCCCCCTGGAGCTGATGATGGGGTTTTCGCTGGGCGCGGCGACCCGCGGCATCCTGGTGGGGCTGGTGACCGCGCTGTGCGTGCTGCCGTTCGCCCGGCTGGGCGTCGCCAATCTGGCCGCCATCCTGTTCTTCGGCGTCATGGCGTCCCTGCTGATGGGCCTGGTGGGCGTGCTGGCGGGACTCTGGTCCGAGAAATTCGACCACCTGGCGGCGGTGCAGAATTTCGTGGTCATGCCCATGACCTTCCTGTCGGGCACCTTCTATCTGGTGGAGCGCCTGCCGGAGCCGTTCGCCACCGTCAGCCACTTCAACCCGATGTTCTACCTGATCGACGGCTTCCGCTACGGCTTCATCGGCCATGCGGAGGGAAGCCTCGCCGTGGGCGTCGCCGCCAGCATGGCCATCACCCTGGCGCTGGGCGTCACCTGCTACCTCGTGTTCCGCAGCGGCTGGCGGCTCAAGAGCTGATCCGCTAAGCCGGGCGGGCAACAAGGATACCGCCATGCTTCGCACCCTGACCGCCGCCTGCGCCCTTCTGGCCTTCGCCTCGCCCGCCCTGTCCCAGGATGCGGACGCCCTTCGCCAGGCCGTCGCCGCCTATGCGCAGCCGTCCAACGCCGACCGGCTCGCCGTGCTGACCGGCCAGCTGGAGGCCGCGGGGCTGGACTACGAGATCCAGACCTTCGAGGGCGGCGGGCGCCCGGGGGCCACGACCGGGTCGAATGTCATCGTCACCCTCGGGGACGGCGAGCGGGATCTGCTTCTGACGGCGCACTATGATGCGGTGGTCCTGCAGTCGGGCGAACTGGCCGACGGCCTGGTGGACAACGCCGCCTCCACGGTCGCCCTGATCGAGGCGGCGAAGGCCATCAGGGCGCACGACCTGAACCACCGCGTCCGGGTGATCTTCTTCGACCAGGAGGAGCTGGGCCTGATCGGCGCGCAGCGCTGGATCGCGGCGAACGGCACGCAGCGCGTGTCGGCCGTGGTCAACTCCGATGTGGCCGCCTTCGGCGACACCCTGATGTACGGCGAGAACAACGGCGAGCGGTCGCGCTTCGTCCTGACCGCCCTGCGCGAGGAATGCGCCGAGCGGGCGCTGACCTGCGTCGGCTTTCCCGTCTATCCGCCCAGCGACGACCGCGCCTTCATCGCCGCCGAGACGCCCGTGGTCTCCATCGGCTTCCAGAACCGCGTCGGCGCCCACCAGATGTGGCTGGCCTTCAACGGCGGCGAGACCACCGGCCTGGCCCCCGGCTTCGTGCCGGAGGTGTTCCAGCTGATCCACTCGGAGGGCGATGTCCTCGAGGCCGTCGATCGCGCCACCGTGGCCCTGGCGGCGGAGGTCTACGTGGATCTGATCCTGCGCCTGGACGCCGCCGCCCGCTAACCTCAGGCCATTTTCGCCTTGGTCAGGGTCTTCCAGGCGCGGATGACCCGCTGCAGCTTCTCTTCCGCTGACCGGTCGCCGCCGTTGTGGTCGGGATGGCAACGCTTGAGCAGGGCGTGATAGCGGGCCCGGATGGCGGACTTCTCCACGCCCGGCTCCAGATCCAGGTCCGCCAGGGCCTGTCGCTCCAGCCGTCCGATGTGTGCGGTTTCCGGACCCTCGGCCTTGCGGCCCTGGTGATCCTGGCCGAACATGGCGAACGGGTCCGACCAGCGCCCCTGTCCGGCGTTCCTCGCCGCCCCGAACTTGCTGGCGAAGGCCGCCGCCTCGCGCGACATGCGCCCGGCCTTCATCTCCCAGGTGGGGCGCCCGCCGGTCATCTGTTCATTCTCGTAGCGGGCGCGGATCTCGCCCTCGCTCATGCCGGCGTAGAAATTCCAGCTCTTGTTGTACTCGGCGGCGTGGGCCTGGCAGAAATCATAGAATTCGTTCAGCCGCTCCCGCGACCGGGGCGCCCGGGCGGTGGCGGCTTTCGAGCAGTCCGGATGCTGGCAGGGCTTCTCGCCCGGTTTGAGACGCAGCACGTCGGCCGCGGCCTCCTCTTCCTCGGGGCGCGGCGGCTTGATCCGCATGTCCTTGAAGCGAGGCTTGTATTGAAAAGAGGCTGACATCACCCGAAGTGTAAGTCCGATTTGGACGTCATCAAGGAAGCACGGCGGAAAACCGATGATTGAAGGCCCGATTGCGACGATTATTCGCGAAAAACTGACCGTCGCGCTCTGTCCTGACCGTCTGGTGATCGAGGATGACAGCGCCCGACACGCAGGACACCATCATGAGGGCGGCATCGACGCCCGTCCGGGGGGCGAGAGCCACTTCAACATCGAGGTCGTGTCCGCCGTGTTCGAGGGCAAGGGGCGGGTGGATCGCCAGCGCATGATCAACGGCCTTCTGGCTGAGGAGCTGGCCGGACCCGTGCACGCGCTTTCGATCCGTGCACGGACTCCTCGCGAGGACGCGCCCCGCTAGAAAATTCTCCGTTCACCCCCTCTTAGCTGTTCGCCCTTAGCGTTCGCGTCGGACTGTTCAGATTGGGGACTGAATATGGCGATACCGGCGCAGGAGCCGCAAGGCGCGACCATCAGGACGCCGCAGGCGCCGGTGCGCTCTCGCGAGGCCGCGACGGTCCTGCAGAGCATTCTGGAGACCGGCAACCTGAGATACTGGATCATCGCCAGCTGGGCGCTGGCGCTGGCCACGGCGGTAGGCCCGGCCCTGGCTCTGGGCTGGTTCGTGATCACCATGACCGCAGGCTGGATCCGCGGTCGCGTCGAGAAAAAGGTCGCTGCGACCGGCCGGCGAGACTACAGCGCCACCTTCACCACCGTCGCCTTCCTGACCACGTTCGCCTGGTCTCTCGCGCCGGGGCTGGCGTGGTTCCTTGGCGGGCCGCACGGGCCCGCGCTCGGCGTGGCGCTTCTGTGCGCCGGCTACGTGATGGTCTTCACCCAGATGCGCACCGCGCCGCGCCAGGCGCTGGTCATCTCGGCGCCGTACAGCCTTCTGACGGCCGGCATCCTGGCCAGCCTGTGGGGAAATCCGGGATTCCTCACCCTGCTGGCCGTCCTGCCCGTCCTGGGTTCAGCCATTCTCGTGCTGGTCATCATCACCATGATGAAGGAGCGCAAGATCGAGGCGTTCCAGGAGCATCAGGCCCATCTGATCGCCGAGCTGGAAGCCGCGCGGGACAAGGCTGATGCGGCCAGCGAGGCGAAATCCAATTTCCTCGGCGTCATCTCGCACGAGCTTCGCACCCCCATGAACGGGGTGCTGGGCGCCGCCCAGCTGATGGGCGCCACGCGGCTGGACCAGACGCAGAAAGAGTATCTGTCGATCATCCGCAACTCGGGCGACAACCTGCTGTCCCTGCTCAACGACATCCTGGACATGACCAAGATCGAGGCGGGCAAGATGACCTTCGAGGTCGTGGACGTCTCGCTGCAGGATCTGCACGAGCGCGTCACCGGCCCCTTCACCGCCCAGGCCCAGGCCAAGGGCCTGACCTTCGTGTCGGAATTCGTCGGCGAAACGCCGGCCGTCGTGCGGGGCGACCCTCTGCGCGTATGCCAGGTGATCCAGAACCTGCTGTCCAACGCCGTCAAATTCACCGATGCAGGCGAGGTCCGCTACACCGTCCACAGCCAGCGCATCGCCGACGACCGGGCCCGGTTCCGCTTCTCCGTCAAGGACAGCGGCCCCGGCATATCGGACGAGGATCTGGGCCGGCTGTTCCAGCCGTTCACCCAGCTGGATGGCTCGTCCACCCGCCGGTTCGGCGGCACGGGGCTGGGCCTGACCATCTGTCGCCGTCTGGCCAGGATCATGGGCGGCGACATCGAGGTCACCTCCGAGATCGGCGAGGGGTCCACCTTCGCCTTCGTGGTCGAGGCCGAGGTCTCCCAGTGGTCCCGTTCCGAAGCCGTCGAGGCCATCGGCGCCGAGGTGGAGGACGGTCAGTCCCTGAAGGTTCTGGTGGTCGAGGATCATCCGGTCAACCGCATGATCCTGGAAGCGTGGATGGCCTCTTCCGGCCACGTGACCACCGCCGCTGAAAACGGCCAGGTGGCGCTGGAGGCGGCGGCGGCGGATTGTTTCGACCTGATCGTCATGGACGTGAACATGCCGGTCATGGACGGCCTGACCGCCACCCGGGCCCTGCGCGGCGCCGAGGGTCCGAACCGCGACACGCCCGTGGTGGTGTTGTCCGCCTCGGCGCGCACGGAGGATCACGAGGCCGGCATGGCGGCCGGCGCCGACGCCTATCTGAACAAGCCCATCGACTTCAAGGCGCTGGCCGGAGTCATGGCGAAGGCCCGCGACGGGCGCGAGGCCGTTCGGGAGATCCAGACCTTCGTCATCGGGGCCGCCGCCGCCGCCTGACTGGCGTAAATGGGCCGCGACGGGTTCAAAATCAGTCTGGCCGCGCTAAACCGGGCCCATGACCGACCTGACTCCCGCTCTCGCCGCCACCGCAGCCGCCTCGGGCAGCGCCCTCACCCTCGACGCGGCGTTGCTGGCCCACGCCGTCCAGATGGCGGGCGATCTGGCCGTCAACCTGGGCATTGCGGCGCTGATCGTTGTCGCCACCTGGCTGGGATCGAAGCTGGCCGTCCGCGCCGCCCGGCGCGCGCTGGGCCGCGTGCGGGGTCTGAGGGACGACCGGACGGTCGAAGGCTTCATCGTGCAGGTGGTGCGGGTCGTCGTCATCTCCGTGGGGCTGATCGCGGTGCTGCAGCGCCTGGGCGTGCAGACCACCTCCATCATCGCCGTGCTGGGCGCCGCCTCGCTGGCCATCGGCCTGGCGATGCAGGGAACCCTGTCCAATGTGGCGGCAGGCGTGCTGTTGCTGGTGCTGCGGCCCTACCGGGTGGGCGACGTGGTGGACATCGGCGGCATGGCCGGGGTGGTCCAGAGGCTGGACCTGTTCACCACCCAGATGAGCAACGCCAACAACGTCAAGATCGTGGTGCCCAACAGCCAGGTGCTGGGCGGCGTCATCCAGAACATTTCGGGGCAGGTCACGCGGCGCGTCGAGATTCACTTCACGGTCTCCTACAGCGCCGACCTGAACACGGCGCGCGAGGTGATCCGCGCCGCGGCGGCCGGCCATGACAAGGTTCTGGGCGACCCGCCCGTGTGGACCGGGGTCACGGGCCTGCTGGACAGCGCGGTCCAGATCACACTGCACGCCCACGTGCTCTCGGGTGACTGGTGGCAGACCCAGGCCGACCTCTTCCAGTCGGTCAAGGAGGCGCTGGACCAGGCCGGCATCGAGATTCCCTTCCCGCAGGCGGTCGAGTATTTCGGCGGCAACGTGGGCAAGGCGGCCGAGCTGGATCAGGCCCTGCCCGAGGCGCTCCTTCCGTCGAAAGGGCAGTAGGCCGTGCGCTACGATTTCGGTTCGGACAACACGGCGGGCATGGCGCCCGAGGCCCTGGCCGGGCTCCAGGCGGCCAATGAGGGGTTCGCCCGGGCCTACGGCGCGGACGACGTCACAACGCGGGCGGCGGACCTGATCCGCCAGCGCCTGGACGCCGACGCTGAAATCCGCTTCGTCTTTTCGGGCACGGCGGCCAACGCCATCGCCCTGTCGATGCTGACGTTCCCGTTCGAGGCGGTTCTGGCCCACCACGCGGCCCACGTGTGCACTGACGAGACGGGCGCACCCGGCTTCTTCGGCCAGGGCATGGGCCTGATCGGCCTGCCCGGCTTCTCGGGCAAGATCGATCCCAAGGCCATGACCGCCATGCTGGACGAGCCCGAGGTGGGGCATCGCCAGCCCCCCGCGGCCCTCAGCCTGACCCAGGCCACCGAATACGGCGCAGTCTACACCGCCGAGGAGCTGCGCCATCTGATCGAGCCGGTGAAGGCCCGGGGCTACGGCGTGCACATGGACGGCGCGCGCCTGACCAATGCGGCGGCCGCCGGCTTCGACCTGGGCCAGATCGCAAGGCTGGGCGTGGACGTGCTGGTGTTCGGGGGCGCCAAGGCGGGCGCGCCGTGCAGCGAGGCCATCGTCCTGTTCGACAAGAGCCTGGCCCGGCGTCTCGACAACCGCCTGAAGCAGGCGGGGCAGATGGCGTCCAAGGGCCGTTTCCAGGCGGCGCCGTTCCTGGGTCTGCTGGAAAGCGGCGCCTGGGACGCGGGCGGCGCCCACGCCAATCTGATGGCCCGTCGTCTGGCCGAAGGGATCGTGACCGGCAGCCGCTTCGTCCTGGCCCATCCGGTGGAGGCCAACGCCGTGTTCGTGCGCATGCCGGCCGCCGCGCACCGCCGGCTGAACGAGGCGGGCTGGGCCTGCTACCGCTTCGACGACGGATCGGTGCGTTTCGTCTGCTCCTGGGCCACCACGGAAGAGGCCGTGGACGCGCTCATCGCCGCGGTGGCCGGGCTGGGCTGAGGTCAGTCCGGGACGCCTGCGTCCAGTTCGTCCAGCCAGACCCGGGCCGTGGCGTCCGACGGCGCGCGCCAGTCGCCGCGCGGGGACAGGGAGCCGCCGGTGACCACCTTGGGCCCGTTGGGCAGGGCCGAGCGCTTGAACTGGCTGGTCTGGAAGAAGCGGACCAGGAATTTGCGCAGCCACGCCTTGATGGTCGCCAGGTCGTATTCGACCTTGTCCGCCTCGGGCAGATTGGCGGGCCAGGCGCCGTGGGTGCGGTCGCCCCAGGCCTGATGGGCCAGATAGGCCACCTTGGACGGCTTCAGGCCGAAGCGGGTGATGTAGAACAGGAAGAAGTCGTTCAGGGCGTAGGGGCCCACCGTCGCCTGGGTGGACTGGATGGCGCCGCTGGCGTCGGCGGGCACCAGTTCGGGCGAAATCTCGGTGTCCAGGATGGCGTGCAGGGTCGGGGCCACCCCGGCGCCGACGATCTCCCTGTCGGCCACCCAGCGGATCAGGTGCTGGATCAGGGTCTTCGCCACCCCGCCGTTGACGTTGTAGTGGCTCATGTGGTCGCCGACGCCATAGGTGGCCCAGCCCAGCGCCAGCTCCGACAGGTCGCCGGTGCCCAGCACGAAGGCGCCGTGGTGGTTGGCCAGGCGGAACAGATAGTCGGTGCGCAGGCCCGCCTGCACGTTCTCGAAGGTGACGTCGTGGACCGGCTGGCCCTTCGCATACGGATGGCCGATGTCCTTCAGCATCTGTTCGGCGGCCGGGCGGATGTCGATCTCCTCGCCCGTGACCCCGAGCGCCTTCATCAGGGCCCAGGCGCTGCACTTCGTGCCCTCGGACGTGGCGAAGCCGGGCATGGTGAAGGCCAGGATGTTGGAGCGGGGCAGCGCCAGCCGGTCGAAGGCGCGGCAGGCCACCAGCAGGGCCTGGGTGGAGTCCAGCCCGCCGGACACGCCGATGACGATGCGCCGGCCATTGGTGGCCTTCATGCGCCGCATCAGGCCCTGGACCTGGATGTTGAAGGCCTCGTAGCAGTCCTGGTCCAGCCGGGCCGGTTCGTCCGGCACGAAGGGGAAACGGTCCAGCGGGCGGATCAGGTCGGCGGGAGCGCCGTCCTCGCGGGCCTCGAACAGCACCCGGTCGAACCCCACGTCCGGGTCCTCGCGCCGCGCGCAGTCCGCGAATGTGCCCGTGCGCAACCGCTCCAGACCGATGCGCTCCACGTCCACGTCTGCGATGGTCAGGTGGCTTTCCATGGAGAACCGCTCGCCCGAGGCCAGGCAGGCGCCCATCTCATGAATCGAGGCCTGGCCGTCCCACGCCAGATCGGTCGTGCTTTCACCCCAGCCGGCGGCGGTGAAGACGTAGGCCGCCACGCCCCGGGATGACTGGCTGGCGCACAACATGGCCCGCTCGTCCGCCTTGCCGATCACCACATTGGAGGCCGACAGGTTGCAGAGGATGCGGGCGCCCGACAGGGCCTGCCGCGTGGAGGGGGGCAGCGGGGCCCAGAAGTCCTCGCAGACCTCGACACCGAACACGAAGCCCGGTCGGTTGCTCGCTTCAAAAAGGAGACGCGCGCCGAAGCCGCCCCAGCGGCCTCCGAGTTCCGCAAGCTCGTCCGTCGCCGGCGAGAACCAGCGCTTTTCGTAGTACTCGCGGTAGTTCGGAAGATAGGTCTTCGGCAGGGCCCCCTTGGCTTCCCCGTTGGCGAGCACGACGGCGCAGTTATAGAGCCGGTCCCCTTGCCTGAGGGGCGCCCCGACGATGACCGCCAGACCGGCCTTGCCCGCCGCCTCGGCGAGCCGCCAGATCTGGACCTCCACCTCGTCCAGCAGCGCATCCTGCATCAACAGATCGTCGATGGCGTAGCCGGTCAGGCTCAGTTCAGGGAACACCAGCAGGTCGACGCCCTGCTCGCCCGCCTCGGCGATCAGGGCGAGGTGCTCGTCCGCATTGGCGACCGGGTCGGCGGTGTGGACCACCGGCGTTGCGGCGGCCACGCGCACGAAGCCGTGGGCGGCGGGGCTGAAGAAGGGGTGTTGTCGGGCCAAATCCGGTGTCCTGATCCCTGTTCCTGGTTCATGTAACGCCTCAAGCCTTGCCGCGCCATCAATCCGGCCGAACGATTGCGGGTGACGGGGCGGGGGCTTTCCCGCTAGACGGGGCCCATGAACGACGCGCCCAAAAAGGGTTGGTTCCAGCGGCTCAGCCAGGGACTGTCCCGATCCTCCAAACAGATGACCGAGCAGGTCGTCTCCACCTTCGTCAGGGAGCCGCTGGACGAGGCGGCGCTGGAGCGGCTGGAGGAGCATCTGATCGAGAGCGACCTGGGTCCGGCCGCCGCCGCCCGGATCACCGAGCGCTTCCGCGCCCTGCGCTTCGGCAAGACCTCCGACGAGCGGGAGATCAAGGAGGCCCTGGCCGAGGCGGTGACCGCCGAGCTGGCGCCCCGCCAGGCCGTGTTCGATCCCCTGTCCGGACCGAAGCCCTATGTGGTGCTGTTCGTGGGCGTCAACGGCTCGGGCAAGACCACGACCCTGGGCAAGATCGCCGCCGATCTGACCGGCAAGGGCGCCAAGGTCATGGTGGTGGCGGGCGACACCTTCCGCGCCGCCGCCCGGGACCAGCTGAAGGTCTGGGCCGAGCGGGCGGGCGCCGAATTCGAGAGCCGCCGCGACGGCGCCGACCCGGCCGGCCTGGCCTTCGACGCCTTCACGCGCGCGAAGGCCGAGGGCCACGACGTGGTCCTGATCGACACGGCCGGCCGCCTGCAGAACAAGCAGGCCCTGATGGACGAACTGCTCAAGGTGGTTCGGGTGCTGAAGAAGATCGATCCGGACGCCCCGCATGAAACCCTGCTGGTGCTGGACGCCACGGTGGGGCGCAACGCCCTGGCCCAGGAGCAGATCTTCGGCCGCACGGCCTATGTCTCGGGCATCGTCATGACCAAGCTGGACGGCACGGCCCGCGGCGGGGTGCTGGTGCCCGTGGCCCAGGCGTCCGACGCCCCCATCAAGCTGATCGGGGTGGGCGAGGGCGTCGAGGATCTGCAGCCGTTCGACGCGCGGGCGTTCTCCCGCCTTCTGGTGGGACTTGAGGACTGATGACGAGCGAGACTCCGCAAACGGAAACAAAGCGCCCCCAGTGGATCCGCCAGGCGGTGGACTTCGGGGCTCTGGTCGCCTTCATCGGCGCCTATTTCATCACCCGGGACCTGATCAAGGCCACCTGGGTGCTGGTGATCGCCTCGGCCCTGGCGCTGGCTGTCGGCTATCTGGTGGAGAAGCGGTTCGCTCCCCTGCCCCTGATCACGGGCCTGTTCGCCCTGGTGTTCGGCGTGCTGACCATCTTTTTCGACGACGACCTGTTCATCAAGCTGAAGCTCACCATCCAGAACGTGATCCTGGGCGGCATCCTGCTGGGTTCGCTGCCGCTGAAGAAATACCCGTTCAAATATCTGCTGGGCGACGCCATCAAGGTGACGGACCACGGCTGGCGCATCCTGACCTTCCGTTACGGGGCCTATTTCCTGTGTGTTGCGGCCGCCAATGAGGTGTTCCGCAGCGAGGCCGCCGTGCTGGCCATCTGGGACGCCTTCGGCTGGACCGCGCCGGACCCCGACGCCGTCTGGACCAGCTTCCGCGGCGTGCTGTGGATCGCGGCCTCTGTTTTCGGCCTTTCGCAGATTCCGGTGATCCTGAAGCATATGATCAGGGACGAGGAGCCGGGCCCGATCAGCCCGGACACCGGGCTGTAGGCCGCCGAGCCTTCACGGACCTGTCGCCAAATCGAAACACGGCCCTGCTAACCCTGCCATGAACCGTGCCTTGCACGGATTATCGGTCAGCGGAGTTTCGGCATGGTCAAGGATGGAAAGAAGGCCCGCTCCGGGCCGCTGGACGCATCGCCAAGCCACCTGATGCACCGGGCGCTGCAACTGGCCCTGGACATCTACGCCGAGGAAGTGGGGGCCGACGGCCCCACCCAGCGCCAGTTCGCCGTGCTGGAGATCGCCTCGCGAAACGAGGGCCTGACCCAGACCGACCTGGTCCGCGCCACCGGCATCGACCGCTCCACCCTCGCCGATCTGGTCGCCCGCATGACCGCCAAGGGCCTGCTCAACCGCGAGCGTTCGGTCCTGGACGGCCGCGCCAAGGCCGTCAGCCTCTCCGACGAAGGCCGCATCGTCCTGGAGGCCGCTCGCGCCAAGGTGGAGGCGGCGGACCGCCGCATCCTGGCCCTGATGCCGAAGCCCAGACGCGACAGCTTCATGAAGCTGCTGGCCGACCTGGCCGCCGTCGCCGACGCCGGGCCGGACGAGGAGAAGGCGGCGAAGCGGGCCGCGAAGCTGGCCCGCAAGGCGGAAAAGGAAGCCCGAAAGGCGGCGGAGAAGGCGCGGGCCGCCAAGCCCCGCCGGAAGCCGCGGGACGGGATCGACGCCCGCGCGGCCTGATCCCTCACCGCGCCATGCGGGACCGTTGCAGCACCGGCTCGTGGCCCTCGGCGTCCAGGGCGCCGGAGGGCGCGATCCCGGTGTTGGGCGTCGGGTTCAGGCCCTCCTTCGCATTGCGGTAGGCGGGGCCGGACCACTGGCTGGCCCTCTTGCGCTTCAGCGCCTTTTTCAGATTGGCCGTGGCCGCGGCGCTGCGGTCGCCGGCCCGCCGCCGGTCAAGCTCGCGGTTCACCCGCTTCATGCCGGCTGACAACAGGGCCTTCTTGCGATCCGAGCCGGTCTCGCCCTCGACCGGCTTGCCGCCCCGGCTGGCGCTGCGGCGCTGATCCCTGGCGATGTCGCGGGCGCGGTTGCGCCGCTCGCGCAGCCTCCGGGCCAGATCGACCAGATCGTCCTTCTTCATCTCGCGCAGGGCGGGTTGGCGCGCGCGCTCGCACAGTTCGCGCTCGTCCTTGTCGAGGTAGCGTTCATCAGCCTTGCGGGACCGGGCCATCGGGGCGTCTCCATTCCTGATTTCCTTCAGGGTTGGAGCGTGCGAACGCCGCAGGTCGTTCCCGACGACGGTTCAGACGGTGATGTCGAGGACCGAGCCCGGGCGACGGGGCGCCTCCGCGGGATCCGGAGCGCGGGTCGCCGGCGCGGGCCTGGCCGCCTCGGTGCGGGGCGCCGCCTGCGACGGCGGCGCCTCCTGGGCCGCTTTCACCCCGGCCAGGGCCTGCTGGAAGAACGCCGCCTGGGCCACGCGCGCGGTGGTGGTGGTCACCGGGTGGGTGGCGGCGTGACGCGGGGTCGGCAGATCAGGGCGAATCGGGCTCATGCCCCGATGGTTAACGGAGCCTCTGGAAAAAGGGTTAACGCGACCAGCGCCCGGGGGCGAGACCGTCGGTCAGACGGTCCAGATCCGTCTGATCCACGATGGGACCGGAGTGTTTGGCGGTGATCACGCCCCATGGATCAACCGCAAAGGTTTCCGGCACGCCGGACGCGCCGAGCTCCAGCCCCAGCCGCCCGTCCCGGTCCACCAGAACCACCGCGAAGGGATCACCCAGCTCCTCGAGAAAGGCGGCGGTGGCGGCCGGATCGTCCTTGTACGCCACGCCGATGACCCGCACGCCCTGCTCCCGCAGCGCCATCAGCTGGGGATGTTCGATGCGACAGGGCGCGCACCAGGAGGCGAAGACGTTGACCACCGTCGGCTGGCCCGCGGCGGCGGTCATCAGGTCCGCCTGGCCCGGCCCCGCCGCGCCGTTTCCCAGCACCGGCAGGGTCATCGCGGGCGCCGACTGCCCCACCATGGCGGCGGGTTGATAGGCCGGGTCGCGCCGCAGCGACCACCCCACGAACAGCACCGCCAGGGCGACCAGAACGATCAGCGGAACCACCGCCAGCCAGCGTTTCATTGACGCCCCTCCAGCCGCTCGAGGTCCCGCTTCCAGCGGCGCGCGGCCCTGACGCTGCGGAAGACAAGTCCGGCCAGCGCAAGGGCGCTGAGTCCCCAGGCGGGCCAGACGAAGGCGGCGTAGGCGCCCATGTCGAGATCCGGCATGGTCTAGGCCTCCCGGGCCGCGCGGGCGCGCAGGGCGAGGACGCGGCGGCGGCGCACCCCGGTGCGGATGTCGGTCAGCCACAGCGCCGTGAACAGCACCGTATAGGCCAGCCCCATGACCAGCAGCGGCGCCAGATGGGCGGCGGTCATGGATGGCCCCTCGGCCCGCAGCAGGGACGCGGGCTGGTGCAGGGTGTTCCACCAGTCCACCGAAAACTTGACGATCGGCAGGTTCACCAGCCCCACCAGGCCCAGCACGGCTGCGGCGCGGGCGGCCTTCTGCTCGTCATCGATGGCCGCGCGCAGGGCCATGTAGGCCACGTAGAACAGGAACAGGACCACCACGCTGGTCAGGCGCGCGTCCCACACCCACCAGGCCCCCCACATGGGCTTGCCCCACAGCGACCCGGTGGCCAGGGCCAGGGCCGTGAACACAGCCCCCGGCAGGGCGGCGGCGCGGGCGGCCGCGTCCGCCAGGGGATGGCGGAACACCAGGGCGAAGAAGGACGAGACCCCCAGCGCCACATAGGCGAACAGCCCCAGCCAGGCGGCCGGCACATGCACGAACATGATCCGCACCGTGTCCAGCTGCTGATAGTCCTCCGGCGCGGTGAAGCTCAGCCATGTTCCGGCCAGCAGCAGCACGGCGGCCAGCGCCCAGAGCACGGGCGTGAGGGGCCGCGTGAAGCGCATGAAGCGTTCGGGATTGGCGAGGCCGAAGACCATGGTCAGGGCGCATACGCGCGGGGGGCCGCGCGGGCAAGCGGGCGCAGCGCCGCACGGGACGGCCTCACCCCTGCGCGTTCCGGATGGCCGCCGCGCCCGCGACCGGGCCCAGCGCCGCGGCGAACAGGGCCCAGGCGCCCAGAAGCGCCACGGCGGGCCACGGCGACAGGCCGGCGAGGGCCTGCGACAGAGCGCCCGCCCCGAAGACCACCGGCGGGATGAACAGGGGCAGCACCACCACGGCGATCAACAGGCCGCCCCGTCTGGCGCCGAGGGCGAGCGCCGCGCCCAGGGCGCCGGTGAAGGCGAAGCCGGCGCCGCCCAGCAGGGCGGACAGCAGGATCAGGGGGGCCCAGGCCGGGTCCGCGCCCAGGGCGACGGCGGCGACCGGCGCCGCGACCGCCAGCGGCAGGCCGGCCGCCAGCCACTGGGCCAGCGCCTTCACCGCGAACACCGCCTCCAGCGGCAGGGGGCCCAGCGCCAGCAGGTCCAGCGCCCCGTCCTCGAAATCCCGCTCGAACAGGCGCTCCAGCGACAGCAGGCTGGCCAGGGCCAGGGCGATCCAGGCGATCCCGCCCGCCACCGGCTGGAGCACGCGCGGGTCGCCGCCGGCCGCCAGGGGCACGATGGCGGTCAGGGCCAGAAAGAAGCCGCAGGCCAGCAGCGGCCCGCCGCCCCCGCCCCAGGCGAGGGACAGTTCGCGCTTCAGCAGGACCCGAACCGCGCTCATGACGCCGCCACCACGTCCAGCGTGCGGCAGGGCAGATCGAGCGGATCATGCACGGCGGCGATCACCATGCCGCCGCCGGCCAGATGATCCTGCATCAGCTGTGTGGCGGCCGCCCGCCACCGGGCGTCCAGCGGCGCCAGCGGTTCGTCCAGCAGCCACAGCGCCCGCGGCGCCGCGAGCAGCCGGGCCAGCGACAGCCGCCGCCGCTGCCCCGCCGACAGCTTGCGGGTCTCGAGATCCAGCAGAGGGGCGAGGCCGAGGGCCTCGACGGCCGGGGCGGTGTCCGCCCCTCCGCACCAGGCGGCCTGAAAGGCCAGCTCGTCGCGCGTTGTCCGGGCGCCTTTCAGCCCCTCCAGATGACCCAGCAGATGAATATGGCGGGTGCGGGCGGTTTCGCCTTCGACGGGCGTTCCGGCGCCGTCCAGAAAACGCACGGCGCCCGCGTCGGGCCGGATGAACCCGGCCACCGCGCGCAACAGGCTGGTCTTGCCGGCGCCGTTGGCGCCCGTCAGGGCCAGCGCCTCGCCTGCCTTGAGGTCCACCGAGAGGCCCCGGAAAAGCACCCGCTCGCCACGCGACAGGCCCAGATCGTCGATGCACAGACGCCCGATCATGTGCGACCCGTTCGCAATGTCCACGTCGTCGTCGTGGATACATGGACGCCCGCGCCGCTTGGGCTTATATCCGGCCTCGCCGCAGCAGGCTTTCGCCGCGCGCGCCGGGGACCTGTGCGCCCCAGCGCCTGCAGCGCGAAGGCGCAACCGGATTGTCGGGCGGCGTAGACCAGAGGAACTCTCCTATCATGCCGTCGAACGACAGCCTCAAGACCCGCCAGGACCTTTCCGTCGGGCGCAAGAAGTACGCCTATTACAGCCTTCCCGCCGCCGAGGAAGCCGGTCTGGCCGGGATTTCCCGCCTGCCGCGCTCCATGAAGGTGCTGCTGGAGAACCTTCTTCGCAACGAGGACGGCGTCTCGGTCACCGAGGACGACCTCAAGGCCGTGGCCGCCTGGATCGACAACAGGGGCGCGGTCGAGCACGAAATCGCCTTCCGCCCCGCCCGCGTCCTCATGCAGGACTTCACCGGCGTTCCGGCGGTGGTGGACCTGGCCGCCATGCGCGACGCCATGACGGCCCTGGGCGCCGATCCCGCCCGGATCAACCCCCTGACTCCCGTGGACCTGGTCATCGACCACTCGGTCATGGTCGACTATTTCGGGACGCCCAGGGCGTTCGACCAGAACGTGGACCGCGAATACGAGCGCAACATGGAACGCTACAAGTTCCTGCGCTGGGGCTCGACCGCCTTCAACAATTTCCGCGTGGTGCCTCCGGGCACCGGCATCTGCCACCAGGTGAACCTCGAGAATCTGGCCCAGACCGTCTGGACCGCCGAGGAAGGCCGCAAGACCGTGGCCTATCCCGACACCGTGGTCGGCACCGATTCCCACACCACCATGATCAACGGCCTGGCCGTTCTGGGCTGGGGCGTGGGCGGCATCGAGGCCGAGGCGGCCATGCTGGGCCAGCCCATCCCCATGCTGATCCCCGAGGTCATCGGCTTCAAGCTGACCGGCCGCCTGCCCGAGGGCGCCACGGCCACCGACCTGGTGCTGACCGTGACCCAGATGCTGCGCAGGAAGGGCGTGGTCGGCAAGTTCGTGGAGTTCTTCGGCCCGGGCGTCACCGCCCTGACCATCGAGGACCAGGCCACCATCGCCAACATGGCCCCCGAATACGGCGCGACCTGCGGCTTCTTCCCGGTGTCCCAGGCGACGCTGGACTATCTGACCGCCACCGGCCGCGACAAGGCCCGCGTGGCCCTGGTGGAGGCCTACGCCAAGGCGCAGGGCCTGTGGATCGACGAGTCCAGCGAGGACCCGGTGTTCACCGACGTGCTCGAGCTGGACATGGCCGAGGTCGTGCCGTCGCTGGCCGGCCCCAAGCGTCCGCAGGACAAGGTCGAACTGACCATCGCGGCGTCCGCCTTCGAGACGGCGCTGGGCGAGACCTTCAACCGCCCCGTCGACGCCCCGCGCGCGCCGGTGGAGGGAGAGAAATTCGACCTCGGCGACGGCGACGTGGTGATCGCCGCCATCACCTCCTGCACCAACACCTCCAACCCCTCGGTGCTGATCGCCGCTGGCCTGGTGGCGCGCAAGGCCCACGCCCTGGGCATGACCGTCAAGCCGTGGGTCAAGACCTCGCTGGCGCCGGGATCGCAGGTGGTCACAGACTACCTGACCGCCGCGGGTCTCCAGGACGATCTGGACGCCCTGGGCTTCAACCTTGTGGGCTACGGCTGCACCACCTGCATCGGCA
The DNA here is from genome assembly GCA_036963825.1 of Brevundimonas sp. Classification (GTDB taxonomy): domain Bacteria; phylum Pseudomonadota; class Alphaproteobacteria; order Caulobacterales; family Caulobacteraceae; genus Brevundimonas. The sequence goes on from JBALUZ010000004.1 coordinate 17,222, forward strand.
ACTCCGGTCCGCTGGATCCGGCCATCTCAAAGACCATCAACGACAATGACCTGGTCGCCACCAGCGTGCTGTCGGGCAACCGCAATTTCGAGGGCCGCGTGAACCCGGACGTGCGCGCCAACTATCTGGCCTCGCCGCCGCTGGTGGTCGCCTACGCCCTGGCCGGCTCCATGCGCATCGACCTGACCACCCAGCCGCTGGGGCAGGACAGCAAGGGCAACGACGTCTTCCTGAAGGACATCTGGCCGACCACCGCCGAGATCGCCGAGCTGCAGCGCTCCTGCGTCACGCCGCAGATGTTCGCCAAGCGCTACAAGGACGTCTTCAAGGGCGACAAGCACTGGCAGAAGATCGACGTGGAGGGCGGCCAGACCTACGCCTGGGACGACACCTCCACCTATGTGCGCAACCCGCCCTATTTCGAGGGCCTGTCGATGGAGCCGACCCCGGTCGAGGACATCATCGAGGCGCGCGTGCTGGGCATCTTCGGCGACTCGATCACCACCGACCACATCAGCCCGGCCGGCGCCATCAAGAAGGCGTCGCCGGCCGGCGCCTATCTGACCGAGCACGGCGTCGATCCGCTGGACTTCAACAGCTACGGCGCGCGCCGGGGCAACCATGAAGTCATGATGCGCGGCACCTTCGCCAACATCCGCATCCGCAACAAGATCACGCCGGAGATCGAGGGCGGGGTGACGAAGCACTTCCCGTCGGGCGACACCATGTCGATCTATGACGCGGCCATGCGCTACCAGGCCGAGGGTCGTCCGCTGGTGGTGTTCGCCGGCAAGGAATACGGCACCGGCTCGTCGCGCGACTGGGCGGCCAAGGGCACCAACCTGCTGGGCGTGCGCGCGGTCATCGCCGAGAGCTATGAGCGCATCCACCGCTCCAACCTGATCGGCATGGGCGTGGTCCCCCTGCAGTTCAAGCAGGACGGCTGGACCCGTCTGGGCCTGACCGGCGAGGAGATCGTCACCATCCGCGGCCTGTCGGACGTCAACAGCGGCAAGCTGAAGCCCCGCCAGGAGCTGTGGGTCGAGCTGTTCCGCCCGTCGGACGGCAAGATGGCCCGCTTCCCGGTGCGCTGCCGCATCGATAACCAGACCGAGCTGGAGTACTTCAAGGCCGGCGGCGTCATGCCGTTCGTGCTGCGGAACCTGGCGCGGGGCTGATCGCCTCCGGGCGGAAAGACAAAGGGCCGGAGCATCGCTGCTCCGGCCCTTTTTTCATGGCTGCGGCGGGGGTCAGGCCCAGACGCCGTAGGGATCCACAAAGTCCGTGCCGAGGGCCTCGGCCACGGCGGGATAGGTGATCTTGCCGCCCAGCACGTTCAGGCCGCGCGCCAGGTGCGGATCCTTCTTCAGGGCGTCCAGACCGTGCTCGGCCAGGGCCAGGCCGAAGGGAAGGGTGGCGTTGTTCAGGGCCTCGGACGAGGTGCGCGGGGCGGCGCCCGGCATGTTGGCCACGCAGTAGTGCACCACGCCGTCCACCTCATAGGTGGGATCCTCGTGGGTGGTCGGCCGGCTGGTCTCGAAACAGCCGCCCTGGTCGATGGCCACGTCCACCAGCACCGAGCCCGGCTTCATGCGCGACAGATGCTCGCGCTTGATCAGCTTGGGCGCCGAGGCGCCGGGCACCAGCACCGCGCCGATGACCACGTCAGCCTTGAGGATTTCCTCCTCAATGGCGTTGATGGAGGAGAAGCGGGTGATGACCCGGCCCGAGGTGGCCTCGTCGATCTCGCGCATGCGCGGGATGGAGCGCTCCATGACCACCACCTCGGCGTTCAGGCCCAGAGCCATGCGGGCGGAGTTCATGCCGACGACGCCGCCGCCCAGCACCACCACGCGAGCGGGCGCCACGCCCGGCACGCCGCACAGCAGCAGGCCCATGCCGCCGTTGTGCTTCAGCAGGGTCTCGGCCGCCGAAAACACCGCGATGCGGCCGGCAACCTCGGACATGGGGGCCAGCAGCGGCAGGCCGCCCCTGGAGTCGGTGACCGTCTCATAGGCGATGGCGGCGCAGCCGGAGTCCAGCAGACCGCGGGTCTGGTCGGGATCCGGCGCCAGGTGCAGATAGGTGAACAGGATCTGGTCCGGCTTCAGGCGCGGCCATTCGCTCTTCTGCGGCTCCTTCACCTTCACGATCATCTGGGCCTGATCGAAGACGGCGGCGGCGTCGGCCACGATCCGCGCGCCGCAGGCCTCATAGGCGTCGTCCGCGAAGCCGGCGCCCAGTCCGGCGCCCTTCTCGATCAGGACTTCGTGGCCCCGGGCGGCGTACTCGCGCACGGCCGTGGGGGTCAGACCGATGCGATGTTCGTTGGGCTTGATTTCCTTGGGCACGCCGACGCGCATGATGGTCTCTCCCTGAGCTTGGCCCCGTGACGGGCAGGGGCGCAATCTACGCCCGGCCGCCCGGCAGGTTCCTGCTTCTTTTCATCCCCTGACCGGCGTAAACATGCAGGATATTGCGTCAGGAGCCATCATGAAGACCGTTTCCGCCGTCGAACTGGACGCTGTCGACCGGAAGATGCTGCGCACCCTGCAGGAGGACGGCCGCATCAGCAATGTGGACCTGGCCCGGGCGGTGAACCTGTCGGAGTCCGCCTGCCTGCGCCGCCTGCGGGCCATGGAGGCGGCCGGCGTCATCAGCCGCTACACCGCCATCATCAATGAGCGTGCCGTGGGCCTGCCCATCAGCGTCTTCGTCACCGTGACCCTGTCGTCCCAGTCCGAAAGCGCCCTGACCGCCTTCGAGACCGCCATCGCCACCGTGCCCGAGGTGGTGGAGTGCCACCTGATGACCGGCGGCTCGGACTATCTGCTGCGCCTGGTGGTCAGGGATGTGGACGACCTCGAACGGGTCCACTCCAAGGAGCTGACCCGCATCCCCGGCGTGACGCGGGTGTCCTCGTCCGTGTCCATGCGCACGGTGGTCAAGCGGGGGGCGCTGCCGGTCTGAGCAGATCAGTCCAGCCTGGTGAGACAGGCCATCATCAGCCGGGCCTCGCCGGGGCCGTGGCCGGTCAGGGTGACGCTCAGATCGTCGGAATCCGTTGGAAGCTCCAGCTCGATGACATTCACCGTCGGCGGGCCCAGCGGTTCCAGTGCAAAGACCTGGCGTTCGCCGTGGTCGACGGTCACGGTCACTTCTGTCGGCCCGTCGCCGTCATTGGCCGCGCCGACCACCAGTCGCCAACGTCCCGCGGTCGCTCGCACGTCGGCCTGCATGACGCCCGCGCCCTCGGCGAGATAGAGCGGCCCGTCGCCGGGCGCTTCCGGGGACGTCCAGCGCGGGGGCCGCCCGGCGGCGGCCTGCCACGCCCACAGCGTTTCCCTCGAGCCCATGAACACCCGCGCGACCGGAACCGCCCCCTCATCCGACGACGTCGACCCGGGAATCGCGAAAAAGGGGTTGCGCAGGACGTTGCGATAGCAAGGAGCCTCCTCGACGGGCGGGACCGCAGCCGCAGCGGCGGCAGCGGCCTCCGCGATGAGGAGGTAGCGGGCATGGTCGTCGGCTTCCAACTCCCGGGCCGCGGCGAGGGTGGAGATTTCCTCGGCGCCGGCGTCCTGGCCGTTACAGACGACGCCGTACACCACATAGTCCGGTAGCACCGGGTTGAGATCGCGAGTCGCATCATCCCAAGCGTCCGCGTAAAGTTCACGGCCCCCGGCGTCGAAAGCCCTCGCCTCGATCGGACGGGTGCGATCCTCGCCGCAATGGTACTCGGTCGTGATGACTGACCAGCCGCCATCCGGGTTCAGCATCATCATTCGCAGGCGCGGCCGTGCTTCGCCCTGCGCGGCGACCAGGTCGGGCACGGAGAGCCAGAAGCGGAACGGCTCGTGCACCTCGGTTGTCGGGGCGTAGAGCCGCTGCAGCCGCCACGGACCACCCTCGGGCGTCTGCGCCACGGCGGGCGCGCAGGCCAGCAGGGCGGCGGCGACCACGGCGGCCGGTCGTACGATCATGAACCCCTCCCATCATGTCGCCGGCCAGTTGAAGGCGCCGCGCCCGGGAGGGCAAGATGGCCCGGTCTGGCGCCTAGCGCAGGTTCAGCGTCACCGCCTTGATGTCCAGATATTCCGCGATGCCGTGGGCCGAGCCCTCGCGGCCGTAGCCGGATTGCTTGACCCCGCCGAAAGGCGCCACGGGCGTGGAGACCATGGCGGCGTTCACGCCGACGATGCCGTTCTCCAGCCCGCGCGCCACGCGCATGGCCCGGTCCAGATCGCGGGTGAAGACGAAGGAGGCCAGACCGTAGGGGCTGGCGTTGGCTTTCTGCAGCACCTCCGCCTCGTCCTCGAAGGCGAAGACCGGGACCAGGGGGCCGAACGTCTCTTCCTCGCGGAACAGGGCGTCGTCGCCGCCCAGGGTCACGGTGGGCTGGAAGAAACGGCCGCCCAATTCATGACGTGAGCCGCCGGTCAGCACCTTGCCGCCCGCCGCCTGGACCTTGGTCAGGTGATCCTCGACCTTGTCCAGGGCCTTGTCCTCGATCAGCGGCCCGACCTTCACGTCCGGCTCGAAGGCGTTTCCGACCTTGAGCTTCGCCACCTCGGCGGCCAGCCGGTCCGCATAGGTCCCGGCAATGGAGGCGTGCACATAGACCCGGTTGGGACAGACGCAGGTCTGGCCGGAGTTGCGGAACTTGCCCTTGATGGTCTCGGCCACCGCCAGATCCAGGTCCGCGTCCTCGAACACGATCAGGGGCGCGGCCCCGCCCAGTTCCATGGACACCCGCTTCAGGGTCGGGGCGCACTGCTCGGCCAGCTTGCGGCCCACGGGTGTCGAGCCGGTGAAGGACAGCTTGCGGATCAGCGGCGAGGCCGTCAGGACGCCGCCGATGGTCGCCGCGTCGCCGGTGACGATGCTCAGCGCACCCCTGGGCAGGCCTGCCTCATAGGCCAGTTCGACCAGGGCGATGGCGGTGAAGGGCGTCTGGCTGGCGGGTTTGACCACCGCCGTGCAGCCCGCCGCGAAGGCCGGGCCCAGCTTGCGGGTCAGCATTGCGGCCGGGAAGTTCCACGGCGTGATGAGGGCGCAGGGCCCGACCGCTTCCTTCAGGGTGATGATCAGATGCCCCAGAGGCGTGTCCTGGGTCTCGCCCAGGATGCGCTCGGCCTCCCCCGCCGACCATTTGATGAAGCCGTTGGCGTAGGCGACTTCGCCCTTCGCCTCCGTCAGGGTCTTGCCGTTCTCCAGCGCCATCAGGCCCGCCAGAACCTCGGCGTTCTGATCGATCAGGGCGGCCCAGCGGCGCAGGAAGGCCGCGCGCTCGTGAGGGTCGGACCGGGACCAGGCGGGAAAGGCGTCATGGGCGGCCCTGACGGCGCGCCCCGTCTCATCAGCCCCGAGATCCGGCACGCGGCCGATGATCTCGCCCGTGGCCGGGTCGTCCACCGGGATGCCTGCGCCCATCACCGGTATGGCCTCTCCGGCGATCAGGGCGTGCTCGCGGATCAGGGCGCGGGCGGCGGCTTTGGGGTCGGACATCTTGAATCTCCTTGCGACGGGGAGGCCGAGCGGACGAGCCCGCACGGGCGGGAGCCGCTGCAGCGGTCCAGCGCCCCGCCGGATCGCGATCCGGTTTCAGCGGCTGCAGCCCGCAAGGCTAGTCTGCGTGTCAGCGCCGGTCCAGATGGACGAAGGCCCCGGGACTGTGAAGTCCCGGGGCCTCCTGTCCGTTCGGGCGCCGCCCGCGATCAGCAGGTCTGGCCTTCGGCGCATTCCTCGACGGCCTGGCCGGCGGCCTGGGCGTCCTCGCCCACCCCGGCGACGGTGTTGCAGGCGGCGACGGTCATGAGGGCGGCGGCGGCCGCGAGGGCGAAAAGCTTGCGCATGGTCTGGCTCCTATGGCCCCGGCGGCGCCGGAGCATGACGTTGACGGTCCAGCTAACGCGCCCGGGCGGCGGCCGTTCCGTCAGGGGGCGGCGTGGGGAGACGAGGGCGGCGGCCCGGGCTTGGGAAAAGTCAGGCGCGCGATCATGCCGCCCCGGGCCGGGGTGTCGAACTCCAGCGTGCCTCGCAGCTGTCGGGCGAAGGCGGTCATCAGGGTTCGCCCCACCCCGTCGGCGAGGCTGGCGGCGGCCGCGCCCGGCCCGTCATCCTCGACCTCCAGCACACACCGGTCATCCAGCACCCTGAACCGCACCTTCAGGGACCCGCCCCGTTCGGCAAACGCATGCTTCTGGGCGTTGGAGATCGCCTCGACAGCCCAGAGGGCGAGCGGCGCCAGCCGGTCCGGGTCGATGATCAGGGAGTCCGCCGAGACCTCGCTGGACACCACCGGTCCCCGGCCCGCCTCCGACGCGATCAGCTGCCCTGTGAGTTCGCGCAGGAAGTCCGCGAGATCCGCCTCGCGGATGTCGTCGCTCTGGTAAAGGGTGCGGTAGATGAGGGCCAGAGCCGAAATGCGCTGGCGCGTGTCGGCGATGGCCGCCCGGGCGGTGGGGTCGGTCAACACCCGTTGCTGCATGCTGAGCAGGGACGAGATGATCTGCAGATTGTTTTTCACGCGGTGGTGGATCTCGCGCATCAGCGCGTCCTTCTCCGCCAGCGACTTGGTGAGCTCACGGTCGCGCTCGCCGATGGCCTCGGCCATCTCGTCCAGCGTGCGGGCGAGCACACGAATCTCCGCCGGAGCGTTCTCCGCCTGAACCGGCCGGACGGTGAAGCGGCCCTTGGCGTAGATGGAGGCGATCCGCTCCAGATAGTCCAGCCACCGGATGACGATCCGTTCGGTGAAGATCATCACCGCGAGAAAGGCCATCAGCCAGGCGGCGAGAGGCAGGAGCAGCGTGCCCGTGGGGTTCAGCTGGGCCCACGAAAGCAGTCCCGGGTCGGGCGTGGAGAGCAGGACATAGACGTCGCGGCCGGCGAGGGCCGCGCCGGCGTAGAGGCGCTCGCGGCCCGCGGCGTCACGGGCGCGAAATTGCACGGCTCCCTCGCGCGCGCGGTCGACCCATCCGGCCAGATCGCCGGGGTCCTGCGTGCGGAAGGCCTCGGCGTCGGTCGCCGTGAGGATCCGGCCCGAGGCGTCGGTCAGGGCCACCTGGGTGCCCTCCGGGAGCGCCCGGTCGTCCACGTCCGGCTGCAGCGCCGAAAGGGGAATCACCGCCGCCAGAACACCGTCAAAGGCGCCCAGGGGCCGCTCCGAACGCACCGCCGCCAACAGGGACGGTTCGCTCGCCAGCCGATCGGGCGCCCGGGTGAGGACGACGGATTCGCCGCTCTGAACGCGAGCGAACCAGGGATCGCCGCGCACCGAGAGGTCGCCCCGGACAGAGGTCGAGGCGCAGCCGACCCGGCCGGTCGGGCTGAAGCGGTAAAGGGCGTCGTAGCCATCCAGCTCCGCGACAAGCGCGCGCAGGCGCGGTGCGCAATAGATCCCGAGGGATTCCGGCCGCAGCACCTCCAGCAGCACCGTGGCGCTGTCGAGCCGCGCCTTGGCGGTGGCGGCGCTGCGCTCCGCAGCCAGCACCAGATCGTTCCGGCGGCCCTCGGCCTCGCGCTGGAAGGCGGCCTGGGTCTGGACCGCGCTGAGCAACAGGATCGGCAGGAGCGCCACCGCCATGGCGGCGGCCAGGCGAAAGCGGATCCCCTGGGCCCTGGAGGAGCGTCGCCCCAACCGGACCACAGCCCTAACCCTGCCGCTGCACGCTCAGCCGGTCGGCGTCGGCCAGGATAGAGCGCATGGCGTCGCCCGCCGCCTTGCCGTCGCGGGCGTATCCGCCCCGCTCCAGGGTCTGTTGCAGCGCCCGCCGGGCCCGGCTGACGCGGCTCTTCACTGTCCCGACGGCGCAGTTGCAGATTTCCGCCGCCTCTTCATAGGCGAACCCGCCGGCGCCGACCAGAACCAGCGCCTCGCGCTGCTCTTCCGGCAAGGTGGCGAGGGCGAGGCGCAGTTCGTCGAGCGCCACAGGGGCCTCCGGATCATCGACCGCGACAAGGGTGCGCTCGGCCGCTTCCTGATCCAGCTGGGACTGGCGCCACGAGCGGCGCTTTTCCGAATAGAACTGGTTGCGCAGAATCATGAAGGTCCAGGCCTTCATGTTGGTGCCCATCTGATAGCTGGCGCGGGCGTCCCACGCCTTCATCATCGCGTCCTGCGCAAGGTCGTCGGCGGCGGTGGGATCGCCCGCCAGGGTGCGGGCAAACGCCCGCAGATGCGGAATCAGGGTGACGAGCTGGGCCTTGAAGGCGTCATCGTCGGCCGACGGGGGCTTGGGCGCCGCCGTGTTTGCACCCGTCATGCGCCACCTCCGGCCTTCTCGTCGGCCCGGCGAAGAATATCGAGAAACTCATCGGGCACAGGCTCGTTAACCACCTGGTCGAACATGTGACGCAGCTTGACCCCGATGGCCTGCTGGCGAAGGCGCGCCTCCTCGAGCTCGCCCTCTTCATCCGTTGGGGATTCGGACCTGGGACGGGACGGGTGTGATTGATCGATCATGAAGCGCTTGCCGCCAGACTCTTGATGATGCGCACGCTTTTGCGTGTCAGTTCGGCACGGTGAACGCCTTGCCGCTAAGGCGGTTCCTGCATGACGGCGATTTAATGCTCAAGCTTGAGGCTTGCCGGGGAACCGTTGCGTAACGGATACGTTTGGCCAGATCAGGCCCCTTGCCGAGGGGCGGACGAAACGCACTTTGTCGGGGAAATCCAATAATGAGCCTTCTGGCGAGACTCGCGCCTCATCTGCCCTACGTGCGCCGCTACGCGCGGGCGCTGACCGGCGACCAGAGCACTGGCGACAACTATGTGCGCGTGGCGCTCGAGGCGTTGGCGGCCGGGGAGCAACAGCTGCCCGCCACCATGACGCCGCGGGTGGCCCTGTACCACATCTTCCACACCATCTGGGTGGCCACCGGCGCCCGCCTTGAGGACAAGAGCGGCCTGGAGGGCGGCGACGACGCCTCGCAGAGGCTCATGAAGATCGCGCCGCGCTCGCGCCAGGCGTTCCTTCTGACGGCGCTGGAGGGTTTCACCCCCTCGGAGGCGGCCCAGATCCTGGGGGCCGAGCTCAGCGACATCGAGAGCCTGATCGGCGACGCCCAGCGCGAGATTGACGCCGAGCTGGCCACGGACGTGCTGATCATCGAGGACGAGCCGATCATCTCGGCCGACATCGAATCCCTGGTCAGGGAGCTGGGTCACAAGGTCTCGGCCACAGCCACAACCCACGACGAGGCCGTGGACGCGGTGTCGCGTCATCGCCCGGGACTGGTGCTCGCCGACATCCAGCTCGCCGACGGCTCGTCCGGGATCGACGCCGTCAAGGACATCCTCAAGAGCATCAATGTGCCGGTGATCTTCATCACCGCCTTCCCCGAGCGGCTGCTGACCGGCGAGCGGCCGGAGCCCACCTTCCTGATCACCAAGCCCTTCCAGCCGGAGACGGTCAAGGCGGCGATCAGCCAGGCGCTGTTCTTCCACCCCGCACGGCAGAAGGAAGTCGCCTGACGGCTGCGGGCGTCCGGAAAAAGGGCCCGGCGAAAGCCGGGCCCTTTCTTGTCATTCGGCCGCGGCCGGCGCGGCGCCCTCCGCCGGCGGGGCCGGCGTGGCGGGATCGCCGTCGAAGGGAGCGGCGGCGGCGCGCTCCTCGGCCGGCGTCTCCAGATCGCCCATCTGCTCCTGGGTGCCGCCCCACAGCAGCATGTAGAGCAGGATGATCAGCCCCAGCGACACCGCCAGCACCAGCAGGATTCGAACCCCCGGCCGGCCCTGGCGGGCGCGTTGAGGCGAAACCACGGCGCTGTGATCCTCCCCGCCCCGAGGGGTCCCGGACGGATCGTTCGGTGTTTGCTGCGTCATGGCTGGTGCTCCGGTTCTGGCCCTTCTCGGGCTGTCGATGACTCTCCCTTGCAACGCCCCCACGGCTTGGCTGTTCCGAAGCTGGGCCGTTGCCCTGCAAGGGAATTATTTTCGAGCCCCCGGAACTGGCGCAGGCGGTTGGTGTTCTCATCATGCGGAGGCGGCGACGCCCCCCCGACTTGAGACTGGCGCAAGCCAGTCTGTCGCCTCCGCGCCTCATTCTCGATGATGCAGACTCGGCGGGTTCCATATGGAACCCGCCCTTTTTCTGGGTCACATATCGACAGTCGGGCGCGCGGCGGCCAAGGTGCGTCCTGAAAGAAAACGTCTTCCCGGGAGATTCTGACATGGCTCTGATCAATCGTGAGTGGATTCTGCGCCAACGCCCGAAGGGCCTGGTTCAGCCGACCGATCTGGAGCTGGTCGAAAGCCCGGTTCCGGCCCTGGGCGAGAACGAGGTTCTGGTCCGTACGGTCTATCTGTCGCTGGACCCCACCAACCGCACGTGGATGAATGACGCGGAAGGCTACCTGCCCGCTGTGAAGCTGGGCGAGGTGATGCGCGGTCTGACCCTTGGCGTGGTTGAAGACAGCACCTCCGCACGATTCACGAAGGGCGACATCGTCACGCCCGTCTCCGGCGGGTGGTCCCTTTACACCGTGGTCCCGGAGGACGGCCTGCGCCCGGTTCACCGGGCGCCGGGCATGCCCCTGACCGCCAATCTCAGCGTGCTCGGGATGACCGGCATGACCGCCTATTTCGGCGTGACGGACGTCTGTCGCCCGGAACCCGGCCAGACCATGGTCATATCGGCCGCGGCCGGCGCGGTGGGCTCGATCGCCGGACAGATCGCCAAGCTCAGGGGCGCCCGGGTCATCGGCATCGCCGGCGGGCCCGCGAAGTGCCGCTGGCTGACCGAGGAGCTCGGCTTTGACGGCGCCGTGGACTACAAGAACGAGGACGTGGGCGAGGCGCTGGACCGGCTGGCGCCGGACGGCATCGACATCAATTTCGAGAATGTCGGCGGCGACATCATGAATGCGGTCTGGAACCGCATGAACGTGCACGGACGCATCGCGGTGTGCGGCCTGATCTCGGCGTACAACGCAACCCGGCCGCCGCCGTCGCCGAACTTCGCGCGCATCATCACCCACCGGCTGAACGTCCGCGGCTTCCTTGTTCTGGACTACGCGCATCGCGCCCGTGAAATGGTCGCCGAAATGGGTCCGTGGCTGGCGGACGGCAAGATCCAGTGGAAGGTCCATGTGGACGAGGGACTGGAATCGGCCCTGGACTCGCTGAACCGCTTGTTCACGGGTGACCACGACGGCAAGCTGCTGGTCAAGGTTTCCGAGGAGCCCGCCTGACATGACCGAACCTGCCGACCCCCTTCATTTCGAGGACATCCAGGTCGGCCAGGTCATTCCGATCGGCGCCTGCGCCGTGGACGGCGGGGCGCTGGACGGTTTCATCGAACGGTTCGCACCCCACTGGCCCGCCGCCGACGGTGCGCCCGAGGCGATGGTCTACGCCCTGTGGCGAAGGCTGGCCGACGAAGCGGAGCGGGGCATGGCGATCAGCAAGGGTCTTGCGGTCGACGCCCTGCGCTTCATGCGACACCCGCCCGTCGGCGAGCTCCTGCGCGGGCGCATGACAGTCATGGGCAAGGATCCGGTGGGCGACACCCGGGGCGTCGTCATCGCCCAGCACGACCTGCTGGACGAGGACGGGCGTCTGGTCTTTTCCTGCCTGACCCGAACCCTGCTCATGCGCCGCTGATCCGCTCGCCCCGCGAACAGCCGGCATGAAAAAGGCGGCGGATCGCTCCGCCGCCTTTCACATCACAGTCTGGCCGATCAGGCGTTGGCGGCGGACGGAACCGGTCCGGCCCGTTCGAACGTCATGGCCACAAGGCGGTCCCAGCCCAGCAGCGACACCAGATGGGCGTAGATCTGGCCCAGGGCGCCGTTGTCGCGCAGCTCGACCAGCTTTTCGGCGGGCAGGTTCTTCAGCTTCTCCTCGGACACGGCGTGGTACTCGGCGAGGCGCTGCGGCTGGCCGGGAGTGCCGTCGGGATTGCGCGGCGTGAAGTTGGCTTCCTTGACCTCGAACAGGTCCAGCTCCTCCAGCATCTCCACGAAGCGGACGGTGCGCTGGCGCTCGGTTTCGAAGTCGTTGCAGAACTTCATGGCCTGTTCGGTGAAGGCCGAAGGCTTGCCGCCTTCGAACAGGGCGACGGCGCCGCCTTCGGCGACGAACGGCGCGGCCCGGTCAATGCACAGCACCATTCGCTGGTTCTGGTCATCGTTGGCGAACACGAACGGATAGCGGCGCACGAAGGCCGGCAGATAGGCCGACGCCTGGTACTGGCCGGACTCGGTGACGAACAGGTTCTGGTCCTGCCGCAGACCCATCACCGCGACCGGCGACTTCGGCTTGCCCAGGAACACGATCGGGAAAGACAGGGCCGCAGGAGCAAACTCGGTCACCGTCAGGGGAACCAGGTTGGTGCCGCTGACGAAGGAATAGGGCTTCTCCGCCTGATTCACGCCCAGCTTGCCGTGGCGATCCGCGTTCAGCGGCTCCGGCTGGCTGTAGAACAAAACATTGCCGCTGATCGGGTTATCGGTCGCTTGGGTGTCGGACATGAAGGCAGGCTCGGTGTGAAAGGGAGTCTGCGTTTAGCGCACGGAGCCTTGATCGGCAACGCAGGCCCGGATTGCGGATCGCAGCAAGAACCACTAGCTGGAGCCCATGGGCGACGCCTGCGCACACCATCGGCATGATACCGGCCTCGCCGCTGACGCGCTGCGCACCGCGCTCGGCGAGGCTGAAGCCCGCTGCGTTCGCCGCGGCGAACGGATGACCGGGCCGCGGCGCAGGGTGCTGGAGTTGTTGCTGGCATCCGGCGAACCGGTCAAGGCGTACGACCTGATCGCGGCCTACGGGACCGAGGGCCAGGCGGCCAAGCCGCCCACGGTCTATCGCGCCCTCGAGTTTCTCGAACGTCAGGGCCTGGCCCACCGCATCGCCTCCATCAGCGCCTATGTCGCCTGCAGCCACGGGGACCGGGCGCACGCCGCCGCCTTTCTGATCTGCGACTGCTGCGGCGCCGCCGTGGAAGTCAGTCCGCCCGCCATGGCCGGCCTCGGCGACCCCGCCGCCGAGCATGGATACGTGCTGGAGCGCGTCGCCATCGAGGGGCACGGCCTTTGTCCGGACTGCCGTCGACCCGCGGCCGGCGCCTGAGCCGGCCACAGTCCATGGGCGGGCGATGGACGGCGGCCGTTGCGGGGCCGCAGGGGGGCGTCATGTCGGTGATGGATCTGGGCGACAGCGCCCGCAGCCCGGACATGGTGTTCCTGCACGCCAACGGGTTCAACGCCCGAACCTATCGCACCCTGCTGAAGCCCCTGGCCCGGACGGCGCGCATCCTGGCGCCGGATCTGCGCGGGCACGGTCGGAGCACCCTTCCCGCTGCGCCGGGCTGGCGCCGGTCCTGGCGGGACCTGCGCGACGACGTGGCCGCCCTGATCGACACCCTTGAGGGCCCGCCCGTGGTTCTTGCCGGCCACTCCATGGGCGCCGTCGTCGCCTTGCTGGCGGCCGGCCAGAGGCCCGACCGGGTCCGCGCCGTGGTGATGCTCGATCCGGTGATCCTGCCCCGCCCCGCCGCGTTCGCCATGAGCCTGCCGCTGATCGGCCGGACCGCGCGACGCTATCCGCTGGCCGCCAACGCCCTCCGGCGCCGCAGCCGGTTCGAGAGCCGGAGGGCGGCCATGGAGGCCTATCGCGGACGCGGCGCCTTCAAGGGGTGGCCCGACGCCGTGCTGGCCGACTACGTCGCGGACGGCTTTCGCGACGCCGGCGACGGCGTCGAGCTGGCCTGCGCGCCCGGGTGGGAGGCGTCCAACTATGCGGCGCAAGGGTGTGATCCGTGGCCGGTGCTGCGCGGCATCGATCGGCCCGTCAGCGTCCTCAAAGCCGAACACCGCTCGACCTGCAGCCTCGCACCGGGTCAGATCGCCGGAATCGATGTTTCAACGGTCGCCGGCGGGGATCACTTCTTTCCGCTGTTGAAGCCGGGCCCGGCGCGCGCCGCGCTGAAGGCGGCGCTGGACCTCGGCGCGGACTCCGCCGGGGGCGGAGGGGCCGATCCGGGTGCTCACCCCACCTTCACCCGCGTGGCCGCCTCGGGCAGATCCTCGCCGAAGGCGCGCTGGTAGAACTCGGCGATGGTGGGCCGCTCCAGCTCGTCGCACTTGTTCAGGAAGGTCAGGCGGAACGACAGGGCCACGTCGCCGCCGAAGATGATGGCGTTCTGGGCCCAGGTGATGACCGTGCGGGGACTCATGACGGTGGAGATGTCCCCGTTCATGAAGGCGTTGCGGGTCATGTCGGCCACACGGACCATGGCGGCGATCTTGCGGCGGCCCTCGGCGTCGCGCCACTCGGGCACCTTGGCGGCCACGATCTCGGCCTCCACGTCGTGGTCCAGGTAATTCAGGGTGGTGACGATGTTCCAGCGGTCCAGCTGGGCCTGATTGATCTGCTGGGCGCCATGGTACAGGCCCGTCGTGTCGCCAAGGCCGACAGTGTTGGAGGTGGCGAACAGGCGGAACCAGCGGTTGGGGCGAATGACGCGGTTCTGGTCCAGCAGGGTCAGGCGCCCCTGCGCCTCCAGCACCCGCTGGATCACGAACATCACGTCGGGGCGCCCGGCGTCATATTCGTCGAACACCAGGGCCACCGGCCGCTGGATGGCCCAGGGCAGGATGCCCTCGCGGAACTCGGTGATCTGCTTGCCGTCCTTGAGGACGATGGCGTCCTTGCCGATCAGGTCGATGCGGCTGACGTGGGCGTCCAGGTTGACCCGCACCATCGGCCAGTTCAGCCGCGCGGCCACCTGCTCGATGTGGGTGGACTTGCCGGTGCCGTGATAGCCCTGGACCATCACCCGCCGGTCGAAGGCGAAACCCGCGCAGATGGCCAGGGTGGTCTGGGGATCGAACTGATAGGCCTCGTCTATGTCGGGCACATGGCTGTCCTTCGTGTCGAAGCACGGGACGGTCATGTCGGAATCGACGCCGAACGCCTCCCTCACCGTCACCTTGCGGTGCGGCTCCAGCGTCAGCATGGGGTCGGGCGAAGCGTCGAGGGGAGTGGATGAGGCCATGCCGCTCACTTAGCCCATTTTTTCGTCAGATCGAGTGCCGACGGCAATTTTGCGGCCTGCGGCCCTGCCGTCTTTACGGCCACGCCGTTTGGTTTTAATGACTCGTGAGTCATTTATACGGGAGCGATCCATGCCGCCCGTCGGCGAACCCAGATGGCGCAGGCGCAAGGCCGACCGGCCGGGCGAGATCATCGCCGCGGCGCTGGATGTCTTTTCCGAACGGGGATTCGCGGCCGCGCGGCTGGACGACGTGGCGAAGCGCGCAGGCCTCTCCAAGGGCGCGCTCTATCTCTATTTCGAAACCAAGGAAGACCTGTTCCGCGCCGTCGTCGGCGAGGCTGCGGGCGCCAACCTGGCCCATCTGGAAAAGGCGGTGGCGGCGGATCTGCCGTTCGAGCAGGCGGCCCGCGCAGGCCTGACCCTGCTGGCCGGCCGGCTGGCTTCGGACCGACGCATCTCCGGCGTGGTCAAGCTGGTCATCGCGGAAAGCCGCGCCATGCCCGAGCTGGCGCGCATCTGGCACGACGCGGTGATCGCCCGCGCCCTGGCCCTGATGATGACCCTCATCCGCCGCGCCCAGGAGCGGGGCGAGGTGCGCGAGGGCGATCCGCGGCACTTCGCCATGGGTCTGGTGGGGCCGATGCTGCTGGGCATGATCTGGCGCGAGACGTTCGAGCCGGCCGGGGCCGAGCCGGTGGCGGTCGAGGCGCTGGCGGCCCAGCATCTGGATGTGGTCATGAAGGGAATGCGGCCATGAAGCGTCTTCGTGCGGCCCTCGTCATCATCGCCGCCGCGGCTGTGGTCGCGGCCCTGGTCTGGCTTGTGCGGGGCGTCGGCGAGCCCGATGTCCTGACCGGCTATGTGGAGGGCGAACGCATCTATCTGGCGGCGCCCCAGTCGGGAACGGTGAGCGCCCTGTTCGTGCGCGAGGGCGACCGCGTGGCGGCCGGCGCGGCCGTCTTCCAGATCGATCCCGACGCCCAGCGGGCCCAGGTCCAGTCGGCCGCGGCGGGCGTCGCGGCGGCCAGGGCCCGGGCCGACGACCTGCGCCAGGGCCAGCGCCGGCAGGAACTGAACGTGATCGACGCCGAGCTGGCTGCGGCCCGCGCCCGGCTGCGGGAGGCCGAGGCGGAGTACGGACGCATCGCGCCGCTGGTGACGCGCGGCATCTACGCTCCCGCCCGGCTGGATCAGGTCACCGCCGCCCGCGACAGCGCCCGCGCGGAGGTGGAGGCGATCCGTCGACGCCGGGAGGTCGCCGCCCTGGGGGCGCGCCGCGACGCCATCGCGGCCGCCGACCAGCAGGTGCGCCAGGCCCAGGGCGGCCTGGGCGAAGCCCGCGCCCGACTGGACGACCTGTCGCCGGTCGCCCCCGTCGAGGCCCGCGTCGAGGAGGTCTTCTTCCGCCAGGGCGAGTGGGCGGCGGCCAACCAGCCGGTCATGGCCCTGCTCCCGGACGGCGAGACCAAGCTGCGCTTCTTCGCGCCCGGACCGGCGGCGGCGCGCTATCGGCCGGGAGTCCAGGTCCGCTTCACCTGTGACGCCTGCGGCGGCGAGCGGACCGCCCGCATCACCTGGGTCAGTCCAAGGCCGGAGTTCTCGCCGCCGGTGCTCTACAGCCGATCCAGCCGCGACCGGCTGGTGTTCATGGTCGAGGCGGCGCCGGAGAACCCCCGGGACCTGAACCCCGGCCTGCCCGTGGACGTCACGCCCCTGCCGGAGGCGGATCGGTGAGCGGGGCGCCCGTCATCGACGTGCGCGGCCTGAACAAGCATTTCGGCGCCCTGCACGCGGTGAAGGATTTCGGCATCACGGTCGAGCGGGGACGCATCTGCGGCTTCCTGGGCCCCAACGGCGCCGGCAAGACCACCACCCTGCGCATGCTGTGCGGGCTTCTGACTCCGGACAGCGGCGAGGGCACGGTGCTGGGTCTGGACGTGATCCGCCAGGCGGGGCTGATCAAGCGGCGCGTGGGCTACATGACCCAGAAGTTCTCGCTGTACGAGGACCTGACCATCGCCCAGAACCTGACCTTCACCGGCCGCATCCATGAGCTGGACCGGCGGCGCGAACGGGTGGACCAGGCCCTGGAGCGGCTGGGCCTGACGGCGCGGCGCGACCAGCTGGCGGGCAATCTGTCCGGCGGCTGGAAACAGCGCCTGGCCCTGGCCGCGGCCACCCTGCACGAGCCGGACCTGCTGCTGCTCGACGAGCCCACCGCCGGCGTTGACCCCGAGGCGCGCCGCACGTTCTGGGACGAGATTCACGCCCTGTCGGCCGAAGGCATGACCGTGCTGGTCTCGACCCACTACATGGACGAGGCCGAGCGTTGCCACGAGATCGCCTACATCGCCTCGGGCCGGACGCTGGCGCGCGGCGCCGCCGACGAGGTGATCGACCGGTCCGGGCTTGTGACCTTCAACGCCCACGGCCCGGGGGCGGACCGCCTTGCGCCGGCCCTTCGGGAGCAGCCGGGCGTGGACATGGCCGCCGCCTTCGGCGCCACCCTGCATGTGTCGGGCCGCGACCGGGCCGCGCTGGAGGCGGCCATCGCGCCGCACCGCCGTCCGCCCATCCAGTGGACCGAGGCCCGCCCCACCCTGGAGGACGTCTTCATCCAGCTGGTCGCCGACCTCAGGCGCGAGACGCCGCGGGACGCCGCCTGATGCTGTCCCTCACCCGCACCTGGGCGGTCATGGCCAAGGAGTTCATCCAGGTCACGCGCGACCGGCTGACCTGGGCCATGATCCTGGCCATGCCGATCATCCAGCTGCTGCTTTTCGGCTACGCCATCAACGACGATCCGCGAAACCTGCCCACCATCGTGCTGGATCTGGACCAGAGCGCCTTCTCGCGTTCGGTGCTGGGGGCGATGGAGAGCAGCGGCTATTTCGACATCTCGGCGGCGGCGCGCAGCCAGGCCGATCTGGACCGGGCGCTGGCGCGCGGCGAGGCCCAGTTCGCGGTGCTGATCCCCGCCGACTTCACCCGGCGGGTCGTGCGCGGCGACGACGCGACCCTGCTGGTGGAGGCCGACGCGGCCGATCCGTCGGCCACCAGCGGCGCCCTGGCCGCCCTTCAGGGGCTGCCGGGGCAAGCCCTCGCCCGCGAGCTGACCGGCCCCCTCGCCCGCGCGCCGGCGCCCGCCGCCCCCTTCGAGGTGGTGATCCACCGGCGCTACAATCCCGAGAACGTCACCGCCTTCAACATCGTGCCGGGCCTGCTGGGCGTGATCCTGTCCATGACCCTGGTGATGATGACCTCGCTGGGCATGGCGCGCGAGCGGGAGCGCGGCACCATGGAGAGCCTGCTGGCCACGCCCGCCCGGCCGCTGGAGGTGATGGTCGGCAAGCTGGCGCCCTATGTGCTGGTGGGCGCGGTCCAGGCGGCGGTGTTCCTGGTTCTGGCGCGGCTGCTGTTCCAGGTGCCCATGTCCGGCGGCTGGGGCGCGCTGGTGACGGGGCTCGGCCTGTTCATCATGGGCTCGCTGGCGCTGGGCTTCCTGATCTCGACCGTGTCCCGGACCCAGCTCCAGGCGATGCAGATGTCGTTCTTCTACATCCTGCCGAGCGTGCTTCTGTCCGGTTTCATGTTCCCGTTTCGCGGCATGCCCGACTGGGCCCAGGCGATCGGCACGGCCATTCCGGTCACCCACTTCCTGCGCGTGGTGCGGGGCTCTCTGCTGAAGGGCGTCGGCCTGGCTGACGCCTGGCCAAGCCTGCTGGCCCTGATGGTCTTCGCGGTCGTGGTGGGCGCCCTGGCCATGGCGCGCTACCGCACGACCCTGGACTGAACCGGAAACGAAGAAAGCCCCCCGCCGAGGCGAGGGGCTCCCTTCTGAAGTCCGGATGACCGGAAGGCTTACATGCCTTCGCTGTTCTCGCGGATCTGTTCGGCCTGGGCGTCGGCCTGGTCCTCAACGGCGTCGGCCTCTTCCTCGAGAGCGTCGCCCTGCTGGTCCATGTTCTGGTCGTAGGCGGCGTCGGCCTGCTCTTCCAGCTGGGCCGCGGTCACGTCCGCTTCCTGCTCGACCAGTTCAGCCTGCTCTTCGGCGACCGGGTCGGCGGGCTCGCAGGCGGCCAGGGCGAAAGCGGCGAAAACGCCGGTCGTCAGAATGGCGATCTTCTTCATGGGAAGTGTCTCCGTTGGTGTGGAGCTTCAACAACCCGCCGGCGCCGGAAAGGTTCACGAGTTCGTGAGAAAAGGCCTCAATCGTGCCCGATTCTCACATCGACGTTGCCGCGGGTGGCGTTGGAGTAGGGACAGACCTGATGGGTCTTCTCGAGGATGTCGTCGATCACCTCGGCGTCCAGGCGGTGGCCCGTCACGTGCAATGCGATGTCCAGATTGAAGCCTTCGCCCCGGTCGTTCTTGCCGAAGCCGACGGTCGCCTGCACGGCCGTGTCAGGGGACACGGGGTTTTTCTCGCGGCCGGAGACCAGCCGGAGGGCGCCGAGGAAACAGGCCGCATAGCCGGTGGCGAACAGCTGCTCGGGGTTGGTCCCCTCGCCGCCCTTGCCGCCCATTTCGGTCGGGGTGGACAGCGTCACGTCGATCTTGCCGTCGTCGGTGCGCGAGCGCCCGTCCTCGCGACCGCCGCCGGTGGCGGTCGCATGCGCCTTGTAGAGCACGTCCATGGGAGTCTCCCTGTCTGAGTGAAGCCTTCGATGTAGGCGCCGCGCCGGGCCCACGCTATGGCGGGGCATGCCTGAACTTCCCGAGGTCGAGACGGTGCGGCGTGGTCTGGAGCCGATCCTGACCGGCGCACGCCTGAGCCATGTGCGCCAGAACAGGCCGGACCTGCGCTTTCCCTTTCCGGCGAATTTCGTCAGCCGGCTCGAAGGCTCCACGGTGCAGCGGGTGGACCGGCGCGCCAAATATCTGCTGATGCCGCTGTCCACGGGCGAGACCTGGGTGGCGCACCTGGGCATGACCGGCCGCTTCACCCTGGACGGCCGCCAGCTGGGCGAGTTCGAGGAACCGGCGCCCGTCGCCGGCAAACACGAGCATGTCAGCCTGTGCGCGGAAGGGCCGGCAGGCCGCACCCGCGTGGGCTTCGCCGACGCCCGGCGGTTCGGCTTTATGGGCCTGATCCCCACGGATCAGGTGGAGACCCATGCCTGGTTTGCGGGGCTGGGGCCCGAGCCGCTGGGCAACGCCTTTTCAGCCGCCCGGCTGGTCGAGGCGTTCCGGGGCCGCAAACAGTCCGTGAAGGTCAGCCTGCTGGACCAGCGCATCGTCGCCGGGCTGGGCAACATCTATGTCTGCGAGGCCCTGTTCCGGGCGGCGATTTCCCCCCTCACCGCAGCCGGCAAGGTCTCGCGGCCCCGGCTTGAGCGGCTGACCGGCGAAATCCGAAACGTCCTGAACGACGCCATCACGGCCGGCGGTTCGACCCTGCGCGACTTCGCCAACGCCGACGGCGGCCAGGGCTATTTCCAGCACAGCTTCGACGCCTACGGCCGCGAGGGCGAGGCCTGCCGGCGGCGGGGATGCACGGGCGTCATAAGCCGCACGATCCAGGGCGGGCGCTCCACCTTCTGGTGTCCGGTTTGCCAGAAGCGATGAGGAAGTGGCGCACCCGACACGATTCGAACGTGTGACCTTTGCCTTCGGAGGGCAACGCTCTATCCAGCTGAGCTACGGGTGCATGCGCGGGCGCGAGGCCCGGTGCGAGGGCGGTGCTTAC
>JBALUZ010000005.1:0-37541 GCA_036963825.1 Brevundimonas sp.
GCCCGGGCCAGCGACCGGGCCATGCCCTCGCCCGCGCGCCCGAAGGCCTCCTCGATGGACGCCGCCGCCCGCTCCGCCGGCTCCCGCAAAGCCTCCAGCGCCTCGCCCGCCTCGGCCGCCTGCTGGGGCAACCCGCTCAATCCCTGCTCTTCCAAGTCAGCCCCCATCCGGCCACCGCTGCATCAGCTCATCCAGCCGCCCGCGCCCCATCGCCTCCGGCCCGCGCTCCGCCTCCGTCAGCATCCGCCATTCCTTCAGCGACAGGCGCCAGAACGCCTCGGGTCCGATCCCCAGCGTCAGGGCCGCGCGCAGCATCGGCGCCCACATCACACCGCCGCCGCGAACGCCGCCGCCACCGCCTCGGCCGCCGCCCGCGCATCGATCCGCGCTGCGCCCAGTCCATCCGCCAGCTCAGGCTCCCCCCCGCCGCGCAGCAGCGCCGCCAGCACCGCCATCAGATCCCCGGCCGACAGCGCCCGCATGCGCGCGGCCAGCGACTCGATCCCCTGCACCCCCAGCGCGCCCTCCATCTCCGCCAGCGCCCCCAGCGTCAGGCACAGCCTGCGCGGCGCCCCGGCCAGGTCGGCGAACACCTCTCCCCGCGCGGCATTGCTTCCCTTCATCATCCTGCCGCTTTCCCTAAAGTCCGCTCGCCCCAGCGAAGGCTGGGGCCCAGATGGCGGCCTCGGTTTTCAGCGATCGAGACACGTCCAGCTTTCCAGCGACAGCGTCCCGTGATCTGGACCCCAGCCTTCGCTGGGGTGAGCGGTGTCGAAGGGCAGGCCCACTCGCCACTCATCCAACCGCCTCGAACGTCACTTCGCCCGCGCTGGCCAGGCTCAGGGCGAAACTCGCCTCGCCCTCGTGCTCCCCGGCGTATTCCAGCGCCGCCACCAGGAACGGCCCTTCCAGCACCCCGAAGTCCGGCACGATCAGCCGCCAGGTCCGCGCGCTCTGGTCGAAGAACGCCTCCCGGATCGCCGCGTCCGACGCCGCATCACGGAAGATGCCCTGCCCGCTCACCGCCGCCGAGCGGACCCCGGCGCCCGCCAGCAGCTCGCGCCAGCGCCCGGCGCTGTCGCCGTCGGTCACGTCCACCGCGCGCGCGTTCAGCGCAATGGTCCGCGCCCGCAAGCCCGCCACGGTCGTGAACCCCTCCGGCGCCCCGCCGTCGCCGATCTTCAGCAGGATGTCCTTGCCCGCCTGTACGCCCATGTCCTCAGCTCCCTTGAAAAGTGACGAGTGGTCAGTGGCGAGTGACGAGCTTTCCGCGCCTACCCGGTTCGCCCTCGCCACTCATCACTCGCCACTCGCCACCGATTCAGTCACCGCCCGCACCCGCACCACCGCGTGGCTGCGCCGCCCTTCCGGGCTTCCGAACACGTCGGCGAAGGTCACGCGCGGGTTCACCACCCGCACCCCCTCCGCCGTCAGATCCGCCTCATGCAGGGCCGCCCGGATCGCCGCGGAGATCGCCCGCGCCTCCTCCAGCCCCTCGAACCGCGAATGGCCGGTCAGGGTCAGCACCTGCTCCATGCCGCCGCCGTCCGCCCGCACCGGTCGGCTCTCCACCCGTGTCACGGCCACATAGGGGAACACCCGCTTCGCCGGCTGCCCGTCCCACACCCGTCCGGCCACCAGCGCATCCAGGGCGTCGTCGGCGCGAAGCCGCGCGATCAGCGCCGCCTGCAGCGCCGCCTCATGATTGATCATCGCTCCCGCTCCAGCATCAGGCGCGCCCGTCCCAAGGGGCGGCCGTGGGCCGCCGCGTCCACCAGGGCGATGCGCCAGTCCGCCCCGTCCCAGCGCAGCAGCCGCCCTTCGGTCAGGCGCCCGTCGGCCCGGCATTCGGCGGTCAGGCTCAAGGCCTCGGCCGCGCCCTCCCCGCCCGTGCGCACCGCCCGCTTCACCGGGCCCGGCGCGATCCAGACGACGCCCAGCGACTCGTAACTCACCGCCCGTCCGCCCTGGGGCGTCACCCCCTCCACGCGCGCCAGCAGCTCGGCCAGCTTCCTCACAGCCGCACCTGGCGGTACGGCGCGATCCAGCCCTCCACGGGCGCGATGGGCGTCTCGTCCTCGCCGCGCTCATAGGCCCTGAGCGTCAGCATCAGCACCGCCAGCCTCAGGGCCGCGGGCGAGGTGGACGTCAGGGTCAGCCCCGTCTCCCCCTCCACCCGCCTGCGGGCCGCATCGATCAAAAGGGCGATCAGCGCGTCCTCCGCGTCGTGCGTGACGCGCAGAAACGCCTTCGCCTCCGCCAGGGAAACGGGTGCGGTCATTTGAAATCTCTCGAAGGGATTGGTGACGAGCGGCGAGTGGCGAGCCGAACCAGCCCGTCACCCGCCGCCCTGATCGTCGGCCAGCCGTCAGCCGGAGCGGCGATCCCTCGCCACTCGCCGCTGACCACGCGCCACGCAGAGGCCGTCAGGCCGCCGCGAACTTCAGCACCTTGATGGCGTCGAAATCCTGCACGCCGCCGCCCACGCGCCTGGTGGTGTAGAACAGCACATAGGGCTTGGCGCTGTAGGGATCCCGCAGCACGCTCAGCCCCGCCCGGTCCACGATCAGATAGCCGCGCCGGAAGTCCCCGAACGCCACCGCCAGCGCATCTGCGCCGATGTCCGGCATCTCCTCGATCTCGGTGACGGGGTATCCCAGCAGGCTGGACGCAGCCCCCGGCTGGGTCGCCGGGCTCCAGACATAGTTGTCGTCCGCGTCCCGGAACTTCCGGATCGCGCTGGCCGTGCGCCGGTTCATGACGAAGCGGGCGCCCGTCCGGTACTTGGCCTTCGGCGCATAGATCAGGTCGATCAGGCGATCCACCGGCGCATCCCCGAAGCCGCCCGCAGCCCCCGTGGGCACATGGCCGATCTCGCCCCAGTCGGCGTCGTCGTTGGCCACGGTCGGATAGCTCAGGAAGCCCCTGGGCTTGTTGGTCCCGTCGCCGTTGACGAAGGCTTCCGTCTCCTGGGCGGCGAAGGCGTCCTCGATCTCGCCGGCCAGCCATTCGTCCAGGCTGATGAAGGCGTCGTCCAGCAGGGTCTGGGTCGCCGCCGGGCTGGCGTAGAGCTCCGCCGACGGGAACTCCAGCAGGCTCAGGGTCGCGCCGTCGGTCTCGGGGCGGGGCGCGGTCTCGGCCGCCCAGCCGGCCTCCACCCCGTCCGTCGACACCGGCTTGCGGAACACGCCCGAGGCCACCGTCCGCACCGTGGCGATCTCGCGCATGGGCGAGGCCGCCATCAGGCGCCGCTCCACCAGCCGCTCGGTCTCCGCCGGGGCGATCAGCCCGCCCGAGCCCGACCCGCTGTCCAGCCCGGCCTTGGTCTCGATCAGGGACGACACGGTCCCGCCGCGCAGATACGAATCCCACGCCGCCTTCTCCTCCCCATGAAATGGGGAGGGGGACCGCGAAGCGGTGGAGGGGCTGCCAACCGCCTCCCCGATCGCCGGGCGCCGCGCCTCGCTCACCACCCGGTCCAGCCGCGCCTGGGCGCCCGCCACCGCCGCGTCGATCCGCGCCACCTTCTCCTCCAGCAGCGTATCGGCCGCAGCCTTCTTCTCGATCTCCGCCAGGCGCGCGTCATTGGCGCCCTTGAACGCCTCGAACGCCGCCATCAGCTCATGCATCGCCGCCCGCGCCTCGGGCGAGGCGGCGGCCTGTTTGGTCTCTCTCATCATGTCTCCAGTTGAAAACGGGCGGGACAAGCCGCACCCTCAATCCCCGGCTCGCCGCCGGTCCCGTTCGGACGCCCCGGGGGCGCCCATGTCGGATTTGACAAGGCTCGATCTGGGCCAGGCGACCCGGAACCCATCCCCCGCCCGCCGGTTCAGTCTCCGTAACCGGAGGATCAGCATGACCAATCGCGTTCGTTTCGCTTCCATCGCCCTGGCCGCCGGCGCGGCCCTCGCCCTCGCCGCCTGCGGCGACGAGACCGCGCCCGAGCCCGCCGGCGAGGACACCGCCGCCATGATGCCGGACACCGAGGCGCCCGTGACCAATGCGGACGGAACCGCCCCCGACGCCGCCGACACCGGCGTGACCGAGACCACCACCCCCGACGTGGACGACCCTCCCGCCTAGCTCACGCGGAACCGCGCCCCCGGCAGCATCGGGAAGGTCACCAGCGACACCTCCCACAGGTCCACCTCGGCGAGCACCCGCAGCCGCCCATCCTTGCGCGCCCGCACGGCGCGGAAGCCGATGGACAGCCCGTCCAGCGCCCCGGCCCGCGCCAGGGCCGCGGCGAAGCGCGCCTCGGGCGACCAGTCCATGATGCGCCCGGCTGCGAACAGCCCGCGCTCGTCCTCGGCCACCTCATCCCACACCCCCACCAGCGCCCGCGCCTCGTGCTGGTGCAGCATCTTCACGCCCGCCGCCCCGCTGCGCGCGAGGCTCTCCGCGAACGCGCCCTTCGCCACCACGTCCCCGTTCAGATCCGCCACGCCCCACAGGGAGGCGTAGCCCTGGATGTGCAGGGAGGTCGTAGGGCTCAGGTCGTAGGACTTAGGGGGAGCGCTCGCGTTCGCCCGCGTTTCAATCATCATCGTCTCACCCCACCCTAAGCCCTAAGCCCCAAGCCCTACGACCTACCGACTCACCTTCGCCTCGATCCGCTCCAGCGATGCGCGCGTCGCATCCGCCTGCTCCTCCAGCCGCGCCAGCCGCTCGGCCACCAGCCGCTGTTCCGCCACCCGGCTCTCCAGCGTCTCGATCCGCGCCGCCGCGCCCCCGGCCCAGATCAGCGCCGCCGCCGTCTGCACCGCCACCGCGACGATCACCGCCCACGGGATTTTCCGTTCGGTCATCTCGTCCTCCACTCACCCCGCGAACCGCTCACCCCAGCGAAGGCTGGGGTCCAGATGGCGAGACTCGATCCAGAAAGTTGAGGCGCACGCGGCCTTCCAGCCATCCCACTTGTCGCTCTGGACCCCAGCCTTCGCTGGGGTGAGCGGCGGATGAAGCCTCCCTGACCCCTAAGCCCTGCTCCCTACCCCGGCCATTTCCCGCCGCTCCGCCTCGCTCAGGAAGCTGGCCGCCTCCAGACGCGCCCACAGGGCGTCCCGCTCCGGCTGCAGGGCCGGCACATGATCCAGGTCCGCCGCGATGCGGCAGTCCGGGAACCGGGGCGTCAGCCAGGCCGTCATGGCCCCGGCCGTCTTGGTCACCAGCGGGATGACGGTCCCGCGCCAGAAGGCGGCGTTGGCCTCGCGATAGTTGGAATAGGTGGCGTCCCCCGGAATCCCCAGCAGCTGCGGCGGCACCCCGAACGCCAGGGCGATCTCCCGCGCCGCCGCGTGCTTGCCGGCGATGAAGTCCATGTCCGCCGGCGTCCAGGCCATGGGCTTCCACTCCAGCCCGCCTTCCAGCAGCAGCGGCCGCCCGGCGTTCATCGCCCCCTGGTGCCGCTCGCCCAGCTCCGCCCTCAAGGCTGCGAACTGCTCGTCGGTCAGCCACTCGCCGTCCCTCGCGCCGTACACCAGCGCCCCCGACGGCCGCGCCCCGTTGTCCAGCAGCGCCTTGTTCCAGGCGCCCGAGGCGTTGTGCACGTCGATGGCGAAGGCCGCCGCCTCCAGCGGCGAGAACCCGTACCAGTCGTCCACCGGATTGTGCAGCTTCAGGTGCAGCACCGGCGAGAACCCGTCCGCCGCCCGGGCCAGCCGCACGGTGCGGCCCGCCGCGGTGTAGTCATAGGCCGCCGGCCACCCGCCGGGGCCGGGCACGACCTTCACCCGGTCCGGGCGCAGGCCGTACACCTCCTCCAGCCCCTCGCCGGCCGCCTCCAGATAGGCGTTCCCCGCCGTCTGCAGGTTCGCATACAGCGCCTCGAACAGTTCGGCCCGTCCCTGTTCCGGATTGGGCCGGGCCAGCACGCGCGCCAGCGGGTGATCATCCCCCGCCCGCACCCCGCCCTGGAAGACCGTCAGCGGCGCCGAGGCCGCCGCCTCGGCGATCATCCGCACGCAGCGATAGGCCACCGGGTTCTTGCCGAACCCCTCCCGCGCCAGGCTCTCGTAATCCCGCGGCGTCCACGCCGCCCGGCCCTGCTGCGTCCAGGCGATCACCCGCCCCACGGCCGAGTCCTTCACCTCCGGCGCCCGCCGTTTCAGAAATCCGAACATCCTTCTCCTTTCGCCGCTCCCCTTGCGGGAAAGGCCTGGATCGCAGCGACCGCCGCGCGCATCGCGTCTCGCGACCAGGGCGAGGGGGCCGCTGCCGGCCGGCCTCAAACCACCCGCACCCTCGGCCCCTTCGCCCGCTCTCTCAGCATCAGATCCGTCACCGCCCACACCAGCGCATCGGCCCGGTCCGGCGAGTGCTTCGCCCCTTCCTCCGAGCCCAGGGCCATCAGCTCCTCCTCCAGTTCGGTGAAGACGCCGCAGTGGATCACCCGCCCCTGTTCGTAGAGCAGGGCCACCGGCTCGGCCCGCGCCCGCTTGGCCCGCGTGGCGTGAACCAGCGCCACCCGCGCCGGACACTCCGCCTGCCTCAGCACGGCGGCCACCATCTCCCCGCCCTGGTTGGCCTCGGCCAGCACCCGGTCCGCGCCGAACGCCCGCGCCGTCTCCGCCACCCGGGCCGCCCAGCCGCCCGGGGTCAGGCCCCGCGCCGACCGGTCCGCCAGCACATAGGCCCGCCCGTCCAGCCGTCCGGCCGCCACGATCCCGCAGGCGTCGCCGCCCGCGCTGGCGGGCGGGTCCACGGCCACCACCACGCGCTCGAACCGCCCGGGCGCCTCGCCCGCGAACGCCGCCCGGGCCCGGCTCAGGTCCTCGGCCCGGAACAGGGCGCCCTCGCCCTCGACCACCAGCCCTTCCAGCTCCTGCGCCGCCAGCCGCGTGCCGCCGTACAGGGCCGTCAGATGGTCCAGAAAGCCCGGCGACAGATTGGCCGCGTTCTCCGCCGTGCCGCGCCGCACGGTCACCGCCTCGGTCATCAACCGCCTCAAGGCCGGGATCGGCTTCGGGGTCGTGGTCACCATCAGCTTCGGCGCGTCCCCCAGCCGCAGGCCCATCCTCAGATTGGACAGCACCTTGTCCGGTTCGCGCCAGGCGCAGAACTCATCCGCCCAGGCCCCGTGAAACTGCGGCCCGCGCAGACTCTCGGGATCCTCCGCCGAAAAGGCGTAGGCCACGCTGTGGTTTTCCCAGACCAGCCGTCGCCGCCCCGCCTCCCAGCGGGGCCGGTCGCCGGGGCCGTTCAGGGATTTGATCCCCGAGGCCCCCTCCACCATCACCTCGCGCACGTCGTGCAGCGCCGGCCCCACCAGCGCCAGGGTGATCCCCCCGCTGGCCCGCGCCAGCTGGTTGATCCACCAGGCCCCGGCGAAGGTCTTGCCCGACCCGCGCCCGCCCAGCATCAGCCAGGCGGTCCACGGAACCTGCGGCTCAAGCTGCCCGCCTTCCGGGGTCCGCTCCAGCTCCCGATGCAGCCTCAAAAGCACCTCCGGCCGATACGCCGTCCTCAAGGCGCTTGCGCTCATAGGCGGCAGCGAGGCGGCCATAGCGTGCGACAATGTCTTCGCAGACGCGGGCCAGGTCTTCGGGATCGATGTCATCGGCCTTTTTGCTCATGTCCTCTCCAGCAGCCTCGCGGCGTCCGCGCGCCGGCGTCTCGGCCAGACCGGCCGCCGCCTTGGCGGCCCGCGCCAGGTTGACGATGGCCCGCGCATGGCGATCCAGCGCGGCGCTGTCGGCGTCCGCCCCGGGCCGCGCCTGCGGCAAGGCCCGGATCGTCGCCTCGACTTCCTCGATCAGTTCCATTTGCATCGCGGCCAGCCATTCGGCCGCGCCCGCCCCGCCGTGTCCGCTTTTTCCCGTCATGCCCAAAGAATACGGGACCAGCGTCCGCGGTCGGAAAAACGGACGAAGAAAAGCGTCCGGCCCTTGTCCGCTCGGGGATTGGCTCGAAAAAATGCGGGATCAGCCGCCGGTTTGCGCCCCTATTTCCGGGGCAGGCCGCGCTCCGCCATCCACTCGGGCGCCTCGTGGTCCAGGGCGTCTTCGGGCGCGTCCAGGGTCAGCTCGTTGATGGTCTGGCCCCGGATCGACACCCCGGCCCGGTGCACGCTCTCCGGGTCGCCCGAGACCAGCGGATGCCAGTCCGCCAGACCCCGCCCCTCGTGCAGCCGCCGATAGGCGCAGGACTGCGGGATCCACTTCAGGTCCCCGATGTTGCCGGGGGTCAGCTTCACGCAATCCGGCACCTTGGCCTGCCGGTTGGCGTAGTCCGAACAGGCGCAGACCTTCGAGTCGAACAGCTGGCAGTGCACGCGGGTGGGGATCACCTCGCCCGTGTCCTCGTCCTCGAACCGCACCAGGCAGCACAGGCCGCAGCCGTCGCACAGGCTCTCCCACTCGGCCGGTGTCATCTGCGCCAGGGTCTTGGTTTCCCAGAAGGGCTTCATCCGCCGGATCCCGCCAGTTCGGCCTTCTTCTCCTCCAGCTCCAGCCACTCGGTCTCGGCCGCGTCCACCTGGTCGCGCAGGGCCTGCAGCTCGTCGGTCAGGCGCTGGAAGGCGGCGGGATCGCGCGTGTACAGGTCCGGATCGGCCAGCTTCGCCTCCCGGGCCGCGATGGCGGCGGGCGCCTCGGCCATCAGCCGCTCGATCTCCTCCAGCCGCCGGGCGTCCTTGTAGGACAGCTTTCGAGTGGCGGGTGGCGAGTGCCGAGTGGCGATCGGTTTCGCCGGGGCGACGCCCTCGTCCCGGTCCCTGGTCTCGCCACTCGCCACCCGCCCCTCGCCACTCAGAAACCCCGGATTCTGCCGCAGGAAATCGGTCCAGCCGCCCGGCGTCTCCACCACCCCGCCCCGGCCGTTCAGGGCGATGGTGGAGGTGGCCAGGCGGTCCACGAAGTCCCGGTCGTGGCTGACCAGGATCAGGGTGCCGTCATAGCTCTCCAGCAGCTCCTCCAGCCGGTCCAGGGTGTCCATGTCCAGGTCGTTGGTGGGCTCGTCCAGGATCAGCAGATTGGCCGGCTGCGCCAGGGCGCGGGCCAGCAGCAGCCGGTTGCGCTCGCCGCCCGACAGGGTCGACACCGGCTGGCGCAGCTGCGCCTCGGTGAACAGGAAGTCCCGGGCGTAGGCGGCCACGTGCTTGGGCGTGCCGCGCACCATGACCGAGTCCCCGCCGCCCGGCGTCAGGGCGTCGCGCAGGGTCATGTCGCCGGTCAGCTCGGCGCGCGCCTGATCCAGATAGACCGGCTCCAGCCCCGCCCCCAGCTTCACCGACCCGGCGTCGGGCGCCATCTCGCCCAGCATCAGCTTGACCAGGGTGGTCTTGCCCGCTCCGTTCGGGCCCACGATGGCGATGCGGTCGCCGCGCAGGATGCGGGTGGTGAAGGGCGGCAGGATGACCCGATCGCCGAAGGCCTTGGTCACCCCCTTCAGCTCGGCCACCCGCTTGCCCGACTGGCCGCCGGAATCCACGTCCAGGTTCAGCTCCCGGGGCTGGTCGCGCAGGCGCTCGGCGCGGTCCGCCCGCATGGCCCGCAGCTGGCGGGCGCGGCCCTCGTTGCGGGTGCGCCGTCCGGTGATGGAGCGGTAGAAGGCGTGGGTCTCGGACTCAATGGCCTTGGACAGGCGACGCAGGGATTCCGCCTCCTCCGCCGTGACCTGATCGGCCCAGTCGTCGAAGTGCGCGAAGCCCCGGTTCAGGGTCCGCACCTGCCGGCCCTCCAGCCAGTAGCAGGTGTTGGTGACCTTGTTCAGGAAGGCCCGGTCGTGGCTCACCGTCAGCACGGCCATGCGCGACGCGGCCAGCTCCTGCTCCAGCCGCTCGATGGCCAGGATGTCCAGGTGGTTGGTGGGCTCGTCCAGCAGCAGGACGTCGGGCTCCTCGGCGAAGGCCCTGGCCAGGGCGGCGCGGCGGATCTCGCCGCCCGACAGGCCCTGCGCCGCCTTGGCGGGCGACAGGCCGAAAGTCTCCAGCCAGCTTTCGGCGGTCCAGGGCTCGGCGCCCCCCGAGGCGGCGTAGTCCAGCAGGGTCTCGCCCGTGATCACCGGCTCCTGGGGCACATAGGCGAAGCGGGTGCCGGTCTGGACCGTGCGGTCGCCGGAGTCCGGCTCGATCAGGCCCATGACCATGCGCATCAGGGTGGACTTGCCCGCCCCGTTGCGGCCCACCAGGCAGCCGCGCATGCGCGGCTCGATGGCCAGGTCCACCCCCTCGAACAGGGGACGGGGGCCATCCTGCAGGCGGATGTCCTTGAGCGCGATGAGGGGCGGGCGAGCGGCCATGATGATCCGTCAGATAGGGAGGCGCGCCCTATACGTCATCCGGGGCGCCCATGGCCACCGTCACGGCGGTTGAGCCCCGACCGTCCAGCCGGTATGGAAAGGCATGATCCCCGTCCCCCGCCGCACCGCCGAACAGACCCGCCAGCTGATCCTGGACACCGCCATCGCCGTGGCCGCCGAGGGCGGCTCCCTGGCGCTGACCCTGGACGCGGTGGTCGAGCGCCTCCCGGTCAGCAAGGGGGCCCTGCTGCACCACTTCCCCACCAAGGCGGCCCTGCTGGAGGGCATGATCGACGAGCTGGCCCGCCAGCACGTGGAGGAGGTCCGGGCCGAGGCGGCGAAGGACCCCGAGCCCTACAACCGCAACGCCCGCGCCGCCATGCGGGTCAGCGTCAACAACCCGGGCGACCAGAAGGACCTGGTGCTGGGCCGCGCCGCCCTGGTGGCCTGCGCCATCGACCCGGCCCTGGCCCGGCGCTGGCGCGCCGGGACCGATGTGCTGGCCGAGGACGACCCGGCGGATCCGGCCGGGCGCGACGACGCCCTGATGCTGCGCCTCCTGGCCAACGGCCTGTGGATGTCCGACCTGCTGGGCCTGTTCGACGTGACCCCGGACCAGCGCCGGGCCATCGGCGCCCTGCTCACCGGTCCGGACGCCCCATGAGCCCGGTCACCTGGCTGGCGCTGGGCGCCGCCATCCTTCTGGAGGTGGTCGGCACCAGCCTGTTGCAGGCCTCCCACCAGTTCACCCGGCCCGTCCCGACCCTGGGCATGGCGGGCTGCTATCTGGCCGCCTTCTACCTGCTGTCCGTGGCGCTGCGGGAAATCCCCGTGGGCCTGGCCTACGCCATCTGGAGCGGCATGGGCGTGGTGCTGATCGCCACCATCGGCTGGGTGGTGTTCAAGCAGCGGCTGGACCTGCCGGCCATCCTCGGCCTGACCATGATCGTCGGCGGCGTCATCGTCATCAACGTCTTCTCGAAGACCGTCAGCCACTGACGCCGGGCGTCACCGGGCGTGCGCCGGCCCCCGGAACACCGCGTTCAGGAACAGCACGTCCAGCCCGCGCATGAAGCCCCGCGCCGACGGATCGTGGGCGAAGCCGATCAGCTGGCCCCCGCCCAGCGGCTGGGCGACCACGGCGGGCTTGTAGGCGAGCTGGGCCCGGTTCTCCTCCCAGATGTAGCCCGCCGCCAGGAGGTCGTCCGGACCGGCGAAGCGCACCACATTGGCCCCCTGGTCCAGCCGCAGGGGCGCGTAGATCTCCGACCCCGAGACCAGGATGTTCAGCTCGGGCGCCGCCCCCGCCGCCAGCCAGTGGTCCGGGTCGGTCGTGGCGCGCAGCAGGACGCCGGGGATGGAGTCCGGGCTGCCCTCGACCGGGCGGACGGCGGCGCGCAGCTGGTCGGGGCTGGTCAGGATCGCGCCGGGGACGGTGGCCTCGTCCGAGGGGGCGGGCGCCCCGGCGTCCTCGTCGGCCACGCGGCCCTCCAGCCGGGTGGCCAGCATCTGTGCGCCGGGCTCGGACATGAAGCCCATGCCGCCGCCCACGCCGATCAGGACGCCGCCCTGGCGGACCCAGTCGCGCAGGTTGGCCACGCCCCGCTCGCCGAGCGTACCGGCGTAGCCGCCGCCGTCCGGCAGGATGATCACATCGTATTCGCCCAGATCCGAGCCCGCCAGCTGCGCCGTGCGGATGATGGTGACCGGATAGCCGTAGGCCTGCTCGATCATCCAGCGCAGACCGCCGGCCGAGGTGGGGCCGGTGGGCGCCTCCCAGGCCATGGCGATGCGCGGGGCGCGCACCACCGGCGCCTGGTCTGAGCCGAGGCTGGGGCCCGACGTCACCCAGGTGTCGCCCACGCCCTGAACCGTCGCGCCGGCCTCCGCCGCGATGCGGGCGATGCGGGCCGGCGCGTCCTCGGGGTTGGCGCCCCGGGTCAGGACCAGCGACCCCGCGGGCCAGTCGCGGCCGTCCAGGGTGAAGCCGGCCTCCACCACCCGCACGGTCAGGCCGTCGCGCAGGGCGCCGGTCAGGAAGCGCATGCCCGACAGGCCCGGGCGCACGATCCAGGCGGCGGCGCCCGCGTCGTCCATGACCCCGCCGCCCAGGGGCGTATCCCCCGACAGGGGCGTGAGCGCCACGCCGGGCCGGCTGCGGCACGGGATCGCCGGCGTGTTGTAGGCCAGCGGCAACGCCCAGGCGGCGATGTCATACAGCTGGTGTTCCAGCCCCCGGGCGCGGCGGCGCTCCTGCTCGGCGGTGAAGTCGGCGGGCAGGCTGATGGACGGGTCCAGCAGAACCCGCGCCAGGCGCCCGGCCGGCTGGGCCAGGTCGATCACATAGGTTCCGGCGCCGTGGGATCCGCAGGCGGAAAAGCCCGCCCCGGCGACGCCCACCTCGATCCCCTGCCCCGCCAGCGAGCGGGCCAGCCGGTCGGCCGCGCCGGGGTCGAAGCCGGTGCGCGGCAACAGGATGACGCCCTGGCGGCGGCCCTCCTCGACGGCCGAGGCGTGATAGGCGTGGAAGTCCGCCATCAGGCGCTCGCGGTTCACCGCCGCCGCGTCAATGGTGGACAGCGAGATCAGGAACTGGCTGCGCACCGTCTCGAACAGGGTCAGCAGGCTGCCGTCCGACCGGCGGCGCACGTCGCCGCGGGCCGAGCCCTGTTCATAGGTCATGGCGATGGCCCCGGAATAGCCGGGCCAGTTGTCGCCATAGCCGGGATAGAAGGCGTCGAAGGACTCCCGGGTGAAATAGTCGATGCCCGCCTGGTCGAAGACCTGGCCGTGGGCCCGGCCGATGACCTCGCGCATGGCCAGCTGGCTGTCGGTGAACAGGGGATTGAAGGGGTCCGCCTCGGGCGGGAAGAAATAGGTCTGGTCGGTGCCCATCTCGTGGACGTCGGCCACCACCTGCGGCTTCCACTGCATCTGCAGGGCGGCGTGGCCCCGGGTCTCGGGCTGGGTCTGGGCGAACCAGTCGCGGTTCAGGTCGAACAGATAGTGGTTGAAGCGGCCGGTGGGCCAGGCCTCGCGGCCCTGCACCGACTGCACGTCGGGATCGGACTCCAGCCCCTGCCCGGCCCGGTAGCCGGTGATGAAGCGGGCGCGGCCGTCGGGGTTCTGGGTGGGGATCAGCACCACCACGGTGTTCTCCAGCATGCGCTGGACGCGCGGGTCGCCCCGGGCCGCCAGCAGGTGGCGGGCCACGGCCATGGACGCCTCTGCCGGCCCCACCTCGTTGCCGTGCACGGAGTAGCCCAGCCAGACGATGGCCGGGGTTTCGGCGATCAGCCGCTGCGCCGTCGCCGCATCGGTCGTGCGCGGGTCGGCCAGGGCGCGGGAGGCGGCGCGGATCTGGTCCAGCCGGGCGATGTTCTCCGGCGAGGAGATGGCCGCCCAGATCAGCCGCCGCCCCTGCCAGGTGCGGCCGTACTCGCCGGTGACCATGCGCTCCGGCGCCGCCTCGGCCAGGGTCTCCAGATAGCGGTGGATGTCCGCCACCGGCGTCAGCCGCGCGCCCACCGGATGGCCGATCACGGCCTCGGGGGCGGGGATGGCCGCATCCAGATCGGCCCCGGGGAACAGGTCCTGGGCCTGTGCCCGGACCTGGGCGGCGGGCGCCAGGACAAGGCCGCAGACCAGCGCGACGACAGACAGCAGACGGATCATGGCACAGCCCCCGGGAACAGGCCCACAGGCTTAGCCGATCAGCGGCCGGGAACAAGGGCCGACGGGACTGCGCGGCGCAATCGGTGCGGCCCTGGAGGCCGAGACCGCCCGCGGCTGCCGGTCAGAAGGTGAAGCGCAGGCTGGCGGAAAGGCCGAAGGCGTCGGCCCGCCCGGACTCCGACCACGCGAAGCGGAAGCCCGCTTCCAGATTGTCGGTGACGGTCGCCGTCGCGCCGCCGGACAGGGTGGTTGCGTCGCCAAGGTCGCCGAGCCGCGCCGGAACCGGCGAGCCCAGCATGGACGCCTCGAACGCGAAGTCCTCGTCGCCGCCGACGAAGCCGTGCCGCAGGTCCAGGTCGCCGCTGATCCGGGTCTCTCCGTGAAGACGGCGCGGCGCCAGGACCAGCTGGACGCCCGGCCCGAATTCGTTGCGGGTCGAGGCCTGGTCCGCGGCGGCCAGGCTGAAGATGT
This sequence comes from Brevundimonas sp., assembly GCA_036963825.1. Lineage (GTDB taxonomy): Bacteria > Pseudomonadota > Alphaproteobacteria > Caulobacterales > Caulobacteraceae > Brevundimonas. Next base: position 14,386 of record JBALUZ010000005.1, read on the forward strand.
CGGCGCCGACCTCGCGGAAGCCGTCGATCTGCTGGCGGGTCACACGGCCGTGCACATAGGGGCGGACGGTGACGGTTGTGGTTTCGAAGGCCATGCCCGCGCGGACCCGGACGAAGGCGCCGGATCCGCTCACGCGCACCCGACCCGCGACCTGGTCCTCCAGCACCGTGCCGGCGGAGCCCAGGACATCGCCCCGGTGGAACGCATAGTCGCGCATGTCGGCCCCCGCCGCCGCCTCCCCGAACAGGCGGCCGCGCGCCAGGGCGCCGTAGAAGGCCAGGGTCGCAGCCTTCACCTCGCCGCTGTTGTCCAGCCCGGTCTCGTCGAATTCGGCGACGCTGCGTCCGAAGGCGACGCCCAGCAGCACCTCATCGGTGTTGATCATGTCGAAGCCGCCGACCACGGCGACGGCGTCGTTGTCGGCCCCGGGGGCCTCGGCGCCGGAGTCCCGGCCGCTGTTGCGGCCCGCGACGCTGACCCAGCCGGACGGCCCGGCTCCGCCCGGCGTGCGCGCCGTCAGCAGGTCCATGACCACGGCCTGGCCTTCGTGACCGCTCCACAGGCCGCCGGCGAAGACCGAGGCGGCCTCGCCGTCGCGGGTGACCGCAAGATTGCCGATGTTCAGCAGGCCCCAGCCGTAGACGGAGTCCACCCCCGGGTCGCCGATGTCGGTGGCTGTGGCGAGGGTCAGCCGCGTCAGCTCGGCGGCGCGGGCGTTCGGATACATCTGCATGGCGATGGCCACGGCGCCCGTCACCTGGGGCGCGGCCATGGAGGTGCCGTACAGCGGCCCGATCTCGCTGCCCGGCACGGTCGAGACGATCTGGGTGTCGATGATCGATCCGCCCGGCGGCGTGGCGTCCCCGCCGGGGGCGGCGAGACACCACTGGGCCGCCGCGCCGCAACGGTTGGCGTAGCTGGCCAGCACGCCCTGGCTGTTCACCGCGGTGACGGCCAGCCAGTGCGGCTGCAACTCGGGCACATACCCCGGCAGACCGGACTGGAAGCTCGGCTGCATCTGGCTGGAGTTGCCGGTGGCCCAGACCATCACCGCGTCCTCGCGGGCGGCGCGCAGATAGGCGTCGACCTCGGACTGGCTGACCACGTTGGCGCCCATCAGGTCCTGAATGGAGGCCGGAACGATCTGGCCGCCGCCCCAGGAATTGTTGAACAGCCGCACGCCGCCGTCCAGCGCAAGGTTGTAGAGGTTGGCCACGATCATCAGGTCGTCGGGCGCCACGCCGTTGTCGCCGAGCAGGCGCAGGGGGGCGAGCCGTGCGTCGAATGCGACCCCGTGCGTGCCGCGCCCGTTGCGCGCGGCGGCGATGGTGCCCGCCACATGGGTGCCGTGGCCCTGAAGGTCATAGGTGACCGGCCCGCCCAGAATTCCGTCCAGGGAGACCCCGCTCAGCTGACCGACCAGATCCGGGTGGTCCACCTGCATGCCGGTGTCCACGACGCCCACGACGACGCCCGCGCCGGTGTAGCCGCGCTCATAGGCGGCCTGGGCGTTGATCATGGCGAGCTCCCATTGCTGGACGCCCTCCTGATAGAGTTGGGCGCAGGCCGTCCCGGGCGCGGCCGCGCACACAGCCAGCGTCGACAGGGCGACGGCGCCCAGCCACAGATTTTTCACGGAAAGTCCCCCACGGGCCACATCGGCCCCCTCGACTATCGCTGTTCCCGATCGCGGTATCAAGCGGCCGTGAAGGCCCGGGAAACCGGCTGCCCGCGGCGAGTCTGCGGCGCGTCTGCGGCAGGCCGCCGGTCTCCGCGGCGGGGGGCGCAGGGCCGGAGCCGGCGCCTGGCCTCACCAGGACTCCGCGGCGGCGGCGCGCCGCGCCCCGCCCTCAGCCCGGAGGCCCCGCAGCCCGTCCAGAAAGCCCGGCTGCTGGCGTTCCGCCTCGGCGAGGCCCGCGGACAGGCCGGCCCGGAAATCGGCGCCCAGGTCGCCGCCCGCGGCCTCAGCCAGGCGGCGGATGATGGTGATGGTCTCGCTCACGGCGGTCTCCCTTCAAAGGCCGCCGACCCCGGCGCCTTGCTAGGGCGCCCACGGGTCGCGAGTCGAGAGAATGTTCGCTTTCTGTTCCGGATCGTGTGGATGACTGTCGCCACGCCCGGATTATGGGAATTTTAAGCGGCCGAAGCGCCAAGTGCGCGGATGCGCGTCCCGCCCGAATCCGCTGCATCTCCGGCCCGTCGCCGCACGGGCGCGTCGACCTTGCTGGTCGGCGCCGCCATCCTGCTTTCCCTGGCGCCGGCGGCGGGCGTCGCGGCCCGTCCCCGGGACCCTCACATCGTCGCCGTCGTATTCCCGCCCTGGTGGACCGCCGAGCGGTCGGACGCTGTGATCTCGGCCGTCGGCGTGACGAGCCCGCGCGACCGATCCGGCCCCGTCAGGGTGATCTATGGCGGCCCCCGCCTGATCGACGATCTGAAAGCGGCAGGCGCCTGGCTCATTGTCGACCCGGCCGTCGCCGGATGCCTCTCACCTGGAAACTGGACATCATGATCTGGCAACCCAAAGACCTCGCCGCGCAACGTCACGGCGGCGGACTCATCCTTCTGGGCCTGAGCTGGGTCCTGACCATCATCAGCGCGATTTCAGGCCTGCTGGCCGGCGGCCCTCTGGTTTCGGGCGCCCTGACGGGCATGCTGGGCCTGGCCGTCGTCCAGACGGCGGCGCTTCGGCTGCTGGGGGTCAACCAGGCCGGACGCATCCTGTCGGTGATCCTGCTGGTGGGCCAGGTGTCGCTGATGGTCTCCGCCCTGAAGGGGCACGAGTACCAGATCGACATGCACATGGCCTATTTCGCGGCCCTGGCGGTGACGATCATCTACTGCGACTGGCGCGCCATCGCCGCAGGGACGGCCGCGGTCGCCATTCACCACCTGACCCTGAGCTTCCTGCTGCCCAGCCTGGTGTTCCCCGGGTCGGCCAGTCTGGAGCGGGTCGTCTTCCACGCCGTCATCCTGCTGGTGGAGGCGGGCGTGCTCGCCTGGGTGGCCGCCAGCGTCGTCACCATGTTCAGGGTGACCTCCGAGCGCACCGCAGAGGCGACGGACGCCGCCGACCGGGCGAGGGAGGCGCTTTCCGCCGCCGCCGCCAGTCGCACGGCCGCCGATGAGCTGCGCGCCGCCACCGCCGCCCGCGAGGCCGCGGCCCAGGCCGAACAGACGAAGGTCGTCCAGGCGACGGCGGCCGGACTTTCGGCCCTGAAACAGGGCGACCTCAGCTACCGCATGACCACCGCGTTTCCGGAGGCCTATCGCGTCCTGCAGATGGACTACAACGCCGCGGTCCAGGACCTGGACGAGGCGGTGACCCACATCGAGTCGAACGCCGACACCATCCGCGAGGGCGCGACCCAGATTTCGGCGGCGGCCGATGATCTGTCCCGGCGGACCGAACGCCAGGCCGCGGCCCTGGAGCAGACGGCCGCCGCCCTGGACCAGATCACGGCCACCGTCTCGCGCACGTCGCAGCGGGCGCAGGAGGTGGGCGACCGGGCCGGCTCGGCCCGGAGGGACGCCGAGACCAGCGGGCAGCTGGTGGAGCGCGCCGTGGCCGCCATGGGCGAGATCCAGAAATCGTCCGACGAGATCAGCCAGATCATCGGGGTGATCGACGAGATCGCTTTCCAGACCAATCTTCTGGCCCTGAACGCAGGCGTCGAGGCGGCGCGCGCGGGGGAGTCCGGACGAGGCTTCGCCGTCGTCGCCACCGAGGTCAGGGCGCTCGCCCAGCGGTCCGCGACCGCGGCGAAGGAGATCAACGCCCTGATCTCCACGTCGTCCGGCCAGGTCCGGCAGGGGGTGGGGCTGGTCGGCCAGACCGGAGATTCGCTGGCCGCCATCCTCGACCAGGTCGGCGCCCTGCACGGGATGGTCGCCGAGATCGTGGCCTCCGCGCAGGAGCAGGCCAGCGCCCTTGCCGAGGTCAATACGGCCATCAATGAGATGGACCAGACCACCCAGCAGAACGCCGCCATGGTGGAGCAGTCCACGGCCGCCAGCCACAACCTGCTGCGTGATGCGGCGGAACTGCACCGGTCGATCCGGCGGTTCCAGGTTTCGGCGACCCGCGCCGGCAAGGACGCATCCCCCCGTCCGGTGATGGCGGCCTGAACCGCAGCCGGCGACCGGGCGGTCGTCGCCGGTCGTCGCCACCGGGCTGCGGCGCGGCGGACGCCCGTCACGCCTGCGGACGGCGCGTCCCGGACGGCTGCGGGCGGCCGCCCGCCAGGGCGGGGCGGCCGGCGGCGTGACGCGGCCGCGGCGGAACCCTGAAGGCCCGTCGGCCGGGCCCCAAGACGGCGAACGCACGTCGCGGCAGGCCGCGGACGCACGCCGCGGACGCACGCCGCGGCGGGCCGCTCTCCGTCCGGAAGGAACGACCCGTCCACGAAAAAGGCCGCCGGGGTTTCCCCCGGCGGCCAGCACGTCCGCCCGGCCCGATCCCCGCGGGGTCGGCGGCGGGTCGCGGGGACCAGCCGGGCGGAGTGTCTCCTGCGGCCCCCCAGGCGCCCGGATCGCTGCGCGGTCCGGGGCGCGGGGCCCCCGTCTCCCGGCGGGAGACGGGCCTAGTCGTCCTGGCCTTCCTCGGGCTCGGGCAGGCCCAGCATCTCCTCGGCGATCTGGCCGGAATGGGCGCGGACGGCCTTCTCGATGGAGGCGGCGATGTCGGGGTTCTGCTTGAGGAATTCGCGCACGTTCTCTCGGCCCTGGCCGATGCGCTGGCTGTCATAGCTGAACCACGAGCCGGACTTCTCGATCACCTCGGCCTTGACGCCCAGGTCGATGATCTCGCCGATCTTGGAGATGCCCTCGCCGTACATGATGTCGAAGATCACCTCGCGGAACGGCGGGGCCACCTTGTTCTTGACCACCTTGACCCGGGTGGTGTTGCCGACCACCTCGTCGCGGTTCTTGATGGCGCCGGTGCGACGGATGTCGAGGCGCACCGAGGCGTAGAATTTCAGCGCATTGCCGCCCGTGGTCGTCTCGGGCGAGCCGTACATGACGCCGATCTTGTGCCGGATCTGGTTGATGAAGATGACGATGCAGTTGGTCCGCGAGATCGAGGCGGTCAGCTTGCGCAGCGCTTGGCTCATCAGGCGGGCCTGAAGGCCGGGCAGGCTGTCGCCCATCTCGCCCTCGATCTCGGCCCGCGGCGTCAGGGCGGCGACCGAGTCGATCACCACAATGTCGACCGCGCCCGACCGCACCAGGGTGTCCGTGATCTCCAGCGCCTGCTCGCCATTGTCCGGCTGGCTGACCAACAGGTCGTCGAGGTTCACGCCCAGCTTCTGGGCATAGACCGGGTCCAGCGCATGTTCCGCGTCGACGAAGGCGGCCACACCGCCGACCTTCTGGATTTCCGCCACCGTGTGCAGCGCCAGAGTCGTCTTGCCCGAGCTTTCCGGGCCGAAGATCTCGATCACCCGGCCATAGGGCAGGCCGCCGATCCCCAGCGCCATGTCCAGGCCCAGCGAGCCGGTCGAGACGCTGGCGATCTCCGCCACCACCCCGCCCTTGCCGAGCTTCATCACCGAGCCCTTGCCGAAGGCCCGATCAATCTGGGCCAGCGCCGCTTCCAGCGCCTTCGCCTTGTCGCCGTCTTCCTTGCCCACGAGTTTCAATGCCGCCTGCGCCATTACTTTCGGTCCCTTTGCCACGATTCCCCGTCTGTCGTTCCGGAAGAGGCCCGCTACCGACCCGCCCTTGCGACCGGCGCAATATGTGCATGGTTTGTTCTCGTTCGCAATATGTTCTTTTCGCCCTGTGCGTCCGGTTCTGACGTAGACACGGCCGTCTAGGCGGTGCGGGCGCGGTTCGCCTCGTCACGGCCGGCGAGCACCGCGCCCATGGCCTCGAACAGACCGGCCAGTGTGATGGGCTTGGCCAGGTGGCCGTCGGCGCCGGCCTCGCGCCCGGCCTGCACGTGCTCGGCCAGGGCGTTGGCGGTGAGCATCAGGACCGGGGTGCGCGGACGGCCCTGCGCGGCCTCCGCCGAGCGGATCTCGCGCGTGGCGGTCAGGCCGTCCATCACCGGCATCTGCATGTCCATCAGCACCAGGTCCCAGTCGGCCTCGCCCCAGGCGCGCACAGCCTCGGCGCCGTCCGCCACGGCGGTCAGGGCCATGGCCGTGTGGGACAGCATGACCTCGACCACCTTGCGGTTGGCCGGGTGATCGTCGGCCAGCAGCACCCGCAGCGGCAGGGCGGCGAGGTCGACGGACTCCTCCCGGGCCGCAGGCGCGACGGCCCCGGCCCCGGCCTCGGCCGGCGGCAGGGGAAGCTCGAACCAGAAGACCGACCCTTCCCCCGGCGTGCTGTGGCAGTCCAGGGCGCCGCCCATCAGCCGCGCCAGATCGCTGGAGATGGCCAGACCCAGCCCCGTGCCGCCGAAGCGGCGCGTGATGGAGCCGTCCGCCTGCTGGAACCGGGTGAAGATGCGCGCCTTCTGCTCGTCGTCGAAGCCGATGCCGGTGTCGCGCACCTCGAACCGCACGCGGTCGCCCTCGCCGGGCGTCACGGTCAGGGCGATGCGGCCGTGGCTGGTGAATTTCAGGGCGTTGGAGACCAGGTTGGCGAGGATCTGGCGCACCCGCACGGCGTCGCCGTTCACCACCCGGTCCAGCGACGGATCCACATGGGCCGTCAGCAGCACGTCCTTCTCCTCGGCGCGCAGCCCCCACAGGGTGGTGATGTCGTGCACCGCCTCGCCCAGATGGAACGGCGCCCGCTCGATGCTGATCTGGCCGGACTCGATCTTGGCGCTGTCCAGGATGTCGGACAGCAGCCGCTCCAGGGTCTTGCCCGACGAGCGGATGACCTCGGCCATCTCGTGCTCCCGCGGACTGAGGTCCGCCCGCGCCAGGGCGTCGGCCATGGCCACCACGCCGTTCAGGGGGGTGCGGATCTCGTGGCTCATGTTGGCCAGGAAGGCCGACTTGGCCTGGCTGGCCTCCTGCGCCCGGCGCCGGGAGTCGCGCAGCCGGCCGCTCTGGCGCACCTGCCAGACCAGGCCCGCCGCCGCGCACAGCAGGAACACCACGGCGATGGCCACCATCCAGCGCTGGGACCGGATCATGTCCTGCTGCAGGCCGGCGTTGGCCTGCACCATGGCCAGCTGGCGGCGCCGCTCCTCCAGCTGCGCCTGCATGTCGCCGGTGACCTGGCTGAGGCCCGCGCTGAACCGGCGGGCGGTGGCCACCTCATTGTTCAGGAAGTGCTCGCGCATCATGCGATACGCCCGCGCATGATCCCCGCGGGCGAAGGCCAGTTCGGCCTGCACCAGAGGCACCCGCGAGACCCCCTCCTCGCGGAAATCGCCCGCCGCCCGCAGCGCCTCGATGCGCGCCAGGTCGCGGGCCGCCCCCTCCGCCAGGCCCAGGCGCGCCCGCGCCACGGCCCGGCGCGGCAGCATCTGCGGCGCCAGGAAGGCCGCGACGCCCAGATCCTCGCCGTAGGGCTCCAGACAGGCCAGCACGTCGCGCCAGGCGCGGCGGGCTTCGGCGGTCATGGCGCACAGATTGGCGTCGTAGACATTCAGGCTCTCCACCCCCGTCCGGCGGGCCAGGCGGTGGTGGGCCAGATACAGGGCGTGGGCGGTCTCCGGTTCGCCCATCTGGGTCGACAGGCGCGCCAGGTTGTAGAGGCTGTCGAAGTCGGGACGCGGATAGTCGGGCGTGTTGTAGTCGATCTCGTAGCGGCCGAAGGCGGCCGTGGCGCCGGCCACGTCGTTCAGCTTCATCAGCCCGATGCCCACCATCTCCCAGAGTCCGGCGTGGGCGGTGGCGGCATAGGGCCGGTCTTCAGGAATGCGGCTGTCCATCTCGGCGAGGCGCTCGAGCCCCTCGCCGATGCGGTCCTCGTCCATCAGGGCCAGGGCGTGGATGCGCACCGCGTGGGCCTGGACGAACCAGTCTTCAGCGGTGTCGGCGATGCGGCCCATCTCGGCGGCGGCGGCGCTGTCGCCCTCGTCATAGCGGATCGTCAGGGCGTTCAGGGCGGCGATGGCGACGTAGCGGGCGTCGCCCTGTCGCCGCGCCGCGCGGTCAAGACGGACGTTCCACAGACGCGCCTGATCGAACTCGCCCTGGTTCAGGCTGATCCAGACCACGTGATACAGCCGGTTCAGACCCTCGCGGTCGTTGCGGGTCATGGCCTCGCGACCGAAGGCGTAGAGGGCGTCGAAGCTGGTGGCCCCGGCGCGCGCCTCCACCGCCTCGGCCAGCTCCATGGTGGTGCGGGGGGGCGCCGCAGCGCCGGCCGGGGCTGCGCCCGCGACGATCAGGAAGATGGCCGCAAGGATGGCCGCGCGTACGAGATACATGATTACTAACCGCCGGAGACGGTCAGCATGGTGAACATCAATCCTTGACCAAGGCTTAGCGGGCCGGGGCTCAGGCCGCGAACGCCTGCTCCAGCGCGCGGAGCATGGGCTTGGGCCGGCCCAGCCAGTCGAACATCAGGGGCTCGTCGCGGCCGTCGTCCCAGTCGCCCCGCCGCAGCACGCTGTCCCGGTCGCGCAGGCCCCAGACGGTGAAGCCGAACCGCTGCCTTTCAGGCAGGGCCATGAAGGCGTCGGCGATCTCGCGCACCCGCTCGGTCTGCCGTTCGCGGCGGCGCTCGATGGGGGTCAGGTCGGTGCGGGAGCGGCCCATGGACATGTCCAGCTCCGACACATGGATGGGCAGGCCGAACTGGGCCATCTCGGTGATGAAGGCTGCCGTGCGCCCCGGCTCGATGCGGTAGGTGATGTGCGACTGGGTGCCCAGACCGCCGATGGGCGCGCCCTGGCCCAGGAGGCGTTCGACCGTCCGCAGGAAGGTGGCGCCCTTCCGGGGGTTATGCTCCAGATTGTAGTCGTTGATGAACAGCACCGCGTCCGGGTCCGCCTCGGCCGCCACATCGAAGGCGCGGCGGATGTAGCCGTCCTGCCCGAACCGCGCCGACCAGTGACAGTCGCGCAGACCGTCGCCGTCCTCGGCCACCGCCTCGTTGACCACGTCCCAGCCGGTCACCCGGCCCCGGTAGCGGCCCATGACCTCGCGGATGTAGCGGTCGTGCTCGGCGGCGAAGCGGGCCTCGTCCAGCCCCTCGAAATATTCGCGCCCCTGGGAGTACCAGATCAGGGCGTGGCCGAAGAGGCTCATGCCGTGCTGCCGGGCGAAGTCGGCGATGGCGTCGGGCGCATCGAAACGCAGCCGTCCGCCCGGTCCCAGGATGTACTCCATCTTCATCTCCCACTCGGGCGTGAGCCGGGAGAAGTGGGTGGAGGCCAGATCCACCCACTGGGGATCGCGGAAGTGGTCCGTCATGGCCGCGACGCCGACGGGGAAGGACGCCACGTCCCGCAACGGCCGGATCGGCCCTTCGGCCGCCTGCGACGCCGCCGGGCGTCCGTCACAGGCGGCCAGGGCGAGGGTGGAGGCCAGGAGCGCGCGACGGCTGAACAGGGGCTGGGTCATGGGGCCGGCGGTGCAAGAGGCGGGCCAGCCTCCGTCGGTCAGCTGGCCCGCTTGCGCAGCCCCAGCTCGTCAAACGCCGCTGTCTCGCGCTTCGCGGCGGCGATCAGCTTGTTGAGGCGGGTGGTCTCGGCCACCTGCTCGAACTTCTTCAGCTCCTCGAAGGCGGCGGTCAGCGCATCGCGGGCGCCGGCCTCCTCGGCGTCCAGCTGGGCCAGGTCGGCTTCGGCCGCGCCCTTGCGCGCTTTCCAGCCGGCCAGATAGGCGCCCAGCAGCATGCCGGCGTTGGTGTCATGGCGGCTGCGCTCGCGCTCCACCTCGGCCTCGGCGTCCAGCACCGCCAGACGCATCTCCGCGGACGCCCGGCGGGCGGTGATCTCGGCGAGCCGTTTCTGCAGCGTCTCCACTTCATAGTTGGAGATGCGGATCAACGAGTGAGCCCAGCTGGTCATTGGCTATCCTCCGGAGGGATCATGCCCTGGTTCAGGATGGTTTGAAGACGATCGAATGAGTCGGCCATGCGCGTCACCTCGTCCTTGTCCTGGCCCAGGAAGGCTTCGAGGGCCGGGTTCAGGGCGATGGCGCGGTCGACGATGGGGTCGGCCCCGGCGCGGTAGGCGCCGATGCGGATCAGCTCCTCCATGTCCGAATAGGCGCTCAGGCACTGGCGGGCCCGGCGGTTCAGGTCGCGCTCGGGCAAGGTCTGGCAGTCCGGCAGGGTCCGACTGACCGATTTCAGCACGTCGATGGCGGGGAAGCGCCCGCGCTCGGCGATCCTGCGGTCCATGACGATGTGGCCGTCCAGGATCCCCCGCACGGCGTCGGCGATGGGCTCGTCATGGTCGCCGCCGTCCACCAGCACGGTGAACATGGCGGTGATGGGCGCGGCCTGGGTCCCGTCCGGCCGGATCGGGCCCGGCCCGGCGCGCTCCAGCAGCTTGGGCAGTTCCGAGAAGACGGTGGGGGTGTAGCCCTTGGTGGTCGGCGGCTCGCCCGCGGCCAGCCCGATCTCGCGCTGGGCCATGGCGAAGCGGGTCACGGAGTCCATCAGGCACAGGACCTCCAGATCCTGGTCCCGGAAATATTCGGCCACGGCCATGGTCATATAGGCGGCCTGGCGGCGCTTGAGAGCCGGCTCGTCGGAGGTGGCGACCACCACCACGGCGCGCTTCAGGCCCTCCTCGCCCAGGGTCTCCTCGACGAACTCGCGGACCTCGCGGCCCCGCTCGCCGATCAGGCCCACCACCACCACGTCGCAGGTGGCCTGGCGCGCCAGCATGGACAGCAGCACCGACTTGCCCACGCCCGAGCCGGCGAAGATGCCCAGACGCTGGCCCCGGCAGGTGGTGGTGAACACGTCCATGGACCGCACGCCCAGGTCCAGCCGCTCGCCCACCCGGCCGCGCGAGTGGGCCGGCGGCGGGGCGGCGCGCAGGGGATAGGGCGCAGGGCCGGCCGGCAGCGGCCCCTTGCCGTCGATGGGATCGCCGAAGGCGTCGATGATGCGGCCCAGCCAGGCCGTGGTCGGCCGCACGCTGGCGGCCATGTCGAGAATGCGGATGTCGGCGCCGGGGGCCACGCCCTCCACCGGACCGTAGGGCATCAGCAGGGCCTTGGAGTCGCGAAAGCCCACCACCTCGGCGGGCAGGCCCGCATGGCCCCGGCGCACGATCTCGGCCCGCGCGCCCACGGCCAGCCGGCTCATGCCGCCGCGCGCCTCGATCAGCAGACCGGACACGCCCGCGACCTTCCCGGTCACGACCAGCGGGTCCACGGCCTCCACAGCGGCGACGAGATTACGCAAGACGGCCCCTCAGCACTGAACAGCCCCGGCCGTTCACCCGTTAACAATTGCTGCGAAACGGTTAAGCGGGAGTGAAGGCGCCGGACGCCCGCGCTCAATGTTGATGGACGCCGCCTTGAGGATTTCTGCCTTTCACGGTCGCTCAAACGGCCTATCTGTTACAGACGCGGAACACGACAGACAGGAGCCGATCCCATGACCGACACCCCCTACGACGCCTCGCGGCACGCCAAGACCGGACGGGGCAAGGTCTATGACTCCATCGTCGACACCATCGGCGACACGCCGCTGGTGCGGCTGCCCCGCCTGTCGGCCGAACTGAACCCGAAGGCGACCGTCCTGGCCAAGCTGGAGTTCTTCAACCCCATCGCCTCGGTGAAGGACCGCATCGGCGTGGCCATGATCGAGGCGCTGGAGCAGGCCGGAAAGCTGAAGCCCGGCGACGTGATCATCGAGCCCACCAGCGGCAACACCGGCATCGCCCTGGCCTTCGTGGCCGCGGCCAAGGGCTACAAGCTGATCCTGGTCATGCCCGAGAGCATGTCCATCGAGCGCCGCAAGATGCTGGCCCTGCTGGGCGCCGAGCTGGTGCTGACCCCCGCCGAGAAGGGCATGAAGGGGGCCATCGCCACGGCCAATGAACTGCTGGCCGCCACGCCCGGCGCGGTGCAGCCGCAGCAGTTCGACAACCTGGCCAACCCGGCCATCCACCGCGCCACCACGGCCGAGGAGATCTGGAACGACACCGCCGGGGCCGTGGACATGGTCATCGCGGGCGTCGGCACCGGCGGCACCATCACCGGCGTCGGGCAGGTGCTGAAGGCGCGCAAGCCCTCGGTGCGCATGATCGCGGTGGAGCCCACCGCCTCGCCGGTGCTGTCCGGCGGCGCGCCCGGCCCGCACAAGATCCAGGGCATCGGCGCGGGCTTCATTCCCTCCATTGTCGACCAATCCATGATCGACGGGGTGGAGCAGGTCTCCAACGAGGACGCCTTCGACATGGCCCGGCGCGCCGCCCGCACCGAGGGCCTGCCGGTGGGCATCAGCTCCGGCGCCGCCCTGACCGCCGCCTTCCGCCAGGCCGCCCTCGCCGAAAACGCCGGCAAGACCATCGTCGCCATCATCCCCAGCTTCGCCGAGCGCTATCTCTCCACGGCGTTGTTCGAGGGGCTGTAGGCGCCTTTCCCAATCATCCCTGATTAACCGCTTCCGGCCTAGGCTGGCTGCGACATGTCCGAGCCTGCGGCCACATCCGCCGACGGCGCGCCCTCGCCGGGGCCGCGCGCGCGCCATGCGCTGCTGAAGCGCCTGGCCGACGTGGCCGCCTTGCCCGCCAGCCGGGTCAACGCCTTCGAGCGCTCCGTGGTGGGCGACCTGCTGGTGGAGATGCTGCGTCTGGCCACCCCCGAGGACCGCCGCCGGGTGGCGGTGCGGCTGGCCCCCCTGGGCGAGATTCCCCACAGCCTTGCGCGGCTGCTGCTGCGCGACGAGCCCGACATCGCGGGCGTGCTGATCGAACAAAGCGCCGCCCTGACCGATTCCGACCTGATGGCCTGCGCCACCGAGGCGGGCGTCGAGCATCGTTTTCTTCTGGCGTCCCGGAGGAACCTCTCCGAGGTAGTGACCGACGCCCTGCTGGCTCACCGCGAACCGGCGGTGATCGAGGCGGTGCTGCGCAACACCACCGCGCGGCTGTCCCAGCCGGGCGTGGAGGCCGTGGTCAGCCTCAGCCGCACCGAGACCCAGCTGTGCGAACACCTGCTGCGCCGGCCCGAGATGCGGCCGTCCGGCGCCTATGTGATGTTCTGGTGGTGCGGACCGGACGAACGGCGCGCCATCCTCCAGCGCTTCGCCGTCTCGCGCGAGGTGATGCAGGAGGTGGTTGAGGACGTGTTCGCCATGGCCGCCGCCGAGGGCTGGCAGGACCCGGTGTCGCGCAAGGCCCTGCAGTTCATCGAGCGCCGTCAGAGAAACCGCGCGGCCATCGAGAAGAGTCCCTATGACAGCCTGGAGCACGCGGTGGCCGCCGCCGCCTCGGGCGGGCTGACGCGCGAGCTGGTGGCGGAGATCTCGTACCTGTCCGGCATCAAGCCGCTGACGGGCGCCAAGCTGCTGGGCGACGTGGGCGGCGAGCCCCTGGCCATCCTGTGCAAGGCCACGGGCCTGTCCAAGGCCGACCTGCAGGCCCTGTGGCGCTCCATGCGCCGGCCCGAGACCACGGAGGACGGCGCCGTGCACCCGGTGTGGGAGCGGGTCATGATCACCTATGACATGTTCGCCGTGGACCGGGCCCAGACGGTCCTGCGCTACTGGAACTGGTCGCTGTCCTCGGCCCTGACGCCGCAATTGATGCAGGCGATCCGGGAAGGCGATGAAGAGGCGCTGGACGAATACTCTGCCCCCGAGCGGGCCGCCATGCTGGCCCTGGCCGAAAACTTCGGCCGCTGATCTGATCGACCGCTTTACAGATCAGGCGGCGCATGTAGACGGTCGGTCCGCGTATTGCTGTTGATAAACAGTCAAAACAACTTTATTGGCACCACCCTATGGGAAGCGGCGAGCAGCTTCTGACCCGTACACTCAACAGAACTCCGGAAGCGCGATCATGGACGAAACGTCTGAACTTCTCGAAATGACGGCCGACATCGTTTCGGCCTATGTGAGCAACAACAACGTGGACGCCGAGGCGCTGCCGGGCGTGATCCAGAGCGTCCACGCCGCCCTGTCGGTGGTCAAGGCGGGGGGCGCCCAGCCCGAGCCCGAGCCGCAGGAGCCGGCGGTGTCGGTGCGCAAGTCGATCACCCCGGACTTCCTGATCTGCCTGGAGGACGGCCGCAAGTTCAAGTCGCTGAAGCGCCACCTGCGCACCAAGTATGACATGAGCCCCGAAGAGTACCGGGCCAAGTGGGGCCTGCCCAAGGACTATCCCATGGTCGCCCCGAACTACGCCAAGGCGCGTTCGGAACTGGCCAAGCAGATGGGTCTGGGCCAGGGCGGCCGCAAACCCGCCCGCCGTCCGCGCGCCAAGTAGGACCCCTGCCCGTCAGGATCAGAAACGCCCGCTCCGGTCGCCGGGGCGGGCGTCTTCCGTTCAGCGGACCGGCTCGGCAGGCGGAGCCGGGGCCAGCTCCACCACCGGCATGCGCACGGTGAAGGCCGAGCCCTCGCCCAGGGTGCTGTCCACCACCAGACGGCCGCCGTGCAGTTCGGTCAGCGAACGCACCAGCGCCAGGCCCAGCCCCGTGCCCTGCTTCTTCTGGCCCGCGTCGCCCGCCTGCTCGAAGGGGCGGCCAAGGCGGCCCAGATCCTCGGCGGCGATGCCCACGCCGGTATCCGACACCACCACCTCGAGATAGGGCCCCACCGCCTCGGCGGACAGGGTCACCGAGCCCGGCGCCGGGGTGAATTTCACCGCATTGGCCAGCAGGTTGAGGGTGATCTGCTTCAGGGCGCGGCGATCGGCCATCACCGTCAGGGGCTCGGGCGGCAGCACGCCGGTCAGGACCACGCCCTTCTCCTCGGCGTTCAGGCGCACCATGGCCACGGCTTCGGACAGGACGTCGCGGGCGTCGAACCGCTCCAGCGCCAGCTCGTAGCGGTCCGCCTCGATCTTGGACACGTCCAGCACGTCGTTGATCACGGCCAGCAGGTGCCCGCCCGCCTCGTGGATGGACACGGCGTAATCGGCGTATTTCGGCGGCAGCGGGCCGAAAAGGCTCTGGCGCATGATGTCCGAGAACCCGACCACGGCGTTCAGGGGCGTGCGCAGTTCATGGCTCATGGCCGCCAGGAAGCGGGTCTTGCCCTTGTCGCGGGCCTCGGCCTCGCCCCGGGCGGCGTCGAGGGCCGCCTCGCGGGCGTACTGGCCGGTGGCGTCGTGCATCTGGCCGATCAGCCGCCCGTCCTCCAGCCGCTTGAGCGCCAGCATGACCCGCCGGTCCAGCGCCTCGCGCGGGGCGAAACGGGTCTGGGCGTCCAGCCCGTTCAGGGCCTTGTCCAGGCCCGACAGCACAGCGGGACGGTCGGGGCCGTGCACGGCGGCGATCAGGCCCTGGTCGAAGAGGAGTCCGGCGGTCAGCCCTGGCGGCGGCGCGCCGTAGGCGGCCAGGATGCGGCCCGAGGGCGCCAGCACCACCGTCAGCCCCGGCTGCCCGGTCAGGATCGCCTCGCTGCGGGCCATGGCGGCCTCGGCCCGGTCCAGGCGCGCCTGCCGGGCGGAAAAGGACAGTCTCAGCGCCAGCGCCGCGGCCAGGGCGCTCATCACCCCGGTCAGGGCGGCCAGCGGCCCGTTGTCCACGGCGGGCGCCCCGATCAGACCGGCGGCGAGGCCGCCCGCAGCGGCCAGCCCTGCGCCCAGAGCGCCCAGCTGGGCCAGCCGCAGGCCGCCCAGGGCGAGGCCCGCGATCAGGGGCATGAAGACCAGGGCGGCCAGCGGGCCGTTCAGACCGCCGCTGAGCACCGCGCCCAGGATCGCCGCCGCGCTCCAGCCGGTCAGCAGCCAGAAACGCGGCCGCATGCCGTCGCGGCGCAGCAGCAGCAGCCCCCCCAGGCCCGGCGCCGTCATGGCCATGAGGGCCAGGGCGGCGGGGCCCTCCAGCCCGGCGCCCGCGAACCGCCCGCCCAGCGCCAGCAGCGCGCAGGCGGTGGCCCAGCCCGCGTGCCACATGGCCAGCGCCGGCGGCGCGCCGATCACGGCGGCGCCCGCGTCGGGCGCGGAAGAAGGGGCGACGGGAGAGGTCAAGCGCGGCGGGATCCGTTGTGAAATCGAGTCACCGCAGCATGCGGCGCGACAGGCCAGACTAGAGGCCGGAAGGGAACCCCGCGAGATCGCTCGCGCCACAGGCGACCAGATTCCGGTGGAGCATCCGCGCCTGTCTGGGGACGGGGACGGTTGTGGGCCGCCGTCGGGGGGTCTATCTGCGCCCCATGACCGACGCCGCCCTGACCCCGCCCGACCAGGGCATCGACGAAACCCTGGCCGAACTGGCCGAGGAATTCGACCTGCTGGGCGACTGGGAGCCGCGCATCGAATACGTCATCGAGCTGGGCAAGGGTCTGGCTCCCCTGCCCGATCACGCCCGGGTCGAGGCCAACAAGGTGCCCGGCTGCGCCGCCCAGGTCTGGCTGCATGTGATCCGGGACGGGGGCCGGCTGTACTTCCTGGCGGATTCCGACAGCCACCTGTCCAAGGGCAACATCGCCCTGCTGCTGCGCCTGTATTCCGGCCGGACGCCCGAGGAGATCCTGGGCTTCGACGCGCGCGCTGCCATGGACCGGCTGGGCCTGCCCCAGGCCCTGACCCTGCAACGCGCCAACGGCCTGAACGCCATGATCGGGCGAATCCGCGAGGCCGCGGCGGGCGCCTGACCCTGCCGCCGCTGCACGGTGCAATTGGTGCAATTGGTGCAACCGGACGCGCCGGCGAGATCTAGCGCCTGGCCGGTTTGCGCTCGACCCGGACCCGCAGGATCTTCAGGCCGCGCACGTCCTCGGCGATGAAGCGCGCGCCCTTGTACTCCAGAACGTCGCCGCGTCGGGGCAGCACCCCGTTGCGGGCCAGGAACAGGCCGGCCACGGTGGAGACCTCGGGGTGGGCCACGTCCAGGTCGTGGTCCTCCTGCAGTTCGGCCAGGGTGACCTCGCCGTCCAGCAGCAGGGCGCCGTCGGGCAGGACCGTGATCCAGTCGGGCGCGGCCCCTTCCTCGTCGATCAGATCGGCGACCAGATCATCCATGGTGACGAACCCCAGGGTGCCGCCGAACTCGTCCACGACCAGGGCTGCGTGCACCCGCTGCTTCTTGAACAGGGCCATCAGGTCGTAGGCGGACATGCCCGCAGCCACGCGCGGCGCGGGGCGCACCAGGGCCTTCAGGTCGATGTCGGCCTGGGCCACGCGGGCGCGGATGAAATCCTTGACGTGCAGCACCCCGATCACCTCGTCCAGGGACGCGCCGTACACCGGATACCGGGCCAGGGTCTCTTCGGAGATGAGCGCGGCGATCTCGTCGGCGCCGGCGGAGCGGGGAATGGCCGCCATGCGGGCGCGCGAGGTCATCAGCTCGCGGGCGGTGCGGTCCTCCATCTCGAAGATGTTCTCGATCAGCCGGGCCTGGGCGGCGTTCATGTGGCCGCCCGACATCATCTCCTCGGTGGCGATCTCCAGCTCCTGATAGCTGTAGAGCATGGCGCCCTTGCCCGGGTCGGGAATGCCCAGCAGACGCATCAGGCCGAAGGCGATCCTGTTCAGCAGCATGACCATGGGCCGGAACAGGACGGCGAACAGACGCATCACCGGATTGAGCGAGATGCTGACCTTCTCGGGCGACTGCAGCGCCAGGGCCTTGGGGATCATCTCGCCGAAGACCACGTGCAGGAAGGTGATCCCGCCGAGGGCCACGGCGAAGCCCGCGGCGTGGGACTGCTCATAGCTGAGGCCCAGACCTTCCAGCGGCCCGTAGAGCCACCGGGCGACGGCGGGCTCGCCGTACATGCCCAGGCCGATGCTGGCCAGGGTGATGCCCAGCTGGGCGATGGCGATGTAGGAGTCCTTGCCGGCCTCGCGGTCGAAGATGCGCAGCAGCCACCGGGCGGCGCGGTTTCCCCCCTGCGCCAGGGTGTCGATGCGGCTGCGGCGGGCCCCCACGAGGCCGAACTCCGCCGCGACGAAGACGCCGTTGACGATCACCAGGGCCAGGATGGCGGCGATGGGAAGCAGGACGTCGGTCATGCCGCGGTCTCCGGCCCGCGCCTGATGCGGACCCGGCGCACCGCGTGGCCTTCCATGGCCTCGACCACCAGTTTCACGGCCGAGTCCTCGACGGTCACGAGATCGCCGACCACCGGCAGGCGGCCCAGCTCGTGCCAGACCAGGCCGCTGATGGTGTCGGCCCGATCCTCGGGCAGGACCACGCCGTGGCGGTCGGCCAGCATGGACAGGCGCACGTCGCCGCGCACGCTGAGGTCCGGCCCGTCGGCGACGAACAGTTCGTCCTCGTTGTCGAACTCGTCCTGCACCTCCCCGAAGACCTCCTCCAGGGCGTCCTCCAGCGTCACCAGGCCGGTGAAGCTGCCGTACTCGTTGATGACCATGGCGGTGCGCCGGCCGCGCTCGCGCAGGGTCTGCCACAGGCTGGGCACGCTCATCACGTCGGCCACGATCAGGGGATCGCGCTTGATGGAGCCCACCAGGGCGTCGGGCGTCTTCTCGAAGGTTGCGAACAGGGTGCGCAGATGGACGACGCCCTCCACGTCGTCCGTGGTCTCCCCGGTCACGGGAAAGCGGGAGTAGGGCGTCTCGGCGACCCGCTTCAGCGCCGCCTCGACGGTTTCCTTCGCCTTGACCCGGACCATGCGGGTGCGCGGGGTCATGATCTCGCGCACCAGCCGGCCATGCACGCTCAGGGCGCCGGACAGCATGTCCCGCTCGTCGGCGTCGATCAGGCCGCCCGCGGCGCTGGCCTTGAACAGCCCCTCCAGCTCGTCCGGCGAATGGACGTGGGTGTGGCTGTGGTCGGCGCTGAGACGGAACAGCCGCATGATGGCGAAGGCGGCGCCGTTGAAGATGAAGATCAGCGGCCGGAACAGCACCAGGCTGAAGCGCATGGGCAACAGCGTCGCCATGGACAGCCGCTCGGGATAGCGCAGGGCGACGGTCTTGGGCAGCAGCTCGCCCAGCACCACCTGCAGCATGGTGACGATCAGAAGGACGATGACGATGGCCGCCGCCTGTCCGCCCACGGCGCCCAGGAGGGGGGCGAGCAAGGGAGTCAGCCGGGCCTGGCCATAGGCGCCGGCCACCAGGCTGCTGATGGTGATGCCGACCTGGCAGCCCGCCACATAGTCGTCCAGCCGGGCCGGATCGCCCAGGATCGCCAGCAGCTTGCCGGCGGGACGGCTGCCCGCCTCGGCGCCCTCCTGGACCCGCGACTTGCGCGCGCCGACCGTGGCGAACTCGGCCGCCACGTACAGGGCGTTGGCCGCGACCATGAGGAGAATGACGCCGAAGGGGATCAGGAAGCTGAAAATGGGCAGGCGCCTTGATGAAGGAGTGACGGGCCATACCAGCGCGTTGCGGCGGCAACAATCGCGAGACCGCCCGGCCGACGCGTCCTGAACGCCGGCGCCCCGTCATCCGATCCCGTAATGGCGCGCCAGATCGGTCAGGGCCCGTTTCAGAACCGTCTTGCCCTGGCGGCGGCGCAGGCCCAGCCCCTGCTCCGCAAGCTGCAGGGAGGAGCCGTGGATGCAGATGCGCTCCAGCACGGCGCGGGGCCCGGGCGCGACGGCGCCCAGGGCGGCCTGGACCCGGCGCCGCGCCAGCAGGACCCGCTCGCCGGGACCTGCCGGCGCCCCCTGCCCGGCACCGCCGCGCGGCAGGGCGTCCCAGCGCATGGTCAGGGACGGCCCGAGACTGGCCAGCTCGGCGTCGGCGCGCAGCTTTTCGCCCGCCGCCACCTCCGCCGGCGACAGCCAGGGCCGGCCGCTGGCGTCCTTGCGGCGGGCCAGCCACAGAACCGGGGACTCGCCGAGATTGACGGCGCGCGGCCTGACCGTCCCGTCGGGCGCGAGGACAGGGCGCGACCCGGCCACGAAGCCGGGGCGGCCCCCGCAGGAAGGACGGGGCGGGAGCGCGCCGGCCCGCGCCTTCCACCCGCCGCCCTCCCGCACGGCCAGACCCGGCTCGCGCGCCAGGTCGCGGAACGCCGCCTCGTCCAGGGTCAGGGCGGGACGGCGGCGACGGTCCGGACTGAGCCGCAGCCGGTAACGGCCCGGCTCGGGGCCCGGCTCGATCCAGGCCTCGGGGCGGGCCAGCAGGGTGCGCAGGCGCCCGCTCATGCCGCCGCCGGCCCGGTGATCTCGACCAGCCCGCGCCCGACCCGCTCCAGCAGGCTGTCGAGGGCCGGATCGTCGCGCATGTCCTCCACCTCGCGGCACGCCCTGGCCACGGTGGTCCGGTCCCGGTCAAAGGCCGCGCCCACCCGGTGCAGCGGCCAGCCGTACTCGGTGTGGCTGAGGTACCAGGCCAGGGCGCGGGCCCGGCGCACCTCGTGATCGAGCAGCCGGCGCGACTGCATGGCCGCAGCCGGCACCCCGGTGACGTTCGCCACCGCCTGCATGGCCAGGAGCGCGCGGGCCCGGTCGGCCCGGACCTGCGCCACCCGGTGCTCCAGTGTTTCGTCCTGTTCGTTCATCTCCCTCTCCAGTTCCTGCGTCCCGGCGACGCGGCCCCATGCTGGACCTGCTGGAAGCTCGTGCGGATTATATTCCTATTTTCTGCGTCATTTCCGGACGTGACGCCATGCCGCTCAAGCAAGTGGCGTGCGGAGAATGCGGGATTTAGCGGCCATCGGCGGCCGGATAGACGCTGCGGCGGCCTTGAGGCCGGCGCGGCCCCGGGTCATGCTGGCCCCCGGGTCACCGGGGGGCGGCATGGGTGAAGACGAGGCCGGGCAGGCGCAGTTCAGACGGTTGGCGGAAAGGGCGCAGGCGGCCCGCGATGACTGGTTCCGCCGGTTCGCCCTGTGGGTGGCCGTCGGCAACGCCGCGGCGCTGGCGGCGTGCGGATCGCGTCTGGCCGACGCCGGCGATCGCGGCCTCTGGCTTGTCGGCCCCGCATGGTGCTTCAGCATCGGCCTCATCTGCGCCGGCGCCCTGGTGCTGACGGTCCAGAGCCGTCACGACCTTGAAGCGCAGCGGTTCGCCGCGCTGGGCGAGGGCCGCACGGGCGACGCCGGCCGCATGGGCCATCTTTACAGGGCCCAGGGCGGCTTTCAGGTCGCCGTGGCGACGGTCGCGGCGGCGTCCTTCATCCTCGGCCTGCTGGCCCCGCTCACGGGACTGACGCTGCTGGCGTTCGGGATCCGCCTGTAGCGCGCCCCGGCGTCGCCGGCGGCCGTTAAGACCTGGGGCCCCGGTTGGGCGGAAATGCGGAGCCGGGCGGGCCTGTCCGCGCCGCCGCAGGGCCGGACGCAGGGCCCGGCGACCCCCGCCCCGGGGCCCGCCAGCCCAGGCGGGCGAAGAAAGTTCGAATCGTTGACTCGTTCCACTGGACGCCGATTCGCAAATCAGACTATCGATTCGGCATTAACCGTTCTTAAGGTTTTTACGGCCTTAACTGGTCGGAAAGGTTACCCGCTCCGATGCGAGCGGCCTTATGGTCAAGGTTCGCCTGGAGGGGCATCAATGCGTGTTCTGCTGATTGAAGACGACAGCGCGACCGCGCAGAGCATCGAACTGATGCTCAAGTCGGAAGGCTTCAACGTCTATACGACGGATCTGGGCGAGGAAGGCGTCGATCTGGGCAAGATCTACGACTACGACCTCATCCTTCTGGACCTGAACCTGCCCGACATGAACGGCCTTGAGGTCCTGCGCCAGCTGCGCGTGGGCAAGATCAACACCCCCGTCATGATCCTGTCGGGCTCCACCGAGGTGGAGACCAAGGTCAAGACCTTCGGCGGCGGCGCCGACGACTATCTGACCAAGCCGTTCCACAAGGACGAGCTGGTGGCGCGCGTCCACGCGGTGGTGCGTCGCTCCAAGGGTCACGCCCAGGCCATCATCACCACCGGCGAGATCGCGGTGAACCTGGACGCCAAGACGGTGGAGGTGGACGGCCACCGGGTCCACCTGACCGGCAAGGAGTACCAGATGCTGGAGCTCCTCTCCCTGCGCAAGGGCACGACCCTGACCAAGGAGATGTTCCTGAACCACCTGTACGGCGGCATGGACGAGCCCGAGCTGAAGATCATCGACGTCTTCATCTGCAAGCTGCGCAAGAAGCTGGCCACGGCCGCCGGCGGCAAGCACTACATCGAGACCGTCTGGGGCCGGGGCTATGTCCTGCGCGACCCGCACGAGAACGCCACGGCCAACGCGGCCTGATCGTTTCGATCAACGGATAAAGGAAAGGCCCGCCGGATCGCTCCGGCGGGCCTTTCTGCTTCCGGGCGGGCCCGGTCGACGCCCCTATCGGGCGGGCCGCATGTAGAGCATGGACTCGGTCAGCACCGTCCCGTCCTCGCCCACGGTGAATTTGTGGGCCTGGAAGGTCGGCATGCCCATGGACATGCCGTTGGAGAAGGCGAAGCCCTCGTCCGGCATGCCCGTGGCCGACATGTCCAGCCGGCCGTTGGCGTTGGCGTCATGCATGACCATCAGGGCGTACTCCCCCGGCGGCACGTCCCCGAACGTCAGGGTGACGGCGCCGGTCGCATCGCCCGGAACCCGGACCCCGTGCTCGCCCTGGCCGCGCATGAACGACGCCTCGGTGTTCAGGGAGGCGAGGATCTCCCCGCCCCGGGCCTCCACGCCGGTGAGGGTGACGACGACGTCCCCCGCGGCCGCGGGGGCGGCGACGAGGCAGGCGAGAGCGGCGGTGATGACCAGTTTCATGAAATCCTCCAAGGTTGATGAAGTACTTTGTATATTAAAGTACAGACCCGCGCAAGGGCGATCCCGAGCGCGCGGCGGACGCGCCCCGAAGGCCTGCGGCGGTCTAGAGGGGGCCGAGCGCCAGGAAGGCGCGGCCGGCGGCGTAGTCGCCGACCTCGAAATGAACCCGCATGACGCTGTCGTCGCGGAACAGGAACTCCACCGTGAACCGCTCCCTCGGGTCCAGGTCCGCAATCGCGTCAGCCGCCCCTTCGGGAAAACGCCACAGCTCGCCCTGATCGCGCCCCCCGGGCAGCAGGGACGCCGGGGCCGCCTCGCTGGACGAGGCCCAGAAAGCGCGTCGGGCGTTGGCGGGGGGCAGGGGGGCGAGGCTGGCCTGGACGATCCACGGGCGCTGGGCGCGCCCCGGATCTCGCATCACCACCCGGGCGCCGTAGGGACGGGGGCCGCCGGGGAACGACACCACGGCGGCCAGGGCCTCC
>JBALUZ010000006.1:0-37440 GCA_036963825.1 Brevundimonas sp.
CTGAAGCCCTGACGGGCGACGATATGCAAGGGAGGAGATGGTGGACGCGACAGGGATTGAACCTGTGACCCCCTCGATGTCAACGAGGTGCTCTCCCGCTGAGCTACGCGTCCGCCGTAGGCCTGGGGCGAAACCCCGGGCGGGAAGGCGCGGTCTATAACCCGTGACCGAGGCCGACTGCAAGCCTCAAAACCGCCGGATCGGAACCGCCTCGCCTGCGCCCCGACGCGCCGCCGCAGGTCGGCCCCGGCGCGCGCCGATGCCGATCTGCCGGGTGCAAAGGCCGAGCGGCGCCTGCCGGTGGCTGACAAGCAGGAGGCCCTGCCCCGTGCGGGCCAGGCGACGCTCCAGCGCCTCGATCACGCGGCTTTCGGTGGCGGCGTCGAGGCCTTCGGTGGGTTCGTCCAGCAGCAACCAGGGCGCGTCCCTCAGGCAGGCGCGGGCCAGGGCCAGCCTGCGGCGCTCGCCGCCGGACAGGAATTCGCCGCCTGGCCCCACGGGCGCGTCAAGACCGCGCGGGTCCGCCTCGACCCGATGCGCCAGCGCCGCATCCTCCAGCGCGCGCCATAACGCCGCGTCATCCGCCGGACCCGCCAGAAGCAGGTTCTGTCGCACCGTGCCGTCGATCAGGCGCACATCCTGCGCCGCATAGGCGAACAGGGCGCGGCGCGCCTCCGGGCGAAGGTGCGCGGCGTCGACGCCGCCGATGAACCATTCGCCTGCCCGGGCGGCGCGCAGGCCCGCCAGCCGCTCGATCAGGCTGGTCTTGCCCGCGCCGCTGGCTCCCGTGAACGCCAGCCGCATGCCGGGCGCCAGGTCGACGCCGAGAGCCGGCAACCCGAGGCCGTGCGATGCCGCTGTGGCCTGCTGGTCAGCGGGCGCCCCGGAGATCATGTCCTCCAGGCGGCTCATGGCCTGGACGGCGCCCCCGTTCTGATGGAGCACCCCTGCGAGTCCCGAGGCGGCCTCCACGCCCATCACCGCAGCCAGCGCCGCCAGGGCGGTCATGGGCAGGGCGGCGCCCGCGGTCGCCGGGACCACCAGCACCACGGCAAGCGCCGTCACGCCGGCCTGCCACAGCGCGATCCACCCCGCCGCCAGGCTGAGGCGCGTCTGAATCCGGTCGAGCCGGGCGGCCACCGAGGCGGTGCTGTCTGCGGCCCAGCCCTGCAGACCGTAGGCCTTCATCTCGGGCGCGGCGGCCTCAAGCGCGCCGATGTGGTCCTTCAGCGCGCCGACCGCCACCTGCAGGTCGCGGCCCGCCGGGTCCGACAGTCGCCGCGCGAGGATCACCGAGCCCAGGGCGCCGACGCCCAGGGTCAGGGCCAGCAACAAGCCGGCGATCGGGGCCGCCATGCTGGTCAGAATGACCGCCGACAGCGCCCCGGCGCCCAGCGCCCACGGCGTCGAAAGCCGCACGAACAGGGTCTGGATCGCATCCACATCCTGGATCAGGCGCGCGGACGCCTCGCCGGACGACAGGGCGAGCGCCCGTTCCGGAGGCGCGGCGGCCAGGGCGGTGAACAGTTGGGGGCGAAGCCGCGACAGGGCCCGAAGGGCGGCCTCGTGGCCCGCCACCCGCTCCACATAGCGGGCGCCGGTGCGGAGGATGGCCAGCAGGCGGATGATCGCGCTGGGCATCAGGTAGTTGAAGGTCTGGGCGGCCAGCAGGCCCGCGGTCCCGGCGAGGGCGGCGCCGGTGATGAACCAGCCCGACAGCCCCAGCAGACAGACCGCCGCCACCGAGACGACGGCGCCGCCGGCGGCCGCCAGCCTGAGGCGGCCGCGCTCGAGCCGGCGCTGCCCGGCGATCATGGCGCGAATGCGCGCGCCCTCGACGCCGCGGCTCACAGCCGCACCACGCGGTCGGCCAAGGCGGCGACGGCCGTGGAGTGGGTGGCGATCAGGGTGGTGCGGCCCCTGGCCGCCTTCCGGATGATGTCCAGCATGGCGTCTTCGCTCGCGGAATCCAGATTGGCGGTGGGTTCGTCCAGCAACATGAGAGGCGCGCGCCTGAGCATGGCGCGGGCCATGCCGAGCCTGCGGCGCTCGCCGCCGGACAGGCCGCCGCCCCGTTCGTCAAGACGGCGATCCAGCGGCAGGTCGAGCCCCGCCGCGCGGGCGGCTTGCGACACCTGGTCCAGAGATGCGGCGCGGTCGGCGATCCGGATGTTGTCCGCCAGGGTTCCGGGAATGATGACCGGGTTCTGGCCCGCCCAGGCGATTCGCCCGGCGAAATCGCCGCCGGCCTCCCCGAGCGGCACGCCGCCAACCTCCACCTCCCCGCCGGACAGCGGCGCAAGGCCGAGCAACAGGTGCAGCAGGCTGGACTTGCCCACGCCGCTGGCCCCGGTCAGGGCGACAATCTGCCCGGGACGCACATCCAGGCTGAAGCGATCGATCACCGGCGCGCCGTTCCCCCAGGCGATGCGCACCGCCCTGAACCGCACCGCCGGCGCTTTCATCGGCAGCTCGACCCGTCGTTGCGGGACGGCCGGCTCGACCACCAGGGAGGGAACCGCCGCCTCTGCGGCCTGGCGGTCATGATACGCCGCGGCGAGCCGGCGCAGCGGATGATAAACTTCCGGGGCCAGGGCGAGGACGAAGAACGCCTCGGCCAGGGTCAGGGCCTCCGGCACGGGAAACGGCAGCAGGCCCAGCAGGTTGAAGCCGCAGTAGACGGCCACCAGCGCCACGGAGAGGGCGGAGAAGAACTCCAGCACCGCCGAGGACAGGAAGGCCGTTCTCATGACCCGGGCCGAGCGGGTCTCCAGCTCGCGGGAGGCGGCGGCGATCTCCTGGCTCACGCGGGCCTCGGCCCCGAACGCCAGCACTGCGGGCAGGGCGCGGATGCGGTCGATGAACAGGCCGGACAGCCGCTCCAGCGCCGAAAACTGACGGCGGCTTTCGGCCGCTGCGGCCGATCCGGCCAGGACCATGCCGACGATGAAGGGAAACAGGGTGAAGACCAGAAGGCCTGCGGTGACCGGGCTGGCGAAGGCGGCCGCCGCGATGATGATCAGCGGCGAAACCCCGGCGGCCATGCGCAGCGGCAGGAAGCGGGCGTAGTAGCCGTCCAGCGCCGCCACGCCCTCGACCGGCGCGGACAGCCGATCGGCCGACCGCCTGCCCCGCTGGAAAAGGTCGGCCAGCACCGCGGCGCGCACGTCAGCCTTCACGCCCCTGGCCACCACTGCGCCCATGGCCAGCATGCCCTGGCTGACGAGGCCGCGCGCGACGAGGCTGAACACCGCAAGGGCCAGCCAGGGCGCCGCGGCCCACAGCCCCTCGCTGAAGCGGGCGACAGTCATGGCCAGCCCGCCAGCGAAGCCGATGGCCGGCGCCGTGTCGGCGATGGTCAGCAGCGTCGTGAGGGCGACCTTGCGCCTCCAGGGCCGCGCGGCCGTCTTCAGCCAGGCGGCGGGCGCGACGTCGCGCTCTGCGGTCATGGTCATGATCTGATGTCGTCCCGGAAGCTCACCAGCGGGCTCTAGAGCGCGCCGCCGGCGCCCTCTTTGATCAGGATCAAAGTCGGGGGCCGCCCGACCCGGCTAAGGCGGGGCGACATCGGTCGTCGGGGCCGATTCCAGGAGCCTTAGCCATGATCGACCTTGCGGTCGTCGACCTGTCCAGGCTGCAGTTCGCGCTGACAGCCCTCTATCACTTCCTCTTCGTGCCCCTGACCCTGGGGCTCTCGTTCATGCTGGTCATCATGGAGTCCATCTATGTGATGACCCGCCGGCCGATCTGGCGGACGATCACCCGGTTCTGGGGCGTCCTGTTCGGCATCAACTTCGCGCTCGGCGTCGCCACCGGCATCACCATGGAGTTCCAGTTCGGCATGAACTGGAGCTATTACAGCCACTACGTCGGCGACATCTTCGGGGCGCCGCTGGCGATCGAGGGCCTCATGGCCTTCTTCCTCGAAGCCACCTTCGTGGGCCTCATGTTCTTCGGCTGGGACAAGCTGAAGCCGGTGGGGCACCTGTTCGTCACCTTCCTGGTGGCGCTGGGCACCAACCTGTCCGCCCTGTGGATCCTGATCGCCAACGGCTGGATGCAGAACCCGGTGGGCTCGGCCTTCAATCCTGACACCATGCGGATGGAGGTGACGGACTTCATGGCCGTGCTGTTCAATCCCGTGGCCCAGGCCAAGTTCGTCCACACGGTCTCCGCCGGCTATGTGATCGCGGCGGTCTTCGTGCTCGGCGTGTCGGCCTTCTACCTGCTGAAGGGGCGTCATGTGGCGTTCGCCAAGCGGTCCATGACCGTGGCTGCGGCCTTCGGTCTGGCGGCCTCCCTGTCGGTGGTCGTGCTGGGCGACGAGAGCGGCTACGCCCTCACCGACAACCAGAAGATGAAACTGGCGGCGATCGAGGGCATGTGGCGCACCCACGAGGCCCCGGCCGGCCTGAGCATCGTCGGCATGCCCGACATGGCCGCGCGCGAGACCCGCTACGAGATCCAGATCCCGTGGGCCCTGGGCATCATCGCCACGCGCAGCCTGGACGGAACCGTCGAGGGCATTTTCGAACTGGTGGCCATCGCCGAGGACCGCATCGAGCGGGGCGTCCTGGCCTATGACGCCCTGGAGCGGATCAAGGCCGACGCCACCGACGTGCAGGCCCGGGCGGACTTCGAGATGCACCGCAACGACCTGGGCTACGGCCTGATGCTGCGGCGCTATGTGGAAGACCCGCGCGAGGCGACGCCGGAGCAGATCATGATCGCCGCCTGGGACACCGTGCCCAACGTGCCCCTGATGTTCTGGACCTTCCGGATCATGGCGGGGATCGGCTTCCTGATGATCGCCCTGTTCGCCACGGCCTTCATCCTGTGCACCCTGCGGAGACACGAGACACGCTGGTTCCTGTGGATGGCCCTGCTGGCCATGCCCCTGCCGTGGATCGCCCCCGAACTGGGGTGGATCGTGGCCGAAGTGGGCCGCCAGCCCTGGGCGGTCGAGGGCGTCCTGCCCACCTTCCTGGGCGCCTCCAGCCTGACCGTTCCGCAGCTGTGGACCACCATCATCGGCTTCACCCTCTTCTACGGGGCGCTGGCGATCGTGGAGGTCGGGCTGATCCTCTACGCCATCAAGAAGGGCCCGTTCCACGAACACGGCCTGTTCGGGGATCCCGGCTCCCAATCGCCTGACAGCGCGCCTGAACCCTCGCCCCTCGCGGCCTGACCTCGTCTTCCAAAGGATATCAGATCATGGATCTGCCGATCGATTTCGCGACCCTGCGCGTCTTGTGGTGGGGCATACTGGGGGTGCTGCTGATCGCCTTCGCCCTCACCGACGGGTTTGATCTGGGCGTGGGGGCGCTGCTGCCCTTCGTGGCCCGGACAGACGAGGAGCGCCGCATGGTGATCAACACCGTGGGCGCGACCTGGGAAGGCAACCAGGTGTGGTTCATCCTCGGAGGCGGCGCGATCTTCGCCGCCTGGCCCTTCGTCTATGCGGTCAGCTTCTCGGGCTTCTACCTGGCCATGTTCCTGGTGCTGTCCGCCCTGATCCTGAGGCCGGTGGCCTTCAAATACCGGTCGAAACGGACGTCGCCGAAGTGGCGGGCCTTCTGGGACTGGAGCCTGTTCGTCAGCGGCTTCGTGCCGGCGCTGGTGTTCGGCGTGGCCGTGGGCAATGTGCTGCTGGGCGCGCCGTTCCGCCTGACCAGCGAACTGCGGGCCTTCTACGACGGCACCCTGCTGGGCCTGTTCACCCCCTTCAGCCTGCTGGCCGGCCTGCTCTCGGTGGCGATGCTGGTGGTGCATGGCGCGGCCTGGCTGAGCGTCAAGGCGGAACAGGGACCGGTGCTGGACCGGGCCCGGACCTGGGGCACCATCGCCGCGGTCCTGTCGCTGGTGCTGTTCGCGGCCGG
This sequence comes from Brevundimonas sp., assembly GCA_036963825.1. Taxonomy (GTDB): domain Bacteria; phylum Pseudomonadota; class Alphaproteobacteria; order Caulobacterales; family Caulobacteraceae; genus Brevundimonas. Next base: position 5,880 of record JBALUZ010000006.1, read on the forward strand.
CGGATTCTATGTGGCGTACGGCGGCATGGGCTATGCCGTGACCGGGGTGCTGGACGTCAACGGCCCGTCCAACCCCCTGCGGGCCGTGACCGAAGCGGTTCCGGGGGCCTGGCTGAGCAACTACCAGACCTATTCCTGGATGATCGCGGCCCCGGTTCTGGGCTTCGTCGGCGCCCTGGCGGCCCTGGCCGGCATGTGGCGGCGATCGGCGGTCCTGGCGTTCGGCGGCTCCTCCGTCTCGACGGTCGGGATCATCGCCACGGTCGGGCTGTCCATGTTCCCGTTCATCCTGCCCAGCTCCATCGATCCGGCCTCCAGCCTGACCGTGTGGAACGCGTCCTCCAGTCACCTGACCCTGTTCATCATGCTGGTGTGCGTGATCATCTTCCTGCCGCTGATCCTGCTCTACACGGCGTGGGTCTACCGGGTGCTGTGGGGCCGCAGCACCACCGGCGCCCTGAAGACCAACCCTGACCTCTACTGAGCCGAGGAGCTCTCATCCCATGTGGTATTTCGCCTGGATCCTGGGCCTCGGTCTCGCGGTCGCCTTCGGCGTCCTGAACGGCCTGTGGCATGAATTCCGTCTGTTCGACGAGGGGGACGCGGGGCTTTCAGCCCCCGAGCCCGACGACGCCGAACCCGGTCACTGACCCTCCGACTGTCGCGGCGCTTCCTCCCGGGGCGCCGCGACATTTTTTTGCGAACGCGCCGCCCATGCCCAGCCCCGTCCATTCCCCCGCCGCAGCCCTGCCTGCGCAGGCCGTGCGCGACCTCATCGCGCGTCATGACGCCCATGCGCCGCGCTACACCTCCTATCCCACGGCCGCCCAGTTCACCGCCGAGGTGGACGGCGCGCGGTGGGCCCGGTGGCTGTCGATGGCGCCGGTCGAGACCCCGATCTCACTGTATCTGCACATCCCCTTCTGCAAGCGCCTGTGCTGGTACTGCGGATGCAACACGCGGGCGATGAACCGCGTGGCGGTCATGAGCAGCTATGTGGACCTGCTGCTGGAAGAGGCCGACCTCGTGCTGGCCCATGCGGGGCGGAACATCCGGGTGGGGTCGGTCCACCTGGGCGGAGGCACGCCCAACATGCTGCCGCCCCCGGAGCTGGAACGGCTCATGGCCGGCCTGGCCGCCCGGTTCGACCTGTCCGACTGCTACGATATCGCCGCCGAGCTGGACCCCGAGGTCCTCACCGACGACTGGATGCGGGCGGCCGGGCGGATCGGCCTCAGCCGCGCCAGCCTTGGCGTGCAGGACCTGTCCCCGAAGGTGCAGGCGGCGGTGAACCGCCCGGAGTCCTTCGAGTCCATCCGCCGCGCCGTCGAAGGTCTGCGGGCGCAGGGCGTGACCTCGCTGAACCTTGACCTGATGTACGGCCTGCCGCTGCAGACCGAGATCAATGTGGTGACGACCCTGGGCCAGATCACCGAACTGAAGCCCGATCGCATCGCCCTGTTCGGCTATGCCCACGTGCCCTGGATGAAACCGCACCAGAAGCTGATCCGCAGCGAGGATCTGCCCGACGCCCACGCCCGTTTCCTCCAGAGCCAGGCCGCGTCACGCTACCTTCAGGCCAAGGGCTGGACCGCCATCGGGCTGGATCACTTCGCCCTCCCCCACGACTCGATGGCCGCGGCCCAGCGGGCGGGACGCCTGCGCCGCAACTTCCAGGGCTACACCACCGACACGGCCCCGACGCTGATCGGCCTGGGCGCCTCGGCGATCAGCCGCACGCCCGACGGCTTCGCGCAGAACGCGGTCCAGGAGCGCGATTGGCGTCAGGCGGTCCAGGGCGGCCGGCTCCCTGTCGCGCGCGGTGTGGCCCTGACCGACCGGGACGTCCTGATCGGGGCCCTCATCGAGCGGCTGATGTGCGACTTTGACGTGGACGTGGAGGCCTGCACCCGACTGCACGGTCTTGATCCCGACAGCTTGCGCGGCGTGTGGCGCCGGCTGCAGCCGTTCGCGGAGGACGGTCTGATCGAGATCGCCGGGACCCGGGTGATGGTCACGCCCCTGGGCCGACCGTTCGTGCGGGCCGTCTGCGCAGCTTTCGACGTCCACGCCCTGCCCGCCGGCCGCCATGCGCGGGTGATCTGAAAGCTCTTTTGAGGCAAGGACTTGCGCTAGATCAAGGCGCGCCAGGTCACTCCGGATCACCCTTGATCCAAGACGCCGGAGAGGCCGCATGAGGCGGCCCTGGCGTCGGGGATGACATCATGAAAGCCAAGACCCTTATCCTCACCGCCCTGGCCGCGGCCGCCTGCGCCGCGCCCGCTCTGGCCCAGACCGAGGACGCCTGGCGGGCGCCGCGCGCCGGCGAGTGGCTGATCTCGGCGCGGGTCAGCAATGTGTCGTCGGGCGCCGACGATGCGATCCTGACGGCCGCGGGCGCGGACAGCGGGCTGGACGTCGATGTGGGCGACAGCACCATGCCCACCCTGGGCTTCACCTATTTCCTGACCGACCATTTCGCGGTCGAGGCCATCCTGGGCACGACCAAGCACGAGATCCGGGCCCAGGGCGGAGCGACCGATGTGGCGGTGCACGAAACCTGGGTGCTGCCGCCCGTGGTGACGCTGCAGTACCGGCCGCTGACCGAGGGACGGTACAGCCCCTACGTCGGCGCCGGGGTGAACTACATGGTGTTCTATGACGGCGAGGACCTGAACGGCTTCACCGTGGATCTGGACGACGGCTTCGGCCTGGCGCTGCAGGCCGGGGCCGACATCGGCCTGCAGGGGCCGTGGAGCCTGAACGTCGACGTGAAGAAGATCTGGTTCGACACCGACGCCGACATCAACGGCGGCGCCCTGGCCAGCGAGGTCAGCCTCGACCCGTGGGTGCTCTCGCTGGGCGTGTCGCGCCGGTTCTAGGCGCCAGGCGGGACGGCGCGGGCGGAGCGGTCCTGATGGGGACCGCTCCGTTCGTCCTGCGCCGTCGCCCGGAGCTCAGGGCAGGACAATCCCCACGCCGAGCCAGTGGAGCGCCTGCCCGGCGTCGATGAGTTCGAAGACCGGGATGGCGAGGAAAAACACCATGCCGTCCCGGATCGTCAGCAGGAACAGATGGGGACGGACCGTCAGCTCGTCGGTGTCGCGCCAAAGGGAGAAGCGCGGCCAGAAACGCGGCGTGCGGGCAAGATACCGGGAATAGGAAGCCCCGAAGGTCCGCAGCAGAAAGGCCTCTTCCCGCAACACGGTGAAGTGGAACACCAGGATCGCCGCCAGCAGGAAGGCCGCTGCGATGGTCAGGCTTCCGCTCTGGGCGCCGACGCCGAAAGCGCCGAGGAAGCTGAAGACATACAGGGGATTCCGGCTGATCGAGTACGGCCCGGTGTCGACGATCTCCGCCCGTTTGCGCCCGCCGATGTAGATCGTGCACCAGGCGCGGCCCACGATGGCCAGTATGATGGCGCCCAGCCCGACGGCCTCGACCGCCTCATGCCACCGTCCGTCGACGCCGCCGATCGACTGGCTGGCCGCTGACAAGAGGATCAAGCCGACGAGGGCGACCAGAACAGCGATCTTGCGAATTCTCTGGACGGCGGCGAGATCAAGAGCGGGCGTGGGGGTCTGGACCATGGCTTGGCGCTCCGTTTGCAGGACGAGACTGCGAAACTGTGACGGTTTCAAGGTCGCCTGGACCGGAGCCGAAAGGCCGGGTTTCAGTCCGGCCGGAGCGCGTAAAGTCCCGCCGCAAGCGGAAAGACCACGGCGTATCCGAGGATGCCGATGTTGCGGACGTCCATGCGCCCGAGGACGGGGCCCAGCAGCCCGACGAGGGCGAGGGCGGCCGCCAGAAACAGCAGGCGCCGGACCCGCCTGGCGCCGACAGCCGGCGCCGCGCAGAACAGGGCCAGGGGAAAGAAGCCGTCCCAGGCCAGAACGTCGATGGCGTACACGACCGACGGCCACTCGAAGGCGAGGACCCTCGACCATGCTGCGCCGGAAAAGGGCTCCGTGCGGCTGAGAACGAGGATGGAGAAATGGACCGCAGAGGTCAGCGCGGCCGCCACGGTCATGAAAGCCACCGCGACCAGCGCTCCGGGCCTCGCGTCGGGGCCGGCCCGGGCATGGATCTCCGCCATCATCACCACCATCAGCGGGGCGATCAGAAGGATCAGCGCCTCCATCAGGGTGAACCATGGATCGGCGATCGGAGCGCCCCGGGGCGTCGCCGCCAGGCCGGCGAGGAGGACCACCAGATAAGCGGCGCCGAGACCCGCAAGGGCCGCAGCGCTGCGGCGCCTCCGGCGAGGGGTCAGCCGACGATGCACTGACCGGCGACCGGGGCCTCAGGCGGACCGCTCCGGCGAGCCCGGGTCACAGACGTCCCTCCCGCTCGAGGCGGCGGAAATAGGCCATCAGGTCGTCGATCTCGCTGGCGCGATAGCGGTAGGGCGGCATGTCCGGGTGCGACGTCACCAGACCACGGCCGAAGTCCTCCTCAAGAAGAAAGAGATCGCGCCGGGCCGCGACCTCGCGGAAGGGCGGCGCAGACGGAAGGGGGCTCGCGCCGGTCAATCCGACGGCGTGGCAGCCTGAACAGTTCGAGCGGACGATCGCCTCCGCCCGGTCGGCGGCGGCGGCTTCCATGCCCGTGGAATCAAGGCCGGCGTCGCCCGGCGGCTGCGCGCAGGCGGCGACGCCGCAGACCAGCGCGGTGACGATCAGACGACGCATGACGTCTCCCCCGTGACGGCTCATGCCTGGTTCCGCAGGCGACGGATGACGCTGCGCAGCGCGGCGGGCGTCTCGTCGCACCGTTCCGCGGCTTCGCCGGGCCCCAGCCGCTTCAGACTGGCGGCCGAGAGGGATGAACGCAGGACGCCCAGCGCCCGCGGCGGCGCGATCAGGATGACCTCGTCGAACGGCTCGTCGGCGATCAGCCTGTCCAGACGCGCGGCCAGGTCTTGCAGGAACCGCGCTTCGGACCGCTCCTTGGGGGGCGTCGCCTCGACCGTGTGCGATCCCTTGCCGAAGCGTTCGAAAACCCTGCCCTTCGGCGGCGCCTCGGCGCCGGCGGGCTCAAGGCCCTCGATCCAGGACGGTTGTTCCGAAAGCGGACCGCCGCGGCGCCGCTCCTCGAACAGCCGCGCGTTCTCCCCGTCCGCGACCACCACAAGGGATTTGCCGTAAAACTGCATGACCGTCTCCTCGAACGAAGGATCTCGTGACGCGCCCCGAGACGCCATGATGCAGATCAAGCGGCGTCTCTGGCCACTCCGTAGAATTCCTTAGGGGACGCTCCCGAATTTTCGGGCCTCCGGGACCCGCCTAGGTTGGGCTCAAGGAGCAAGCCCATGACCCTTCTGGATTCCCCCGTTCAAGCGCCGCGCCTCGCCGAGCCCCTGGATGGGCTGGGCGTCAGGATGGTCTTCGCCCGGGGCGAGGACATCTACGCCCAGGACGAGACTGCGGACCTGCTCTACCGGGTCATTTCGGGCGCCGTGCGGACCACGCGGATCATGAGCGACGGCCGCCGCCAGATCGGCGACTTCTACTTCAGCGGCGACATGTTCGGACTCGAGTGCGGGCCCACACACCGGTTCGCCGCGGAGGCGCTGACCACCTGCGAGGTGCTGGTCTTCAAGCCCGGGGCCGCGCTGCCCGGCCGGACAGGAGACACGCGCATCCAGGCCGCCCTGTGGGAGGCCACCACCCAGGAGCTGGAGCGGTCGCGCGAACACCTGATGCTGCTGGGCCGCCATACGGCCCTGGAGCGCGTCGGCGTTTTCCTGCTCTCGCTCAGCCGCCGCATGGGGCGGGGCGAACTGGCCATGGGCCGCCAGGACATGGCCGACTATCTGGGCCTGACCATCGAGACCGTCTCGCGCATGCTGTCCCAGCTGCAGGCCGAGGGCGTGGTCGAATTCTTCGGAGCGCGGCGCTACCGGCTGCTGCGGCCTGAACGACTCCGGGCGTGGGCGGACGCCTGACCAGACATCCCTCAAAGACGGCCGGCGGGACCACGCCGGAAAGGAGTGGCGGCCTCTGGCGCCCCCGTGATAGTGCCCTTGGCCTCTCCTTTGCGGCGATGGGCATGCGGCTGAGCAACCTGACGACGGTCAAGAGGCACGATCTCGTCCGGGGCGTCCTTGCGCTTGTCGCGGGCGTCGCCTTCGTCTTGATGCTGCGCTTCGGCATGGACGAGACCTTCCGCGACCGCACCTGCTTCATGCTTTACCTGCCGGTCGTGCTGCTTTCGGCCGCGCTCGGCGGGCGTACGCCGGCCCTCGTGGCGGTCGGGCTGGGTCTGGTCCTTTCCGTCCTTTTCCTGGGCGACGCCCTCTGGCTCAACAGCGCCAACACCCTTGATGCGGTGCTGTTTCTGATCATCGGCCCGATCATCGCGCAGACGGGCCATGTGAACCTGACGCGCAGACGTCAGGCGGCCGCGCGGCAGGCCCAGCTCCAGTCCATCCTGGACACGGTGCCGGAGGCCATGATCGTGATCGACGACAAGGGCGTCATCCAGTCGTTCAGCGCCACCGCCGAACGCCTGTTCGGATGGCGCGCCGCCGAGGTGGAGGGCCGCAACGTCAAGGTGCTGATGCCGTCGCCCTATCGGGAGGACCACGACGCGTTCATGGAGCGATACCGGACCACCGGCGAACGCCGCATCATCGGCATCGGCCGCATCGTGGTGGCCCAGAGGCGCGACGGGTCCACCTTTCCCATGGAGCTGGCGGTGGGCGAGGCGAAGGTGGAGGGCGGCCGCTTCTTCACCGGCTTCGTGCGCGACCTGACCGACCGGCGGGAGCAGGAGCGCCGGTTGCAGGAACTCCAGGCGGAGCTGGTCCACGTGTCCCGGCTGAGCATCATGGGCGAGATGGCGTCCTCGCTGGCCCATGAACTCAATCAGCCCCTGGCCGCCATCAACAACTACATGAAGGGCTCCGCCACCCTGCTGGACCAGCCCGAACCCGATCTGGCGCGGGTGCGCGAGGCGTTGCGGAAGGCGGGCGACCAGGCGCTGCGGGCCGGCGACGTGATCAGCCACCTGAGGGAGTTTCTGGCGCAGGGCGGCACGGAGCGAAGCCCCAACGACCCCGTCAAGATCATGGAGGAGGCCAGCGCCCTGGGCCTGATCGGGGCCCGGTCCCTGGACCTGCGGGTCTCGTACCAGTTCGACCGGGAGCTGGGCCCCGTGCTGGCGGACGCCGTCCAGATCCAGCAGGTCGCGCTGAACCTCATCCGCAACGCCATCGAGGCCATGGCCGGGGCGCCCCGGCGCGATCTGGTCATCGGAGTCGCCCGCCACGACGAACGGTTCGCCAGGATCTGGGTCAGCGACACCGGCCAGGGACTGGCGCCCGAGGTGCAGGCGCGGCTGTTCCAGCCGTTCGTCACCACCAAGGCGGACGGCATGGGCGTGGGGCTGTCCATCTGCCGCACCATCGTGGAGGCCCACGGGGGATCGATCTGGTGCGAACCGAACGAGGGCGGCGGCGCCGTATTCGCCTTCACCATTCCCCTGGCTGGAGAGGACGCCTGATGACCGACTGTCTGGTCCACCTGGTCGACGACGACGAGGCCATGCGCGAGTCCCTGTCCTTCCTGCTGGACGTGGGCGGCCATGCGCACCGGACCTATCCGGACGCCCAGGCCCTGCTGGACCGGGGGAGCGATCTCGAACCGGGATGCATCGTCACGGATGTGCGCATGCCCGGGCTGTCCGGGCTCGATCTGTTGCGGCGCGTCCGGGCGCTTGACCTGCCTCATCCGGTGATCATCATCACGGGCCACGCGGACGTCTCGATGGCGGTGGAGGCCATGAAGGCGGGGGCGTGGGACTTTCTGGAGAAACCCTTCGACGACAAGGCCTTTCTGCGGCTCGTGGAGGCCGCCGTCGGGGTTTCGGCGAAGACCGCTCCGGCGGGTTCAGCGACGCCCGCGGGGGAGCCGGAATGGCTGAGCCGTCTCAGCCCTCGTGAGCGGGATGTGCTCGCCGGCGTGGCGGGGGGGCGATCCAACAAGGAGATCGCGCGAGACCTGGAGATCAGCGCCCGCACGGTGGAGGTCTACCGCGCCAACCTGATGACCAAGGCGGGTGTCCGCACCCTGTCCGACCTGATGCGGCTGGCGCTTGCGGCGGGCTACTGACCCGCGGGGCCGCCGTCACCGCTTGATCTGGATCAAGGCCGCCGGCTGCGGGTGCGACAATCATGCGGCATGGCCCCGCCCCGCAAGCCCCCCCGGCGCATCCTTGTTATCGAGGGACATCCCGACCCCTCGCCGCAGCGCCTGTGCCACGGCCTGGCCGAGGCGTATCGCGAAGGCGCGCGCGAGGCGGGTCACGCCTTGCGGACGCTGATCCTGGGCGACCTGGACATTCCGCCGCTGGGCAGCCGTTCGGACTGGGAGAGCCCGCCGCCGGAGGTGGTGGCGGCCTGTCAGCAGGACCTGCTGTGGGCGGAGCACGTGGTGGTGATCTACCCCCTCTGGCTGGGGGACGTGCCCGCCGTGCTCAAGGCCTTTCTGGAACAGGTTTTACGCCCCGGCCTGGCCTTCGATCCGAGCCAGAGGATGACGGGCGGGCTGCTGAAGGGGCGCTCGGTGCGGCTGGTGGTCACCATGGGCATGCCCGGCTGGTTCTATTTCGGCTGGTTCGGCGCCCACAGCCTGAGAAGTCTGAGACGCAACGTCTTCGAGTTCGTCGGCTTCCGGCCTGTCCGAACCCGGGTGTTCGGGATGGTCGAGGGCGCGTCTCCGCAGCGGCGGCGCGACTGGCTGGACGAAATGGCGCGCCTGGGCCGCCTCGGCGTCTGACGACGACGCGCCGCATTTGATCCGCATCAAGGCCGCCGGCTTCCGACGGAAGACAATGAAGAGAAAGGAGACCATCATGCCCCTGTCATCGCTCATCGTCGTCGGCGCCGTCATCGCCGCCTTCTCAACCTTCATCATCACCGTCGGCGGCATCGCCATCTGGTCCAGCCGCACGCCCCTGCATCCGGACAACGGCTGAACGCGCCCGCTCCCGGACGGCGGCGTGCGGCAGGTTCAGCCGCGATCAGGAGACGGGTCTGCGGGCTGACCGGCGTCGGCGGGGTCATCGTCCGCCAGGGCGAGGAACAGGCTGCAGCGCACGCCCTCCGGCGCAAACTCGATCCGGGCGCGGCCCCCCTCCCCCGTCCGGAACGTCTGCCGGATCAGCCGCACGCCGAAGCCCTCATGACCCGGCGCGGTCACCGGGGGGCCGCCGCTCTCTCTCCACAACAACGTCAGGAAGCGGGCCCCGCCCCCGTTGTGAGCCACGTTCCAGTCAAGCTGGACGCGGCCTTCCGGACTGCTGAGCGCGCCGTACTTGCCCGCATTGGTCGCCAGCTCGTGGCACGCCAGCGAGACGCTCACCGCCTGTGAAGGATGCAGGCGGACAGCCGGCCCCTCCAGCCGGATGGGGGACGGGCTGCGCTCGTACGGGGCCAGCACCTCGCAGATCAGCGTCCTGAGGTCCGCGCCCGCCCAGTTTTCGTTCACCAGCACGTTGTGGGCCTGTGAGAGGGCGATCAGGCGATTGGCCAGGTCCTGCCGGACCGATCTGTCCACGCCCGCCGACCGCAGCCCCTGCTCAGCGACCGACTGGACCGTCGCCAGGGTGTTCTTCACCCTGTGATTGAGTTCGTTCAGCAGCAGAATCCGCTGCTCCTCGGCCTTCTTGGCCGCCGTCTCGTCGCGAAAAATCTTCGCCAGAACGCCATCGGCCCCGAGGTCGACCGTGACTCCATTGCCCCAGAACAGGGCGCCGTCCTTGCGGCGGTGCCAGCGACTGTCCTCGGCCCGGCCCTCCTGCAGCGCGGTCCGGATTTCGAGCCCGGGCATGTCGGCGGCCTGGTCGGCTGGTGTGAACAGGTCGGCGAAATCCATGCCGAGCGCCTCTTCCCGGCTGTAGCCGGTGATGGCCTCGGCGCCCGCAGCCCAGGCCGTGATTCGACCGTCGCTCGTCAGCCCGATGATCCCGTGGCTTCGAACGTTATCAATGATGAGCCTGGCGAGCGTGACGTCGTCGAGCGGCATGAGCGATCCTTCAATGCACCGTTCAAACGGGGAACGGTCATGGAGGGTTCGCAGCGTCAGCGAATATTACGGACGGGGCTCTTCAGGCTGCACCGGGCGGCTTCGGCGTCACGCCGCCACCATGCGCTCCACCTCGGCCACCAGATCGCGCAGGTGAACGGGCTTGGAGAGCACCTTGGCCTGGGGCGCGGACTGGGCGGCGGTCAGAGCGACCGCGGCGAATCCGGTGATGAACATGATGCGCAGTCCGGGCTGGCGGGCGGCGGCGATGCGCGCCACCTCGATGCCGTCGGCCCCCGGCATGACGATGTCGGTGAGCAGCAGATCCCAGGGACCGTCTTCCAGCGCGTCAACGGCGTCGTCGCCGTTCTCGCACGCGGTGACCTCGTGTCCCGCCCGCTCAAGGGCGCGGGTCAGGAATCCCCGCAGGGAGCCGTCGTCTTCCGCCAGAAGGATTCGCGCCATGGATGCCGCCTCGTTGTTCCGGAGCGAACCTAGAACCGGGACGGTAAACCGCCCATGAAGGCGGCGGAGTCATCCACAGCCGCGTGAATTGGGCTATGGCAGGGGCATGTCGACGCCCGTGTTCATCCTTGAACCCCCTGATGCGCTGGACGGCGCAACGCCGGCCATGTCGCCGCTCGTGTTCGCCTCGCCCCATTCAGGCGATGTGTATCCGGCCGATCTGGGAGCCCGCGCCGAGGTGCCGACGCTGTCGCTGCGCAGCGCCGAAGACGCCCTGATGAACCGGCTGGCGGCCCCGCCGCCCGCCCTGGGGATTCCGCTGCTCAGCGCGCGTCTCGGCCGCGCCTACGTCGACCTGAACCGCGACCCCGGGGACCTGGATCCTGCGGTGGTCCAGGGCGGCGAAGCCAGCTCGGCGCGCGTGACGGCCGGCTTTGGGGTGATCCCGCGCCTGACCGGCGACGGCCAGCTGATCCGGGATCAGCCCCTGGCCCACGCGGATGCGGTGGCGCGGCTGGCGGCGGCGCACCGGCCCTATCACCGGGCGCTCGAGCAGCTGATGCACCGCGCGCGCGACCGGTTCGGCGTGGCCGTTCTGGTGGACTGGCACTCCATGCCGTCGCGAGCGGTAGGTCGGCCCGGGACAAGGGCCACGGACGTGGTTCTGGGCGACCGGCATGGCTCGGCCTGCTCGGCCGAACTGACCCAGCTTCTGCGCAGCCTGTTCGAGCGCCCCGGATGGCGGGTGGCGCTGAACCGGCCCTATGCGGGCGGGTGGTCCACCCAGGTCTGGGGACGCCCGGCAGCGGGGTTTCACGCCGTCCAGGTGGAGCTGAACCGGGCGCTGTATCTCGATGAGGAGACCCTGACGCCGGGGCCGCACTTCGCCATGGTCCAGAAGGTGATCCGGCGGGTGACCGCCGGGCTGGCCGCACACGACTGGTCGGGGCTTGCGCCACAGGCCGAGGCCGCCGAGTGACGTCGAGGCAAAAAAAACCGCGCCCGGGGGCGCGGTTTGAAAGTCTATAGGGAGGAAACGCCCAGGAAGGGCAAGACGCTCGAAAGCGTCGAAAATCAAGCTACGTTGCGATGCACAATCCGTCAAGCGGCCATTTCGCACCTGCGATCACAAGCCGTAACAAAAACCGCCACGACGGCAAGGAGATCAGACGTCACCTGTTTCGCGCCTGCGAGATCACTGGTCGTCGGCCAGCATCTGGCGGGCGTTGCGGATGGCGAGAGCCGCGGGCGAGCGCCTCTGACGCCAGAGAAGAAGGCTGAAGGCGGCGGCCACGCCCAGCGCCAGCCAGACGGGCCCGAACAGCCACGCCGTCGCGGCCAGCGCGAAATAATACGCCCTGACGCCGCTGTTGAAAGCGACCATGGCCGGGTTCAGGAGCGATCCGGCGGCCCTGGCGTAGGCGGTGCGGTCCATGGTCGTCTCGCCCTCGGGCGTGGCGCCGATGAGGGCGAGCGTGTAGTTCATCTGCCGGATCGACCAGATGAAATCCAGCAGCCCCCGGGCCAGGCACAAGGTGATCAGGCCCAGCTTGCCCTCCAGAATCTCCAGCGAGGCGGCTTCCGCCCCGCCGATGTCGGCCCCCACGGCGGCGACGCCCCGAAGCGCCGTCTCGCCGCCGAACAGCACCCCCGCCACGGCCGCGATCAGCAGCAGGTTGGCGGAGGCGAAGAAGGACGCGGAGTTGATGGAATGTCCCATCAGCTGACTGTCCACCAGACGCAGTTCGCGCACCGCCATCTGGTTCATCCACGACTGGCGCACCATCAGCATGTCGTCGTTCAGGACGCCGCCCTTGCCCGCCAGCAGGCGCAGCAGCGGGCCATAGCCGAGCCAGCAGACAAAGAAGAGCGCCAGGGCGCCCCAGTCCCAATACGTCATGGCCGGATCCTCTTGCCGCGAACGCGCCCATGCTGCGATGCAACGGCCATGGGGCGCAAGAGCACGCTCGTCCGGCCGGCGAAGCGATGTCACCTCGCCCGATCGGGCTCTCGGCGCTTGCGGCGCGCACGGGCGGGGCTTATCACGCCGCCCTCCCCGAGTTTCGCCTGAAGCCTACGAAAGAGACCGCCATGAAGCTGGACGCCGTTCCCGTCGGACCGAACCCGCCCTGGGACATCAACGTCGTCATCGAGATCCCGCAGGGCGGCCTGCCGGTGAAGTACGAGATGGACAAGGAATCCGGCGCCCTGTTCGTCGACCGCTTCCTGCACACCGCCATGTACTACCCCGGCAACTATGGCTTCGTGCCCCACACCCTGTCGGACGATGGCGATCCCTGCGACGTGCTGGTGATCAACCCGACCCCCGTGGTGCCCGGCTGCGTCATCCGCGCCCGGCCCATCGGCGCCCTGATGATGACAGACGAAGCCGGCGGCGACGAGAAGATCCTGGCCGTGCCGGTGGACAAGCTGAACCCGTTCTATTCCGACGTGGCCAGCTATCGTCAGCTGCCGTCCATCCTGATCGAGCAGATCGAGCACTTCTTCACCCGCTACAAGGATCTGGAGAAGGGCAAGACGGTCAAGGTCCACCGCTGGGCCGACGCCTCCGAGGCCGCCGAGCTGATCCGTCAGGGCATGGAAGCGCACAACGCCAAAAAATAGGCTCTTGCGCGTACCACTGTAACACCGTAGTGAAACAGGCATGGCCTATCAGGACGTGCCCACGAACAAGGACGCCCGGACCGCGCTCTTCGACGCGATCCTGAGCCTCCGCACGCGCGAGGAAGTGGAAGCCTTCCTCGCGGACCTCTGCACGCCCTCCGAAATCCGCGCCTTCGCCGAGCGGTGGGAAGTGGCGCGCCTGCTGGACGCGGGCGGCAAGTCCTATCGCGAGATCGCCGAACAGGCCCACGCCAGCCCCACCACCGTGGTGCGGGTGGCCCGCTTCCTCAAGGAAATGCCCCATCAGGGCTACCGGCTGGTGCTCGATCGCATCAAGCGCCCCCGACACTAAGGTAAAGTCACATGAGCACTGCATCCGGGCGACTGCGCATCGCGGTCCAGAAATCCGGCCGTCTGGCCGACCGTTCCCTCGAGCTGATCCGCGATGCGGGCCTGCGCGTCATGAAGGGCGCCAACGACCTGCTGTACCGGGTGGAGAACCACCCCATCGACCTGCTGCGCGTGCGCGACGACGACATCCCCACCTTCGTGGCGGACGGCGTCTGCGACCTGGGCGTGGTGGGACTGAACGTGCTGGAGGAGCAGAAGAACGGCGGGCCGAACGCAGAGATCGTCATGCCGCTGGGCTTCGGCCGCTGCGAGCTGAAGCTGGCCGTGCCGCCGACGCTGGATTACGCCGGACCCGCCTCGCTGCAGGGCAAGCGGGTGGCCACGTCCTATCCCAACATCCTGCGCCGCTTCCTGGCCGAACAGGGCGTCACCGCCGACATCATCACCATGCGCGGAGCCGTCGAGGTGGCGCCGCGGCTGAAGCTGGCCCACGCCATCTGCGACCTGGTGTCCACCGGCGCGACGCTGGAGGCCAACGGCCTGCTGGCCCGTGAGAGCGTGCTGAAGTCCGAGGCCGTGCTGATCCGCTCGCCCCAGGCGCCCGAACCGGAGCTGGCGGGCCTGCTGGAGAGCATCGTGGAGCGCGTCTCGGGCGTGGTGGCGTCCCAGGGCGCCAAATACGTCATGCTGAACGCGCCGCGCGCGGCCCTGGCCGAGATCACCGCCATCCTGCCCGGGGCCGGCGCCCCCACCGTCACGCCGCTGGCGGGCCGGGAGGACGCCGTGGCTGTCCACGCCGTATGCCAGGAGTCCGTCTTCTGGGAGACGCTGGAGAAGCTCAAGGCCGCCGGGGCCTCGGCCATTCTGGTCCTGCCCATCGAGAAGATGATGTGATGCGAACCCTCGACTGGTCATCCCTTGACGAGGCCGGGCGGCGCGACGCCCTGGCCCGTCCCGCGCGACGAACGGACGACGCCGTCACCGGCGCCGTGCGCCGCATTCTCGACGACATCCGCGATCGCGGCGACGCGGCGCTGAACGACTGGTGCGTGAAGCTGGACGGCGCCCCGCCCCGCCGTCTGGCCATCACGCCGGAAGCGGTCGCAGAGGCCCGCGCGGCGGTGGAGCCCGGGGACGAGGCCGCGCTCAGGATCGCCGCAGAGAACATTCGCCGCTTCCACGAGGCGACGAAGCCCGCCGACAGCGACTGGATCGAGACCACGCCGGGCGTCCGCTCGCGCCGCGTCTGGCGGCCGATCCAGGCGGCGGGCCTGTACGTGCCCGCCGGGACCGCGCCCCTGTTCTCCACCCTGCTGATGCTGGCCATTCCCGCCGCCGTGGCGGGCGTGCCGGTGCGCGCCGCCGTGACCCCGCCGGGCCCCACGGGACAGCCGCACCCCATGATGATCCTGGCCGCCGATCTGGCCGGGCTGGACGCGCTGTGGATCGTGGGCGGGGCCCAGGGCATCGCGGCCCTGACCTTCGGCACGGGCGGGCTGCCCCGCGTCGACAAGCTGTTCGGCCCCGGCAACGCCTATGTGGCCGAGGCCAAGAAGCAGGCCGCCGCCCTGCCCGGCGGCCCGGCGCTGGACATGCCCGCCGGCCCGTCCGAGCTGATGGTCATCGCCGACCGCCAGACCAATCCGACCATCGCCGCCGCCGACCTGCTCAGCCAGGCGGAACACGACGCCGACGCCCAGGTCATTCTGGTCTGCGACGACGACCGCCGCATCGCGTACATCCTCGAGGAAATCGAGAAGCAGCTGGCCGACCTGCCCCGCGCCGACATCGCCCGCGCGTCCCTGAACGAGGGCCGGGTCATCCGGGTGCGGGACACGGCCGAGGCCGCCGCGGTCGCCAATCTGTACGGCCCCGAACACCTGTCCATCCAGACCGCCGACGCGGAAGTGCTGGTCGACCGCATCACCGCCGCCGGGGCCGTGTTCGTGGGCACGTACGCCGCCGAGACCCTGGGCGACTACGCCGCCGGGCCCAGCCATGTGCTGCCCACCGACGGCGCCGCGCGGGCGTTCTCGGGTGTCTCCACCAGCGCCTTCATGACCGCCATGTCCGTCCAGCAGATCAGCCGGGACGGCGCCCGCGCGCTCGGCCCCGTGGCCGCCCGTCTGGCCCGGCTGGAGGGCCTGGAGGCCCACGCCCGCGCCGCCGATCTGAGGACCTTCCTGTGAGCCTGCCCGCCCCCTTCCCGCCGCTGGTCGCCGGCGGCGACGGCCTGGACCGCTATCCGGCGGACACGGGCGCCCTCGCCGCGCGGCTGGCTCAGATCTACAGCGTTGCGGCCGACCGGGTCCTGCCGGTGCGCGGCGTGACCCACGGGCTTGAGCTGGTCTGGCGCCTCGCAGCCAGGGCCGGCGGGGCCGTGCAGGCGCCCGACGCAGAGCCCTATTCGCAGCTGGCCGCCATCTATGGCCGCGACGGCGAAACCGCCGCCATGGTGGTGCGCGCCCTGGGATCGTCCGAGGCTGTGGCCGAGATGGCCGCCCGCACCGCCCCCGCCCTGCTGGTGATCGACGAGGGCCTGATCGAGTTCGCGCCCTTCGAATCCGCCGCCGCCCTCACGGCGGAGCACCCCAATCTGGTGGTGCTGCGCAGCCTGTCGCTGGCGTACGGCCTGGCCGGGGCCCGCGTCGGCGCGGCGGTCGCGGCGCCGGACACCCTGGCGCGGCTGGCGACGATGCTGGAGCCGTACGCCCTGCCCGCGCCGCTGGCTCGGCTGGCCATGCAGGCGCTGGACCCCTCGCGCATGATCGAGACCGCCCAGCGCATCGAGGCCGTCAAGGCCGAGCGCGCCCGCATGGTGCGCGAGCTGGAGCGGATCACGGCCGTCGAGCCGGGCTTCGGTCCGGTCATCATCGCCCGCCCCGAGGACATGCCCGCCGTGCGCGCCGCGCTGGACGCCTGGGGGGTCGCCTCGGCCCCGGCCGGCGAGCGGCTGCGTCTGCCGGTCTCCATCAAGCCGGAGGTCAATGACCGCCTGCTGGCCGCCTTCGGCCTGACCCCGCCCCGCGCCCGCCCCGCCCGGCGGGGCGAGGCCGTGCGCGACACGAAAGAGACCCGCATCGTCTGCGCCGTCGATCTGGACGCCGCCGCGCCGGTGGCCATCGAGACCGGCGTGGGCTTCTTCGACCACATGATCGAGCAGGTGGCGGCCCACGGCGGCTTCTCCATCCGCCTGTCGTGCGCGGGCGACCTGCACATCGACCCGCACCACACCATCGAGGATTCCGCCATCGCCCTGGGCCAGGCCCTCAAACAGGCGCTGGGCGAGCGGCGCGGCATCGGCCGTTATGGCTTCGTCCTGCCCATGGACGAGGCCGAGGCCAAGGTCTCCATCGACCTGTCGGGCCGTCCCTACAGCGTGTTCGAGGGCGTCTTCGCCTCGCCCTTCATCGGCGAGTACCGCACCGACCTGACGGCCCACGTGTTCCGCTCGCTGGCCGAGCATCTGGGCGCGGCGATCCACGTCTCAGTGACGGGCGAGGACGACCATCACATGACCGAGGCCTGCTTCAAGGCCCTGGGCCGCGCGCTGCGTCAGGCCATCCGCGTGGAGGGCGATGCGGTGCCCTCCACCAAGGGGGTGCTGTGACCGTCGCCATCATCGCCTACGGCGCGGGCAACACGGCCTCGGTGCAGTTCGCGCTGGAGCGGCTGGGCGCCGAGGCGCGCCTCACCTCGGACCCGGCGGAGATCGCCGACGCCGAGCGGGTCATCCTGCCCGGCGTGGGCGCCGCCGCCTACGCCATGGGCCGGCTGGACGCCCTGGGCCTGACGCCGGTGATCTGCGCCTTCGAGCGGCCGCTGCTGGGCGTGTGTCTGGGCCAGCAGCTGCTGTTCGAACGCAGCGACGAGGGCGCGGGCGCCGACCTGCTGGGCTTCATCCCCGGCGTGGTGACCCGGCTCGATCCCGGTCCCGGCCTGCCCGTGCCGCACATGGGGTGGAGCGCCCTGTCGATCGACCGCGACGACCCGCTGCTGGAGGGGGTGGCGTCCGGCGACCACGCCTATTTCGTCCACTCCTTCCTGTGTCCCGACGGCGACGCGACCCTGGCCCGCGCCGACTACGGCGGGCCGGTGCCAGCGGTGGTGCGGGCGGGGAACCGCTGGGGCTGCCAGTTCCACCCGGAGCGCTCCGCCGCCCCCGGCGCCCGCATTCTGAAGAACTTCCTGGAGCTGCCCGCGTGATCCTGTACCCCGCCATCGACCTGAAGGACGGCGTCTGCGTCCGGCTCATGCACGGCCGTTTCGACGCCGTCACGCGGTATGACAACGTCCCCGCCGCGCGGCTGGTGTCGTTCGTGGGCGAGGGCGCGGCCTGGGTGCATGTGGTCGACCTGGACGGCGCGGAAGCCGGCGCCGCGCGCCAGCACGCCCTGATCGGCGATCTGGCCGGGTCGGTGGACGTCCACATCCAGAGCGGCGGCGGCGTGCGGTCCATCGACGACCTGCGCCTGCTGCTGGAGGCCGGGGTGGCCCGGGTGGTGATCGGCAGCCTCGCCGTCACCGCGCCGGAAACCGTCGCCGGCTGGCTGGCCGACTTCGGCCCGGAGCGCATCACCCTGGCCCTGGACGTGAAGCTGGAGGACGGCGTGCCCGTCCCCGCCCTCAAGGGCTGGACCCAGCGCGCGGGCGTGGACCTGTGGGCCGCGCTGACCGCCTATGCGCCCGGGACGCTCAACCACATCCTCGTCACCGACGTGG
Source organism: Brevundimonas sp. (assembly GCA_036963825.1). Classification (GTDB taxonomy): domain Bacteria; phylum Pseudomonadota; class Alphaproteobacteria; order Caulobacterales; family Caulobacteraceae; genus Brevundimonas. The sequence continues at coordinate 24,071 of JBALUZ010000006.1, forward strand.
GGCGCGACGGGGCCCTGACCGGCCCCAACCTGGAGCTGCTGGCCGAGGTCAAGCAACGCCGCCCCGAGCTTCAGCTGCAGGCGTCCGGCGGGGTGTCGTCGCTGGAGGATCTGGCTGCGCTCAAGGCCATCGGCTGTGACGGCGCCATCATCGGCCGGGCCCTGTACGAAGGCCGCTTCACCCTGTCCGATGCGCTGGAGGCGGTGCGATGACGGCGCGGCGCATCATTCCCTGTCTGGACGTGAAGGACGGGCGGGTGGTCAAGGGCGTGCGCTTCGTGGGCCACACCGACATGGGCGACGCCGCCGAGCTGGCCGCGCGCTACCGCGACGAGGGCGCCGACGAGCTGGTGTTCTACGACATCACCGCCTCGCCCCAGGGCCGGACGCTGGACTATGGCTGGGTGCGCGACATCGCCCGGCTGCTGGACATCCCCTTCTGCGTGGCCGGCGGCATCCGCTCGGTGGATCAGGCCGCCCGGTGCCTCGACAACGGCGCGGACAAGGTCTCCATCAATTCGCCCGCCCTGGAGCGCCCCGAGCTGATCGGCGAAATGGCCGAGCGTCTGGGCGGCCAGTGCGTGGTGGTGGGCGTGGACAGCCAGTTCCAGGACGGCGACTGGCGGGTGCACAAATACACCGGCGACCCGGACGCCCGGTGCGGCGCGAACCGTCTGACCCTGGACTGGATCACCGAAGCGCAGGCCCTGGGCGCCGGCGAGATCGTGCTGAACTGCATCGATCAGGACGGGGTGCGCAACGGCTATGACGTGGAGCAGCTGAAGGCCGCGCGCGAGCGCCTGACCATCCCGCTGGTGGCGTCCGGCGGCGCCGGTTCGCCCGACCATTTCCGTCAGGTGTTCGCCGAGGCGGACGTCTCGGGCGCCCTTGCGGCCAGCGTCTTTCACTCCGGCGCCATCCGCATTCCCGACCTGAAACGGACCCTGGACAGCGACGGCATAGAGGTGCGGCTATGAACCCCGACGAGATCGATTTCGAGAAAGGCGGCGGCCTGATCGCGGCGGTGGTGCAGGACGCCGCCACCCTGCAGGTGCTGATGCTGGCCTATATGGACCGGGCGGCGCTGGACGAGACGCTGGACAGCGGCGAGGCCACCTTCTTCTCCCGCTCGCGCGGCGGGCGGTGGCGCAAGGGCGAGACCTCCGGCGACCGGCTGAAGGTGGTCTCGGTCACCCCGGACTGCGACGGCGACGCGGTGCTGGTGCGGGTCGAGCCGGTGGGCAACGCCTGCCACCTGAACCGGGTCAGCTGCTTCGGCGACGAAGACGCGCCGGGCCTGGGCCGTCTGGCCCGGCTGGAGCAGACCATTCGGGATCGTTCGGACGCCGATCCGTCCGAAAGCTGGACCGCGAAACTGCTGGCCTCCGGGCCCAAGCGCATCGCCCAGAAGGTGGGCGAGGAAGGCGTCGAAACGGCGCTCGCCGGGGCCGCAGGCGACGAAGCCGAACTGGCCAGCGAGGCCGCTGATCTGGTCTATCACCTGCTGGTGCTGCTCAGGTCGCGCGGCCTGTCGCTTCAGGACGTGCTGGACGTTCTGGAGAGCCGCGCCTGAGGGCAATTTCGTGCCGCGAACCGTCATTTGCGGTGGCCACAACAGCACGAATTTTCTAGGCTTTGCCCTGGCGTCGCCGCCTTCCGGCAGCGGCGGCAGGGGATCGCCATGAACTATGTCAGCACCCGGGGCGGCGCCGCTCCGACCACCTTCCGCGACGCGCTGCTGCGGGGCATGGCGCCCGACGGCGGGCTCTACATGCCCGAAAGCTGGCCCACCCTGAGCGCGGGCGACATCCGAGCCGCCGCCGCCCTGCCCTATGCCGATCTGGCCGCTGACATCCTCGGCAAGTTCGCGGGCGACTCCCTGACCCCCGCCGCCGTGCGCGCCGCCGCCGACCGGCTGACCGAGACCTTCCATCACGCGGCGATCACGCCGCTGGTCCAGCTGGAGCCGAACCTGTGGGTGCTGGAGCTGTTCCACGGCCCCACCGCCGCCTTCAAGGATCTGGCCATGCAGATGATGGCGGTCCTGACCGACGCCGCTCTGGAGGGCACGGGCCAGAGACTGCTTCTGCTGACCGCCACCAGCGGCGACACCGGCGCCGCCGCCGTGCGCGCCTTCGCCGGCGCGACGTCGGTGGACCTGGCCGTGCTGCATCCGCTGGACCGGGTGTCGCCCGTCCAGCGCCGCCAGATGACCACAGTGGACGCGCCCAATGTGCTGAACCTGGCGGTGCGCGGCGACTTCGACGATTGCCAGCGGCTGGTGAAGGCGATCCTCGCCGACGAGACCCTGCGCGAGCGCCGCCGGGTCAGCTCGGTCAACTCCATCAACTGGGGCCGGCTGGCGGGTCAGGTCCCCTACTATATCGCCGCCGCCGCGGCCCTCGGCGCCCCGCACGTGACGCCGCGCTTCGTGGTCCCAACCGGCAATTTCGGCGACGCCTTCGCCGGCTGGGTCGCGCGCGCCATGGGGGTTCCCCTGACCCTGACCGCCGCGGTCAACCGCAACGACGCCCTGGCCCGCGCCCTCAACGAGGGCCGCTACGAGCGCACCGCCGCCAATCCCACGGCCAGCGTCAGCATGGACGTGCAGGCGCCCTCCAATTTCGAGCGCCTGCTGTTCGAGGCCGCGAGCCGCGACGCCGAGGCCACGCGCGGGTTCTTCGAGGCGTTCGCCCGTGACGGCGGGGTGGATCTGGCCCCCGACCTGCTGGCCGCGCTGCGCGCCGAGGTCTCTGCAGTCTCCATCGACGAAGACCGCACCCGCGCCGAAATCGCCCATGCGTGGAAGGCCTGGGGCCGGGTCATCTGCCCCCACACCGCCGTGGCTCTGGCCGCCGCGCGGGACCTGGCGCGCGAGGGCGGGCCCGTGGTCGCCCTGTCCACCGCCCATCCGGCCAAATTCCCGGAGAGCGTCGCGCCGGTGCTGGGCTTCGATCCGCCGGTCCCGCCCGCCCTGGCCGCCATCACCGGCGGCAAGGAGCGCCTGACCGTCATCGACGCCGATCTGGATCAGGCGCTGGCGGCGGTGAAGGCGCTTCAGGAGCGTGCGTCATAGAATCGCCGAGGCCAACTGTCCGCTCATCGGCAGACAGTCCATGTGGGCTCGCGACTCATAGGTGACGTTCGGCCTACGGCTGCTAAGGTGATCGTCGCGTCAACACCGCGTGGACAAGTTAGATGAGCATAGCTTCCATAGCGCTGGCTTTCGCCCTTCTCGGGCAGTTTCAGTCGGATGATGGAGTGATCCTCGCCATAAGCGATGACACTGCTTTTGTGTTGCCGCTCTCAAGCCTTCGCCACACGGGTCAAGCGACGTTCGCCACGCTAGTCAGCATCTATCCCGAAACAGGCGAGGATTGGGAGGAAGTGCGTCGGGACACAGCGGTTGAGATCAACTGCTCGACGGCCCAATGGCGCGTCATGGGGGAAAGACAAATAGCCCGAGACGGCACTGTCAGGTCGACGGAAGAGGGAGCTGAGGGATGGGAGCAAGTCCCCGCCACCTACCCACCTGCTGCAGCATTGAAGGCCATTGCCTGCGACGATCTTGATGTGTCGTCATCCACGCTGACCGACTGGCAAAGCAGGCTCCCGGAAATCAGGGCGGCGCTGCAATAGTCAACGTCTCCCTTCTCGTTGGCTGCTGCCCTTCGTCCGTCGGCTGTCCCGCAAGGCGTCCTGCGTCAGGCCGCCGCCAGCCCGTAATCCGCCGGGCTCGCCGCGCGGTGGAAGGCGATGCGCGCGAAGAACGGCGCGGGATCCTTGGGCGTCACCAGCCAGTCGGGGTCGTGGAACAGCTGGTCGTGCAGCCGGGTCAGGGTGAAGCGCACCGCCGAGGCGGCGCCCAGAAGCGGCAGGGCCTCGACTTCCGCCCGCTCCAGCCGCCGCCCCTGCTCATAGCCGCGCAGGAACGCGGTCAGCACCGCCTCATCCGGGCGTCCTTCGGCGTCAAAGCCCCAGGCGTTCAGGGCGATGGCCAGATCATACGTCCACGCCCCCACATGAGCGAAATAGAAGTCGATCACCCCTCCGGGTCGGTCGCCCTCGAACAGCACATTGTCCGGGAAATAGTCCGCGTGGATCGGGCCTGACGGCAGGCCGCCCGGCAGCTGCGGCTCAAGCCGGTCCAGCTCAGCGACCAGCGCCTCCAGCATGCGGCGGCTGTCGCCGGCGGCCCGATGGTCGCATTTCTCGGCCAGCAGCCGCCACTGGACCGGGCCCACGGGGTTGGCGCGCCGCCCGGCGAAGTCCGCCGCCTTGAGGTGCAGGTCCGCCAGCAGCCGCCCGCCCGCGGTGGCCTGCGCGGCCGTGGGCGTCTGCAGCCCGGCGCCCTGCAGCCACTGGATCACCGCCGCCGGGCGCCCGTTCAGCCGTCCGATCCAGTCGCCGGACACGCCGCGTACCGGCCTCGGCGCAGGAAAGCCCGCGTCGGCCAGATGGTCGGTCAGGCCCAGGCAGAACGGCAGGCCCGCCTCGTCCGTGCGCCGCTCGAACAGGGTCAGCACATGGCGCCCGCCCGCCGTCTCGATGCGGTAGTTGGTGTTCTCCACCCCTTCGGCGATGGGCGCGATCTCGCTCAGCGCGCCCAGCCCGTAATCCGCGATGAAGGCGCGGGCCTGATCCGGCGTGACGGGGGTGAAGACGGCCATCTACAGACCCTGACGAATTCGCACGATGTCGGAAAGGTCCGCCAGCACGCTTTCGGCCGTGGCCCAGCGTCCGGCGCCGCGTCCCTTGCAGGTCCACACCCGGCCGTCCTGGCCGTAGACCTTCAGCGCATTGCGCTCGCCCTTCAGGTCGTGGAACACCGGGTCCAGATCGGACTCCAGCGCCACCCGGGCCTCAAGCTTGTCGCCCCTGGCGTGGCAGGCGCCGATCTGACGCACGCCCCGGCGGCCCAGCGGCGCGTCGGGGGACAGGGCTTCCAGCGGCAGATCCTCCGGCGCCTCGCCGAACGCCTCATAGGCCAGCAGCCGCACCTTGGCGGCGGAATCCAGTCCTTCCAGATCGGCGGAGGGATCTTCCTCCGCAAAGCCTGCCGCGCGGGCGGCCGCCAGGGCGTCTTCGAAGGCGTCGCCCTCGGCCAGCCGCTCCAGCATGAAGTTGACCGTGCCGTTCAGCACCGCCTCGAACCCGGCCACGGGCCCGGCCGCGCGGGCCAGACGCAGGGTCTCGATCATGGGCGAGCCGCCGCCCACGGCCGCCGAATAGGCCAGCCGCGCGCCCGTGCCCCAGGCGAGGTCGTTCAGGCCGGCGGGGTCGATACTGATGGCCTGCTTGTTGGCGCTGACCACGTCCAGACCCTTGTCCAGGGCCGCGCGGATCAGGTCGTGCCCGGCCTGCCCCTCGGACATGGCCTCCAGCACCACATGGGGGTCGCTGGCCAGAAGGTCGGCGCGCGAGGCGGTGAACAGCCCTGCGGGACAGGCGAAGTCGCGCGGCTTCTTCGGATCGCGGACCAGCACGCTGACCACCTCGAAGCGCGGGTCGTTCAGCAGCCGCTTGAGCAGGCCGCCGCCCACCACGCCCGCGCCGGCCACGGCCACGCGCACGGGCTGATAGGGTTTGGCCGGATGGGGCGCGTCCTCGGCGTCGCCCACCACCGTGGCGGCGGCGCGGCCCAGGGCGGCCACCTCAATCTCCACCCCCCGGGCCTGGCCCAGATCGATGGCGTCGCGCTGGACCAGCGATCCGCCCAGCCGGCGCGCCGTCTCCCAGCTGGCCCGGTCATAGCGCAGGGCGCCGTCGGCGTTGTTGGGGTCGCGGTCGTAGAGGCCGTCCACATCCTTGACCAGCCGCACCGTCTTCAGGCCCAGCTCGGCGGCCAGGAAGGCGGCGGTCAGGTCCGTGCCGCCCCGTCCCAGCAGCACCACCCGGCCCTCGCCCGTCACCGCGCCGAAGCCGGGGACCACCACCACCTCATGGTCCTCCAGCGCCTGGCGCAGCCGCGCATCGTCCAGCGATCGGGGATGGGCGTGCTCCGGCTCGCCCTCGGCCACGAGGCCGAGCTCGCGCACCGTCAGGGCGACCGCGTCCAGCCCCACCCGATCACAGGCCAGGGCGGTCAGGGCCGCCGCCTGCTCCTCGCCCTGCACCACGTAGGCGGGGGCCAGCAGGTTCTCGTGGGGCAGGCCCAGCTCGCGGGCGTGGCCCAGCAGACGGTCCGTCTCCCCGCCGAAGGCCGAGACCACCGCCACCACCCGGCGGCCCTGACGCACATGGCCGTAGATCTCGGACGCCGCGGCGGGCGTGTCCTCGGGTCCGTGCAGCACCGAGCTGCCGAACTTCAGCACCACCACCTCGCGGCCGCCTGCGAGGGCGGGCCGGGGCGCCGGTTTGAGCTTGTCTTCGGGTTTGAGAAGGACGGCGACGGACATGGTGTGGACCTCGGAAATGCGAAAACCCGCCTCGGGCGACCGGGGCGGGTGGTGGGTTGTGCGAACCTTTGCCGGATGCGCGCTAACCGTTCCCCGCCCGAATGGGCATGGTGGTGGTGGTGCCGGTAATGGTCATACCGAGGCCGCCGGACAGGCGTCCGCCCTGACGTCCGGAGACGGTCATGGAGGCGATCGACAGGGTCGTGGCGTGGGACACCGTGAGGGGTCTTTCGAGCTTCGGTTGGCGGAGAACCTGACCGATGAGCCGCCGGGCGTCAACCCCGCGTCGGTGAAATCATGTGCCAGCAACGCTACGGACGCAATGAACGTTCCATGACATCGGCCCGGACGCTTCAAATGGGCATTATTATTTCACTTGACGGACCTGTGAACTTTCCGCAGGATTTCCGGGCTCATCAAGACCGGTCGAGGGATAGGCCCTTTGACGCCGGGGCAACCTCGGGCTTCCGCCCGAAAGGTGCCAACTCCTGCGAGAACCTCCGGGTTCGCGAGAGATGAGTGGAAGCCCTGCGCTACAAGGGCTCCACGGTCTGTCAGCAGCAGTCTCGATGAGCGGGACGATTGCGAGACGACCGAGACATGACCACCGCCCTGGCCGAAAAGACGATCCTCGACACCGACCCCGTGTGTCGCCCCGAGACCCGTTCCGTGCGCAAATCCATTGCGCCGATCCAGCCCGCGCGCGACATCATCGTTCCCGTTTCAGGCGATTTCCGCCTGTCCTCCGGCGAAGCCCTGGCCGACCCGGTCATCCGGGCCCGCGTCCATGGCCGCCCCGGCGCGCCGCTGGTGGTCGTGGCCGGCGGCATCTCCAGCGGCCGGTTTGTGCACCGGACCGAGACCAACGGCCTGGGCTGGTGGGCGGGCGCCGTCGCAGCCGGCGGCCCCATCGACCTGGACCGCTTCCAGGTGCTGGCCTTCGACTTCGCCCCCGACGGCGCCAGCGCGCCCGCCACGCCCCTGACCGTCACCACCGGCGATCAGGCGCGGCTCCTCGCCCTGCTGCTGGACCATCTGGAGGCGCCGCGCGCCGCCGCCTTCGTGGGCTGTTCCTACGGCGGCATGGTGGGGCTGGCCTTCGCCCAGGCCTTCCCCGATCGACTGGGTCAGCTGGTGGTGATCTCCGCGGCCCACCGGCCCCACCCGCTGGCCACCGCCTGGCGCGGGGTGCAGCGCCGCATCCTGCAGCTGGCGATCGAGGCCGGACGCCCCGAGGACGGGGTGGCGCTGGCGCGCGAGCTGTCCATGACCACCTACCGCACGCCCGAGGAGCTGGACGCCCGCTTCGACACCGTGGCGCCCGAGCGCGCCGGGGGGCGCTACCCGGTGTGCGACTATCTGGGGGCGCGGGGCCGGGCCTATCCGGCGGTGATGACCGCCTCGCGCTGGCTGACCCTGTCGGACTCCATCGACCGCCACGCCGTCACGCCAGAGGCCATCACCACGCCCGCCACCCTGATCGGCTTCACCAGCGACCGCCTCGTCCCCATCGACGACATGCGCGAGCTGGCCGCCCGCCTGCCCAACCTGTTCCGCCTCGTCGAGGCCCCGTCCCTCTACGGCCACGACGCCTTCCTCAAGGAAGACGCCTTCGTCGCCGACGTGCTGACCACCGCCCTGAAAGACATCGACCAATGACCCACCGCCCCACCGATCCCCGCACCATCGCCGCGCGCACCGGCGTCGATCAGGACTCGGCCCACGGCTCGGTCATGCCGCCGCTGTATCTGTCGTCCAACTACTCCTTCGCCGGGTTCGACCAGAAGCGTCAGTACGACTACAGCCGCTCCGGCAATCCCACCCGGGACGTGCTGGCCGAGACGCTTGCCGAATTGGAGGGCGGCGCGGGCGCCGTGGTGGTCTCCACCGGCATGGCGGCGGTGGATCTGGCGTTCTGTTCGCTGGAGCCCGGCGACCTGCTGATCGCGCCCCACGACTGTTACGGCGGCACCCACCGCCTGCTGTGCGCCCGCGCCCGCAAGGGCCATTTCGAGGTGGCCTTCGTCGACCAGGGCGACCCCGAGGCGCTGGAGCGGGCTCTGGCGCTGAAGCCGAAGCTGGTCTTCGTGGAGACGCCCTCCAACCCCCTGATGCGGGTGGTGGACGTGGCCGACATCTGTCGCCGCGCCCATGCCGCCGGGGCCAGGGTGGTGGCCGACAACACCTTCCTGTCGCCGGCCCTGCAGCAGCCCATCAAGCTGGGCGCCGACTTCGTGGTCCACTCCACCACCAAATACATCAACGGCCATTCCGACGTGGTGGGCGGGGCGGTGATCGCCGCCGATCCGGCGGATCACGAGGCGCTGTGCTGGTGGGCCAACTGCACCGGGGTGACGGGCTCGCCCTTCGACGCCTATCTGACCCTGCGCGGCGTGCGCACCCTGTTCGCCCGCATCGAGCGGCAACAGGCGACGGCCGGCGCCGTGGCCCGGTTCCTGGACGCCCATCCGGCGGTCAAGGCCGTCCACTGGCCCGGCCTGAAATCTCACCCCGGCTACGCCCTGGCCGCGCGCCAGCAGACCGGCCCGGGCGCCATGCTGTCGTTCGAGCTGAACGGCGACCTGGAGGCCGTCCGCGCCCTGGTCGAGGGGCTGGAGATCTTCACCCTGGCGGAGTCCCTGGGCGGCGTCGAAAGCCTGATCGCCCACCCGGCCACCATGACCCACGCCGCCATGACGCCCGAGGCGCGCCAGACGGCGGGCATCACCGACGGCCTGCTGCGTCTTTCCGTCGGCCTGGAGCACCAGGATGACCTGATCGCCGACCTTTCGCGGGTCCTCGACGCGATCGCCAGGGAGACCGGCGCCGCCGCGCCGGCCGCCCGGGTGGCCTCGGCGGCCTGACGAAACGGCGGGATCTTTACCCGCCCAGGGCGACGAAGCCGGGATTCAGATACTGGGGCTTCGCATAGGTCAGGGTCTGACCTTCGAGCGTGACGACCCGGCCGCCGGCGGCTTCGAGAATCGCCTGGCCGGCGCCGGTGTCCCACTCGCAGGTGGGGCCGGTGCGCGGATAGACGTCGTAGCGCCCCTCGGCGATCAGGCAGAATTTCACAGACGAATCGAGCGCCTGCCATTCCGGACATCCGAAGCGGCCGGCGATGCGCTCGGCCTCGTCCTCGCCCAGGGAATGGCTGACCAGGGCGAAGCCACGGACGGGCTTTTCGCGCACCCGCACCTGACGCCAGCCCGGCTCGCCGAACCGGCGGGTGAAGGCCCCGGCCTGGTCGCCGTCGCCGCCGGTGCGCCAGGTCTGGGCCATGGCGGGCGCGGAGATGACGCCGGCCAGGACGCGCTGGCCGTGGGCCAGGGCGATGTTGACGGTGAACGCCTCGCGCTCGCCGACGAAGGCCTTGGTGCCGTCCAGGGGATCGATCAGAAAGAAGGCGCTCTCCGCGTCCGGCGCGCCGTCCACGGCGCACGCCTCCTCGGCGACGGTCTGGACGCCCGGATACAGCGCCGTCAGGCGCGCGACGATCAGGGCCTCGGCCTTCTGGTCAGCCTCGGTGACCGGACTGTCGTCAGCCTTTGTGGTCACCGCCGCGCCCGCCCGCCAGTAGGGCAGGATCAGCGCGGACGCCTCTTCAGCGATGTCGGCCAGTTGTTCGGTGAGACGGCCCGATTGCAGGTCACGGGCCAGTTTTTGGGGAAGTGCAGTCATCAGGCGGCGGTCAATAGACCATGTGGGGCGTTTGAAGAACCGGCAAATCAGGTCAGCTTGTCGCGGTTACGATATTTGTGGGCTGCGGGACACGATGACCACCAAAACCGAAGGCGCGATGGACGGCGCAGACTTGGCCACCTTCCTGACCGGCAAGCTGTGCCATGACTTCATCAGCCCGGCGGGCGCCATCGCCTCGGGTCTGGACCTGATCAGCGACCCCTCCGCGCAGGACATGCGCGAGGAGGCCATGGGGCTGATCGCGGCCAGCTCCGAAAAGCTGATCGCCCTGATTAATTTCGCGCGCGTTGCGTACGGGGCCGCGACCACCGCCGAACGGTTCAGCGCAGACGACCTGAAACCCCTGGCCGAGAGCGTGTTCAAGGGCGCGCGCGCCTCTCTGGACTGGCGGGTGGAGGCCCGCGAGTTCGCCAAGCCTCACGCCCGGGCCCTGCTGAATCTGGCCCAGCTCACCGGCGCGGCCCTGCCCGGGGGCGGCGTGGCCACCGTGACGGCGCGGGAGGACGACGGCTGGCTGACCCTGCGCGGCGAGGCGGAAGGGCCCCGCGCCCGGCTGAAGCCGGAAGCCGCCACGGGCCTGGCGGGCGAGCGTCTGACGGAGGGGCTGGCCGGCCAGTGGATCCAGCCCTACTGGCTGTGGCGCACGGTCGCCGACCAGGGCGGCGCCCTGAATTTCGTCCTGGATGAAAACCGGGTGACCCTTGCCGCGCGCATGCCGGTGTGAGGCTTTCCCTTCGGCTTTCCCGGAAAGCAGGGGCTCCGCCGCGCATCGTGGTGAAGCCGGCTTAAGGCTCTCCGCCAACTGGTCGTTAACCGCAAAGGACGATAAGGCGTTAAGGGCGTCGTCCTGCGCCCAAAGCGTCGAGATTTCCGCACCGTGCAACCGCCTGTCGATGCCAGAACCTGTCTGATCGTCGATGACAGCCGCATCATCCGCAAGGTGGCGCGCCGCATCGTCGAGGGTCTGGGATTCGACGTCGATGAAGCCGCGGACGGCGCCGAGGCGCTGGCCTATTGCGCCACGGCCACGCCGGAAGTGATCCTGCTGGACTGGAACATGCCGGTCATGGACGGCCTGACCTTTCTGCGCCGGCTGCGCGCCCAGCCCGGCGGCGACCAGCCCAAGGTGCTCTTCTGCACCATCGAGACCGACGCGGAGCGCATCAGGGAGGCCCTGGAGGCCGGGGCGGACGAGTACGTCATGAAGCCGTTCGACGGCGAGATCCTCGAGTCCAAACTGGCTGAAGCGGGAGTCGTCTGACCGCGCATGACGCCTGAGAACCTGCATCATCTTCAGGCGCTTCTGGTCAGCCGGACCGGTCTTCTTCTGGCGGCTGACCGCGCCCATCTGGCCGAGCACCGCCTGGCGCCGGTGGCGAGGCGCGAGGGCTTTTCCGGGGTCGATCCGCTGATGGAGGCCATCAGGACCCAGCCGCCCGCCGGCCTGGCGTGGTCAGCCATCGAGGCGGTCCTGAATCCCGAGACCTGGTTCCGCCGCGACCGGACCCCCTTCGCCACCTTCGCCCGCGAGGTGCTGCCCGCGATTTCACGGGTTCGTCCCGAGGGACGCGTCCGGGTGTGGTCGGCGGGCTGCTCCTCCGGCCAGGAGGCCTACACGCTCGCCATGTCCGCCCTTGAGTCCGAGGCCAACGTGGAGATCGAGGCCACGGACCTGTCCCAGCGCGCGCTGGAAAAGGCGCGGAGCGGCATCTTCACCCAGTTCGAGGTCCAGCGCGGTCTCTCGGCCCGCCAGTTGCTGGCCTGGTTCGAACAGAGCGAGGACATGTGGGAGACGCGCGCCAGGCTGCGCTCGGCGGTCAACTTCTCTCGCAGCAATCTGCTGGACGAGGCGCCCGGCGGCGGGCGGTTCGATGTGATCTTCTGCCGGTACGTGCTGGGCGACATGGCTCCCGAGCGCCGCGCCCGGGCCCTCGATGTGCTGGAGCAGGCCCTGGCCGACGACGGCTGCCTGTTCCTGGGTCTGGACGAGACGGCCGGCGAGCGGCCCGACTCCTTCCGCCCGGTGCCCGGCCGCCCCGGCGTTTTCGTCAAGGCGCCCGCCGCCCTGAGACGGGCGGCCTGACCGGCGGCCCGAGGCTGCGCTCGACGCCCGCGGTCCAGGCGCCTACTAATACCCCCATGACACCGGGGGCTTTCATGAATCGCATCGTGCTGCTGACGGCGGCGCTGGGGCTGGCGCTGGCCGTGGCCGTGGCGGCGTCGCACACGCCGGATCCCGCGCCGGCGACGGCGCCGGACACCGCCTTCTCCGCCGCCAGGGCCATGGCGGACATCGCAGAGATCGCGCGGGCGCCCCATCCCACGGGATCGGAGGAGAACGCGCGGGTCCGGACCTATCTGCTGGCGCGCATGGAAGACCTGGGCCTGGAGACCTCCACCCAGACCGGCGCCCTGCCTGAACGCTCGGTCGAGCGCCTCGCCCGCTGGGGCGACGAACAGGCGGCCGAGCGCCGGATCACCAATCTGATCGGCGTGCTCCCCGGCCGCGACCGGGAGAGCCCGGCGGTGCTGCTGATGGCCCACCATGACACGGTGTGGGACTCGCCCGGCGCGGCGGACGACTCCACCGGCGTGGCCGCGATCCTCGAGGCCGTGCGGGCCATCCAGGCCCGGGGTCCGGCGCAGCGGGATCTGATCGTGCTGTTCACCGATGCGGAAGAGCTGGGCCTGGACGGCATGGGGCTGTTCCTCGACGCGCACCCGCTGGCGCAGCGCGTCGGCATGGTGGTGAATCTGGAGGCCCGCGGCGGCGGCGGGCGGGCGTCCATGTTCGAGACCGGCCCCGGGAACGCCCAGACCGTGCGCGCCTTCACCCGCGCCATGGATCGGGTCAGGGGCGGCGCCAACAGCAACTCCCTGGCGGTGCTGGTCTACGAGAACACGCCCAACGGCACCGACTACACCCTGGCCCGAGAGCGCGGGATAGCGGGCGTGAACCTGGCCTTCATCGGCCGCGCCCATCAGTACCACGACCCCGCCTCCACACCCGACGCGCTGGACCGGGGCAGCGTCCAGCACATCGGCGAGAAGGCGCTCGAGGCCGCCGATCATTTCATCCGCGCCGACGCCCTGCCCCGGGCCACGCACAATGCGGTCTATTCGGACCTGCTGGGCCTGGTCTTCATCCAGTACGCGCCCTGGGTCGGCTGGCTGGTGCTCGCGGGCGCGGCCGGATTGCTGGTCGTCGCCGTATGGCGCGGCCGAAAGGCCGGCGCCGTGACCTTCGCGGGTATGGGGCTGCGCGCGCTGG
>JBALUZ010000007.1:0-36482 GCA_036963825.1 Brevundimonas sp.
GGGTGCGGCTGGTGGTGCTGGTGGCCGCGGTGGAGAACGCCATTTCCGCCGACGCCTTCCGGCCGGGCGACATTCTGTCCACCCGGGCCGGACTGACGGTGGAGGTCGGCAACACCGACGCCGAGGGCCGCCTGATCCTGGCCGACGCCCTGGCCCGGGCCGGCGAGCATCAGCCGGATCTCACCCTGGACTTCGCCACCCTGACCGGCGCCGCCCGTGTCGCTTTAGGGCCGGAGCTGCCGCCGGTCTATACGGACGATGACGCCCTCGCGGCCGATCTGGCCGCGGCCGCCCGAGAGGTCCGCGATCCCTTGTGGCGCATGCCCCTGTGGCCGGGATACGACGACAGCCTCAACAGCGACCTGGCTGACCTGCGCAACGATTCCGCGCCCTGGGCCCAGGCGGGATCCATCACCGCGGCGCTGTTCCTGAAGCGTTTCGCGCCGAAGACCGGCGTCTGGGCGCATCTCGACATCTTCGCCTGGAACCCGCGTGGCCGGCCCGGCCACCCCGAGGGCGCAGAGGCCCAGGGCCTGCGGGCCTGTTTCGCCATGTTGTGCGCGCGGTATGGCCGCTGATCGTCGATATTAACCGGCCCTTCGGCTTCGCGGTCTAGGGTGCGTGCTCCTGACCCACGGACCCGCGCAGACTTGTCTCCACTCCCCGCCCCCGACCCGCGCGTGACCCTCGCCCGGCCCGATCTGGCCGAGCTGGCGCTGGAGGGCGTGCTGCAGGCCGGGCGCTACCGGGCGGTCACACCCATGCAATGCGTCTTGCCGGCCACGGCCGTGCGACGAGGCGCTGACGACGCCTCCCCCTTGATCGACCAGCTGGCTTTCGGCGAAATCTTCGACGTCCTGGAGACCACCGGGCCCAGTGTCTGGGGTCGCTCCCGCCGGGACGGGGTCGTGGGCCATGTGGCGATCGAGGCGCTGAGCGAGGACGTGCTGGAGCCGACCCACCGGGTGGGTTCGGTGGACACCCCGATCCTCGATGCGCCGGCGTTCGAGCGGAGCGGCGAGGACCCGCCCGCAGTGCTGGCGCTCAACGCCCTCGTGACGGTGCTGGAAGTGCAGGGTGGGTTCGCCCGCGTCGGACGTCTGGGCTGGATCGCGCTGGCGGATCTGGCCGATTTCCACGCTTTCGACCCCGAGCCGGCCGCCGTGGCCGAACGCTTCGTCGGCGCGCCGTTCCAGAGCGGCGGTCGGGATCGGACGGGGCTGGATGCGCCGGCCCTGGTGCAGCAGGCCCTCTATGCGTGCGGGGTCGGCTGCCCCCGGGCGGCGGACCAGCAGCAGGCGCTCGGCGCGCCGGCCGATCCCGGGGCCCTGGCGCGGGGCGACCTGATCTTCTGGCCCGACCATGTGGCGATCATGCTGGACTCCGAACGGGTGATCCACGCGGATCCGGACCGGGGTGTGGCGGTCGAGGCCCTGGCTGACGCCATCGCCCGACGCAACCCGCCCAGCGCCTGCCGCAGGCTCTGACCCCGGCTCCGGGCGCAAAAAAAGCCCGGGCTGATGACCCGGGCTTTTCGACGGCGAGGCCGCGTCTCTAGTTCTGGTCTTCGCTTTCCGAAGACGGCTGCGCGGGACTGGTCTCCCGGAAGTCGGCCGTGGCGGCGACGCCTTCATTCGGCGTCTGGGCGATGCCTTCGTCCGCCGCGCCTTCCGGCAGGGGCGGGATTTCCTCCGCCGCAGCCTCGCCCTCGGCGCCGGGCTGGCGCGAAGGGTCGGGCGCCGGGATGGCGTAGCCGCCCGAGCCCTGCGAGCGCAGATAGGCGATCAGCGCCACCCGCTCCTCGGTGTTGCGGATGCCGGCGAAGGACATCTTGGTGCCGCGCACGTGACGCGACGGGGCGGTGATGAACTGGTCCAGCTCGTCGTAGGTCCAGGTCGGGTTCGCGGCGGCGTGCTCACGCAGGGCGGGCGAATAGTCGAAGCCGGCGGCGTGGGTGATCGGACCGCCGACCACGCCGTACAGGTTCGGCCCGATGCCGTTGGCCCCGCCCTGGTTGATGGTGTGACAGGCGGCGCAGCGGGCGAAGGCGCGCTCACCGGCCGCGACGTCGGCCACCGGCAGCACCGTGCCCCAGTCCGGCGGCAGCTCCACCTCGGCCTCGCCGCCCGCGGCCTCCTCGGGCGCGTCGATGAAGTAGCCCATCTTTTCCGGCGGCTCGCTGGAATAGACGAAGCCCGACACCTGATTCACCACCACGATGGCGAACACGGTCGCCAGACCGGCGCCGAAAATCTTGTTCCACTTCAGATCGCCGCTCATGCGCGTGGTCGAGTCCCGTGTAGAGGGCCGAAATCCGGCCAAGGTCCATGGTTTGCGGCTGTCTTACACGCCCCGGCGGGGTTCGCAACCGCCTCGACGGCGTCCTGGCGTCGCAGGGGTCAGTCTTCGGCGTCAACCCACGCCTGCAACAGGCTGCGGGCGATGGCGACGGGCGGCGGGGCCAGCACCTCGGCATGGGTCCCGGCCAGCACGGCGCGGGCCTCGTCGCGGGTCAGCCAGGCCACGGCCTCCAGCTCGGTCTGGTCGGGCGCGGCCCGGTCGTGGCTCACGTCGCAGATCAGGCCGATCATCAGCTGCGACGGAAACGGCCACGGCTGGCTGGAGTGATAACGCACCGCCGTGACCTCAAGGCCGGCTTCCTCCTCCACCTCCCGGGCGCAGGCCTCCTCGATGCTTTCGCCCGGCTCCAGAAAGCCCGCCAGGGCCGACATGCGACCCGCAGGCCACGCCGCCTGGCGGCCGAGCAGGCAACGGCCCTCGAAGACGGGCAGCATGATCACCACCGGGTCCACCCGCGGGAAGTGCTCGGCCCGGCACGCCGGACAGACCCGCCGCCAGCCCCCGGCGGAATCCCGGGTCTCCGCGCCGCAGGCGGCGCAGAAGCCGTGCCTGCGACGCCAGTCGAACAGGGACTTGGCCGCCCCCGCCATGGCCGCCTCGTGGCCGGGCAGCAGGGCCGCGGCGGCCCGCATCTCGTGAAAGGCGCCAAGGCCCATGACCGGCCCCGCGGCCGGGTCGGCCGCCCCCTCGAACTCGACGGCGAACACCGGCGCGTGCTTCCAGAGCCCCAGAAAGACGCGGCGGTCCCGGGTCAGGTCCATGGCGTGCGGCATGGACAGCCAGGCCAGCCGGGGTCCGTCCGGATGGTCCTCCAGAAGGGGGCGTCCTTCCCACAGGGCCAGGGCCAGGGCGTCAGGATTCCCTTCCTGTCCGGCGATCCATTCGGGATCGTTGCGCCGGTCGCCGGCGCGGTCCAGCGGGTTTCCGGAAAAGGTGTTCTGGGGAAAGGCCATCCCTGTCTATCTAGAACCGGGCGCCGCGCGCCGGAAGGCCCCGCTTGATCAATCGGCGTTTAGACGCCATATCCCTTCCCGGAGATCGGCGCGGGCGGAGGCTTCGCCAACCTGGTCAGGGCCGGAAGGCAGCAGCCACAACGAATTCCCCTTCGGGTCGTGTCGGTCTCCACCCTCATTCTTTTCGCCCTGTCGCCCGGCCTGCGGGGCCGCGCTGCTTGAGGGCGCCTCCCGAAACTGTTGGAAATCCGTTCTGGCCGCTTCGCAGCGGCGGACTTCGCGCGCTATGACAGGGCATGAGCGACACGGACCTGAAATCGGACGGACCTCCCTGGGAGGACGACGTCCTCGACGGCGGCGCGCCCGAGGCCGAGGTCGAGGAGCGCGATCCCAACACCGACGACATGTTCGGCGCCCCCGCCGGGGCTCCGGTGGAAGCGCCTGTCGCGGCGCCCGCCCCGGCCGCGACCCGGCCCGCGGCGCCGACCGACGACGTCGCCTACACCGTGCTGGCCCGCAAATATCGCCCGCGCACCTTCGAGGACCTGATCGGCCAGGAGGCCATGGTCCGGACCCTCACCAACGCCTTTTCCAGCGGCCGCATCGCCCACGCCTTCATGCTCACCGGGGTGCGGGGGGTGGGCAAGACCACCACCGCCCGGCTGCTGGCGCGCGCCCTGAACAATGAATCCGACACCATCGACCGCCCGTCCCTGGCCCTGACCGCCACGGGCCGCCATGACGCCGCCATCATGGAAGGCCGGCACATGGACGTGATGGAGATGGACGCCGCCAGCCACACCGGCGTCGGCGACATCCGCGACATCCTGGACAGCGTCCGCTACGGCCCGGTGGAGGCCCGCTACAAGGTCTATGTGCTGGACGAGGTGCACATGCTCTCGACCCAGGCCTTCAACGCCTTGCTGAAGACCCTGGAAGAGCCGCCGCCCCACGCCAAATTCATCTTCGCCACCACCGAGATCCGCAAGGTTCCGGTGACCATCCTGTCCCGCTGCCAGCGCTTCGACCTGCGCCGCGTCGAGCCCGAGATCCTGTCCGGTCACCTGGCGAAGGTGGCGGACCGGGAAGGCATGAAGATCGACAGCGAGGCCCTGGCGCTCATCGCCCGGGCGGCCGAAGGCTCGGTGCGGGACGGCCTGTCCCTGCTGGATCAGGCCCTGGTCCAGGCCGAGGGCGGCCAGATGGTCAGGGCCGAGCTGGTGCGCGACATGCTGGGTCTGGCCGACCGCACCCAGACCATCGCCCTGTTCGAAAGCCTGATGGGCGGCCGCACGCCCGAGGCGCTGGAGGCGTTCCGCCAGCTCTACGGCTTCGGCGCCGATCCGGTCCAGGTGGTCAATGACCTGCTGGAGCACTGCCACGCGGCCTCGGTCTCCAAGATGCTCGGGCCGGCCGCGACCCGCCTGCCCAATGACCAGGCCCAGAGGCTGGCGGCGCTGGGCGCTTCCATCTCTGCAGGCTCGCTGTCGCGGGTGTGGTCCATGCTGCTCAAGGCCCACGAAGAGGTGCGGCGCGCGCCCAACCCGGCCGACGCGGTGGAGATGGCCATCGTCCGCATCGCCTACGCCGCCGACCTGCCCGGGCCGGAAGAAGCGCTCAAGAAGCTGCAGTCGGGCGAACCGGTGGGCGGCGGCGGCGGCCCGTCGGCCCCCCGCGGCGGTGGCGGCGGGGCCAGCGCCCAGATCGCGGCGCGGCCCAGCGCCCAGACCGAGACGCTTCCCGACCCGCAGACCTTTGACCAGACGGTCGCCCTCATCGGCGAGAAGCGCGACATCGGCCTGCAGATGGATGTGCAGCGTTACGTGCGCCTGATCGCCTTCAAGCCCGGCGCCATCACCTTCGAACCGGTTCCGGGCGCGCCCCACGACCTGGCCCGGCGGCTGGCCACGCGCCTCAAGGACTGGACCGGCCGCACCTGGCTGATCGCCGCCAACGGCCAGGGCGGCGGCGAGACCCTGATCGAGCGCGACCGTCGTGAAAAGGACGCGGCGCGCCAGGCGATCCTGGACAACCCCTTCGTCCGGGCGGTGATGCAGACCTTTCCGGGCGCGGAGCTGGGCGAGGTGCGCACCCTTGCGCCCGCCGCCCCCGAAACGCCCGCCATACCGGACGACGAGCCCGAGGAGGGCTGACGCCGCCGTCCGGCGCGCCGGACATGGGGGCGCCGGCCCTCCTTCCCGCACCCGGAAAGGAGGGCCGGCTTCGGACCCCTACCGCAGGGACGCGCTGTCCAGGTTGAGGTCGTCCAGGGCGATGACTTCCACGTCCGGATAGACGGCGCGCAGACCGTCGATGAACAGGGACGCGTCCCCGACGATGACCAGGCTGGTTCCGTCCACCGTCAGCGTCCGTCCGGCGGCGGCCTGGACCTGCTCCGGCGTGACCGCGTTGACCCGGCCGGCGTAGGCCGCCAGATCGCTCATGGGCAGGTCATACAGGGCCAGGTTGGCGACCCAGCTGCCCAGACCGTCCACGGTCTCGAGCGAGCGGCCGAAGCCGCCCACCAGGGTGGCCTGACGCGGTCCCAGCTCGGCCTCCGACGCCGGCTCGGCCGACAGTCGGCCCAGTTCCGCCAGGATCAGCCCCGCGACTTCCACGGCGGTCTCGTTCGGCGTCTGGGTCGAGGCGGTGAACACCCCCTGGTCATCCCGCGCGCCGAGCGAGGCGCCTGCGCCGTAGGACAGGCCCCGCTTGATGCGGATTTCCTGATTCAGGCGCGACGAGTAGCCGCCGCCCAGCAGGTTCGTCCCCACCAGCAGCGGATAGTAGTCGGGGTGGTCCCGGGGCACGCTGCGGCGCGCCGCCACCACCGCGGCCTGACCGGCGCCGGGCTGGTCGATCACCAGAACCCGGGGCGCCCGGGCGGGGCCGGCGGAATCATCGACCGTGGCGGCCGGAACCGACGGTTCGGACCAGTCGCCGAAGGCTTGCTCCGCCAGGGCGTAGGCGGCCTCGGGCGTGATGTCGCCCGAGAACACCAGGGTCGCGGCCGAGGGACGCCAGTTGGCGGCGTGGAACGCGGACAGATCGTCCCGGGTGATCGCCGGCACGGTGGTCAGGGTGCCCGAGCCGGGGGCGCCGTAGGGCGCCTCGCCGTAGATCACCCGTCCGACGGCCTGGGAGGCGATGGAGCCGGGCTCGCTCAGGGCCACCCGCAGCCCGTCCATGGCCTGGCTCTGCTGGCGATCCAGCTCCTCGGCCGAGAAGGCGGGATCCTGCACCAGCTCGGCCATCAGGCCCAGCGTCTGGCCGAACACGTCGGCCGGCGCGCTGGCGTAGACATTGGTGAAGTCCACGCCCGCGCCCGCTCCGATCGAGGCGCCCAGCTGCTCGATCTGGGTGGCGATCTCGGGCGCCGACAGGCGCGACGTGCCCTGGCTGATCATGGAGGCGGTCAGGCTGGCCACGCCCGCGCGGTCCTGCGGATCGTCGGCGGTCCCGGCGTCGAAACCGAGACGCGCCGAGACGAGCGGCAGCCCGTTTGTGGGGGCCACCAGAACGCGCAGGCCGTTGTCCAGGGTGCGCTCGCTGATCTGCGGCGTGGCGGGCTCCAGCGGCGGACCCGGCTCGGGAATGGGCACGCGCTCGGCCTCAGGCGCCAGGGTGACCATCTCGCCGGCGGGGGCCAGGTCGTCCAGGGTCACCGGAGCCGGCACGTTCAGCACCTGCTCGCTGGGTGGATTGGCGTCGTCGGCGTTCAGGTAGCGCACGGTGATGGTGCGCTCGGGCGTGAGATAGCGGCGCGCCACGCGCTGCACGTCGGCGGCGGTGACGGCCTGGATGGCGGCGATCTCGTTGTCGGCGGTGGCGGGGTCGCCGGTCATGATCAGGGCCCAGCCCAGGGCCGAGGCCCGCTGGTCGGTGGTCTCCCGCTCCCGCAGGGCGCCGGCGACCAGCTCGTTCTTGGCTTCGGTCAGCTCCGCCTCGGTGACCGGCTCGTCGCGGAACCGGGCGATCTCGGCCTGGATGGCGGCGATGCCCTGCTCCGGGGTGGCGTCTCCGGCCATCAGGGCATAGGCGGCCAGATACCCCGCCTGCTGGGCGAAATCGGGCATGGAGGAGGCCTGGGCGGCGATCTGCTGGTCATAGACCAGCGACCGGTACATGCGCGAGGACTCGCCGGTGGACAGGATGCCGTCCAGCACGGTCAGGGCCGCCCTGTCCGGATGGTCGTACGCCACCGTGGGCCAGGACAGCACCACCGCCGGCAGCGGCACGTTCGGAGCGTAGAAGGTCGCCTCGCGCGGGGCGGCGATGTCCGGCTCGGCCACGTCGTTGGCGGGCATGGGCCGATCCGGCCGCTCGAGCGGGGCGAAATACTCGTCGATCCAGCCGTCCAGCTGGGCCTGGTTGAAATTGCCCGCCACGATCAGGATGGCGTTGTCGGGCCGGTAGTAGGTTTCGTGGAAGCGCAGCACGTCGTCCAGGGTCGCGGCGTCCAGATCCTCGATGGAGCCGATGCCGGGGCGGCGGTACGGGTGCTCCTGATAGATCATCTGGGGCATGAACAGCCCGAACAGCCGGCCGTAGGGCGATGCGAGGATGCGCTGGCGGTACTCGTTCTTGACCACGTCCCGCTCGGAAATGAACGTGTCCTCGTCCACCACCAGCGAGCCCAGGCGCTCGGCCTCGGCGAACAGGATGCGCTCCAGGTGATTGGCGGGCACCACTTCATGATAGGCGGTGACGTCGTCGGCGGTGAAGGCGTTGTTGAAGCCGCCCACGTCCTCGGTCAGCCGGTCCAGGGTCTCTTCCGGCATGTTGCGGGTGGCCTTGAACAACAGGTGTTCGAACAGGTGCGCGAAGCCCGAGCGCCCCTGCGGGTCGTCCTTGGAGCCCACCCGGTACCAGACCTGGACCGCCACATTCGAGGTGTTGGGATCCCGGGCCGTGTAGACCTCCATGCCGTTGTCCAGCACCCGGCGCTGGAAGCCCAGCGGCGGCACCTCGACGCCGGCCGGCGCCTGCGCGGCGGCCGTGCGGGTGGAGACAGCGGCCCCTTCAAAGGCGACGGCGGGCAGCGCCGCCCCCATCAGAAGCGCCGTGGCGGCGGCGGTGACGATCAGGCGGCGTTTGAACATGAGGGCTTCCCTTGCAGACCGGCGGTCACCTTAGGCGCGCCCTGCGGCGGCCGCACCTTACCGACCTGTAATGTACGGAGCCTCACGGGAACCGCGCCCTCCCGGCCGCCGTTTTCTGGGCTTCGCAGCCGGGACGATCGGTCCCCAGAAAGGGCGCATGTCCGAACCCGTCGTCGACCCGACCTACTCCCCTCCGCCGGAGGCGGCCGCGTTCTTCGCCGGGAGCCTGAAGCTGCTGAAGGAAAGCGGCATCCCCTTCCTGCTGTCGGGCACCTATGCGGTCACGGCCTACACGGGCATTCACCGGCCGACCAAGGACCTGGACGTCTTCTGCAAGGCCGGCGATTATCCGCGCATCCTCGCCTTCTTCCAGGCCCGCGGCTACCGGACCGAGGTGGAGGATGAGCGCTGGATCGCCAAGGTGTTCGAGGGCGACCATTTCTTCGACGTGATCTTCGCCATGTCCAACGGCGCCATCGCCGTCGCCGACGACTGGTTTGGCGAGGACACCATCAGCGTCTACGGGGCGGAGGTCCGCATCACGCCGCCGGCGGCGCTTCTGCTGTCGAAGTTCTTTATCCAGGACCGCTACCGCTTCGACGGGGCGGACGTGAACCACGTCATCCTGAAACAGTCGGACAACATCGACTGGAAACGCCTGCTGGACCAGATGGAGCCCTACTGGGAGGTGCTGCTGGCGCATCTTCTGAATTTCCGCTTCGCCTATCCCACCGAACGCAACCGGGTGCCGGCCTGGCTGATGACGGAGCTGACCGGGCGTCTTCATGCGCAGGTGGACCTGCCGCCGGCCCGGGTGAAGGTCTGCCGCGGCCGCCTGTTCAGCCCGCGGGACTATGTCATGGACATCGCGGAGTGGGGGTTCGCCGATGTGGTCGGCAAGGGGCTGGAGGAGCGCCATGACCCGATCGGCTGATCCCCAGACGCCCCAGCCGGGGCTTGAGAAAGGCCCGCCCGGGAAGCTGCGCGTGGCGGCGGTGGGCGACCTGCACGTGGGCGAATCCCACGAGCGGCCTCACCGGGCGTTGTTCGAACGGGTTCACGAGGACGCGGACGTGCTGTGCCTGTGCGGCGACCTGGTCAATTTCGGCAAGAGCCGGGAGGTGGAGATCCTGATCGAGGACCTGCGCGCCTGCCGCATCCCCATGGTCGGGGTTCTGGGCAACCATGAATACGAGTGCGGCCAGCCCGAGATGGTGCGCGAGATGCTGTGCGCGGCCGGGGTGAAGATGCTGGACGGCCAGGCCTATGAGATCGACGGCGTGGGTTTCGCCGGCGGCAAGGGCTTCATCGGCGGCTTCGGCCGCTTCATGCTGAGCCCCTTCGGCGAGCCGGAGGTGAAGGCCTTCGTGCAGGAGGCGGTCAAGGACGCCAACGAGATCGAGAACTCCATCCGCACCCTGCGCACCGAGCGCAGCGTGGTGCTGCTGCACTACGCCCCGGTGGTGGAGACGGTGATGGGCGAGCCGCCGGAAATCCATGCCTTTCTGGGGTCGTCGCGGCTGGCGGAGGTCATCGACCGCTATGACAACATCAGCCTGGTGGTCCACGGCCACGCCCATCGCGGCGGGCCTGAAGGCGCCACGGCGCGCGGCGTGCCGGTCTATAATGTCGCCCTGCCGGTGCTGAAGACCCTGGGCGACACGCCCTACCGGGTGTTCGAGGTCTGAGCCTCAGGTTTCGGCCCACATGCGCAGCAGGTTGCCGATGGTCTTGTCCGTCAGCAGGCGGGCTTCGCCCTCGGCCGCGGACCAGCGCACGCGCTCCAGATCGAACAGGATCTCCCGCTGGTCCTGACGCCGCACCAGCGACTGGATCCAGCCCACCGCGGCCAGCCGTTCGCCGGCGGTGACGGGGGTGACCCGGTGCAGGCGGCCGGTCTGGTAGATCACGGCGGATCCGGCGGCGGGGCGGAACTCCCGCTCCCCGTCCAGATCGTCCAGCAGCAGGGCGCCGCCCTCGTAGGTCGCGGGGTCGGACAGGAACAGGGTGAAGCTGAGATCGGTGCGCATCCGCTCGCCGTCCTCGCCCCGCATGGCGGCGTCGTCCGTGTGCAGGCCGTACTGCTGGCCGCCGGAATAGCGCGAGAAGATCAGGTTCGACCAGCGGGCCGGGCGCGTCAGCGGGTGGAACACCGGGTGCCGCTCCAGGGCGTCGCGCACGAAGCGGGCCAGGGCCTGGACCGTGGCGTCATCGCCGCGGGCCTGGAGGTTGTCCTTGACCTTGCGGGCCGCCGCGCCCGCCGTGGCCTTGCCGTCGCGGAACGGGGCCTTGTCCAGCCCGCCGCGCACACGCTCCAGGTCTTCCGCTGTGAGGACGTCGGCCAGAACAATCACCGGGGGGCTCCAGTTGGGGACATACGGGACCGTTAGCGCTCCATGGCGCCGGGCGAAAGGGCGCAACTCCAGCCCAGCGTGAGCGTTCTTCCCGCTGGATCCATTCGAGGAGGGCCTGCCCGTGACCATTCGAAACAAACCCTGGCTGGCCATGGCGGCCGTCGCCGCCCTGTCGCTGGGCGCCGTAGCCTGCACGGAGGCCGAACAGGAGCAGGCGGAGCAGGACGCCGCCGTGGCCGGCGAGACCATCGAGGACGGCGCCGCGGAACTGGGCGAGCGGATCGAATCGGGCGCCATGGAAGCCGCGCGGGGGGTCGAGGACCTTGCCGGCGACGCCGCCGAGGAACTGGAGGAGAACCAGCGCGAAGCCGCCGCCGAGGGCCGCGAAGGCGCGCTGAATCCCGAAACGGGCGAGCGGGTCGAGTAAACCGCGGTTTCGCGTCTGCGAACCATTTGCATCTCTGGCGCTCCGGTCTATGGTCCCTGACCCTTTCCGACCGGAGCGTCCCTTCATGTCCGACACCCGCCTTTTCCGCCCCCGCCTCTGGACCGCCGCCGGCTCCGCCCTGCTGATCGCGGGCGTCGCCGCCTGTTCCGACCAGGGCGGCGAGGCTCCGGCCCAGCCGACGGCGCCGCCGGCCAGCGCGGCAGGCGAAGGCGAGGGCGAGGGCGGCGAAGCGGGCGCCGTCAGCGCCTACGGCGCCGTGCCGGCCGAGAGCCGCCTGGCCCTGCGGCTGCAGCACCTGAAGGGCTTCTTCCTGGTGGCCCAGGCCGCCGCGCCGGTGGAGGGCGAAGCCTCCGCCGCCGCCCTCGCGGGCCAGGGCATGCTGGAGGTCTACGATCCGGCCAAGGCCGATTATGACGCCGCGGGCGTGGACGAGGCCGTGCTGCGCCGCGCCGCCGAGAGCGGCTCGACCGGCGCCCTGAACGCCGCCATCGCCGAGCTGGACCGCGCCGCCCGTCAGGCCGGCGGCGACGCCGCCGACGTGGTGACGGGCCTGCTGAACATCTCCACCGGTCTCTACGCCCTGGTGGTCACCGGGGACGGGGTGGATCCGATCGAGTGGCAGCATTCCTACGGCGCGGCCCTGGCCGCCCGGCAGGTGGCGGCGCGGGACGGCGACCTGCGCCCGGTGCGCGACGAGATCGACGCCTTTGTGGCCAATTGGTCCGACGTCACCGCTCCGGCCGACCCGGCCGAGGCCACGGCGCCGGGGGAACTTCAGGCCCAGGCCTCGCGCATCGAGCTGAGCCTCTCGGGCATCTGATCCGGGGCCGCCAGGGTTTGAACCCTGGACGAGCGCGGCTTAAGGAGGGGCCACATGACGCCCTGAAGGGCGCGCCGTTCAGGGAGTTCCCACATGATTCGCCCCTCTGCTCTCGCCATTGCGGCCGCCCTGGCCCTGTCCGGCGGCCTGTCCGCCTGCGCCAACATGCCCGCGACCGAGGTCGCCGGGCCGCAGATCCCCATGCAGGTGCAATACGTGGCTGACGCCCATTCCTACGCCCGGCCGGAGATCGCGCGGGTCCACCACGTGAACCTGGACCTGGCGGCGGACTTCGACCGGCGCATGCTGGCGGGCACGGCCAGCCTGGACATCACCGCCGAGCCTGGCGCGGACGAGATCATCCTGGACATCCGCGATCTGGACATCCACGGCGTGCGCTCGGACGACGGCCCGCTGGATTACGCCATCGGCGACGAACGCCCGTTCCTGGGCAAGCCGCTGACCATCGCGATCCCCTTCACCGAAGGGCGCATCCATATCGACTACTCCACCCGGCCCGACGCGGCGGCCCTGCAATGGCTGACGCCGGAACAGACGGCGGGCGGCCGCCTGCCCTATCTGTTCAGCCAGGGCCAGGCCATCCTGACCCGCACCTGGATCCCGACCCAGGACAGCCCCGGGATCCGCCAGACCTATTCCGCCCGCATCACCGTGCCCGAGGACATGAAGGCGGTGATGAGCGCCGAGATGCTGACCCCCGAGGGCGAGAGGACGCCGGACGGCCGCCGCGCCTTCCGCTTCCGCCTGGACAATCCGGTCCCGCCCTATCTGATCGCCCTCGGCGTGGGCGACATCGCCTTCCAGCCGCTGGGCGCGCGCACCGGCGTCTACACCGAGCCTTCCATGCTGGACCGCTCGGCGGCCGAGTTCCCCGAGGTTGAGGCCATGGTCGAGGCGGCCGAGGACCTCTACGGCCCCTACATCTGGGGCCGCTACGACATGCTGGTGCTGCCGCCCAGCTTCCCGTTCGGCGGCATGGAGAATCCGCGCCTGACCTTCGCCACCCCCACCATCATCGCCGGCGACCGCTCGCTGGTGTCGCTGGTGGCGCACGAACTGGCCCACAGCTGGTCCGGCAATCTGGTCACCAACGCCACCTGGAACGACTTCTGGCTCAATGAGGGCTTCACCGTCTATTTCGAGAACCGGATCATGGAGGCCATCTACGGCCCGGAACGGGCCGAAATGCTGCGGGCGCTGGAGTGGACCGAGCTGCAGGCCGAGATGGCCGACCTGCCGGCCGGGGACCAGAGCCTGTATCTCGACCTGGCCGGACGCGATCCGGACGAAGGCATGACCGCCATCGCCTACAACAAGGGCGCCTTCTTCCTGCGCACCATAGAGCGCGCCGTGGGCCGCGAGCGTTTCGACGCCTGGCTGCGCGGCTATTTCGACCGCAACGCCTTCCGCCCCATGACCACGGCCATGTTCCTGGCCGACATCCGCGAGCACCTGATCGCGGGCGACCCGGCGCTGGAAGCCGGGCTCCAGATGGACGCCTGGATCTATGGTCCCGGCCTGCCGTCCAATGCGGTCCAGCCGGCGTCCGACGCCTTCACTGCGGTGGAGGCCCAGGTCCAGGCGTTCGTGAACGGGACCCCGGCGGCGCAGCTGGATACGGACGGCTGGGTGACGCAGGAGTGGCAGCATTTCCTGGGCTCCCTGCCCGAAACCATGACGGACGCCCGGCTGGCCGATCTGGATCGCGCCTTCAGCCTGTCCGAAGCGGGCAACAGCGAGATTCTGTTCGCCTGGCTGATGATCGCGGTGCGCCACCAGTACGACCCGGCGGTTCCGGCGCTGGAGCAGTTCCTGACCGGCATGGGCCGGCGCAAATTCACCCAGCCCCTCTATGTGGCCCTGATGGCTGAAGGCGACTGGGGCCGTCCGTTGGCCCGGCGCATCTATGAAGAGGCCCGGCCCGGCTATCACCCCATCACCACCGGCTCGGCCGATCCGGTGGTTCGCGGGCAGTAGGCTAGAGGTTCACCACCTCAAAGCCGTCCTCGCGCGCCAGCCGCTCGGCCAGAACCGAGCGGTGGCAGCCCGCGTGGTCCGCCTCGAAGCACAGCAGGGCGGCGGGCTGCTCGCGCGCCAGATCGCGCAGCTGTTCGAACGCCAGCTGGCTGTCGGGCTCGGCCAGGTGGTCGGCGAAGATGGCGCGCATCTCCTCGATGCGGCCCTTGCGGGCGGCGTCGCGGCCGCTCTTGGGCGTGCCAAGGGCGCGCAGGTGCACGTAGCCGATGCCGGCCGCCTTCAGGCTCTCGCCCAGCACGGTCTTGGAGAACCCGGCCCGGCGCGAGGCCGCCACAGCCCGCACGTCGACCAGCAGCCGGACTCCGGCCGCCTTCAGCCGTTCGATCACGGCGGCCTGGGGCTCGCCTTCATATCCGATGGTGAAGAGTTTCATGCGATGAATATGGCCGGTCTCGCGGCGGACGCCAGCGGCGCCGAAAGTCGGTCCTGCGGAAAGGCTTTCGCCCGGCCCGCGCGCTCGCCATATAGGCGCCATGGCGATGCGTGGTGAACGCTCGGGCCGACGACGCGCCGACCCCGAGGTCCGCGCCCGGATGGCCGGGGTCGAGACGAGGACGGAGGGACCGGGGACGCTGAAGGCGCTCATGGACCTGGCGCGTCTGGTGGGGAGATCGCGGGCGCCCTGGCTCCGGACCCGGCTGGCCGGCGCCATTATCCTGACCCTGGCGGGCAAGGCGCTGGGCGTCCTGGCGCCGCTGGCGTTGGGGGCGGCGGTCAACCGCCTCGCCGCCGATCAGGGCGCCGCCGCGGGCGTGGCGGCGGGCTTCGTCGCCTTCGCGGTGGGCTGGGCGCTGATCCGGTTCCTGTCCTCGGCCGCCCCGCAGCTGTCGGACATGGTGTTCGCCCCGGTGCGTCAGGCGGCCCAGCGCACCACGGCGGCGGAGACCTTCGCCCACGCCCTGAACCTGTCGCTGGATTTCCACCAGACCAAGCGCTCCGGCTCCCTGTCCCGCACGGTGGAGCGCGGCTCGCGCGCCGTCGACTTCCTGCTGCGCATCCTGGCCTTCAACCTGATCCCCACCGGGCTGGAGCTGATCCTGGCGGCGGGGGTGCTGGCGGGCGCCTATGACTGGCGCTTCGGGGCCGTGGCGGTCGCGGTGGTGGTGATCTATGCGGTGATCACCTTCGCCATCTCCAACTGGCGGCTGGAACACCGCCGCATCATGAACGCGGCGGATTCCGAGGCCGCGGGCCAGGCGGTGGACGCCCTGCTGAACTATGAGACCGTGAAGGCCTTCGGGGCCGAGGCGCGGGCCGCCGACAGCTATGAGCGGGCGCTGGGCGTCTATGGCGACGCGGCGGTCAAGGCCAACAACTCGCTGGCGGTCCTGAACATGACCCAGGGCCTGATCATGAACGTCGGGCTCGGCGTCATGGCGGTCATGGCCGGGTTCGAGGCGGCGGCGGGGCGCATGGGCCCGGGCGACGTGACCGCCGCCGTGCTGATCCTGATCTCCCTGTACGCCCCCCTGAACATTCTGGGCTTCGCCTATCGCGAAATCCGTCAGTCCTTCATCGACATGGAGGAGATGCTGAAGGTCACGCGCCAGTCGCCCCAGGTGGCTGATGCGCCGGGCGCCCCGGACCTGCCCCCGCCCGCCGACGACCGGGGCGGGGCCGTGACGTTCGAGGCCGTGGGCTTCCAGCATTCCTCGCGCGCCACCGGTCTGGAAGACATCAGCTTCATCGCCGCGCCCGGCACGACCACGGCGCTGGTGGGGCCGTCGGGGGCGGGCAAATCGACCATCGTCAAGCTGGCCCTGCGGCTGCTGGATCCGCAATCGGGGCGCGTCCTGATCGACGGTCTGGACGTGCGGACCGTCACCCAGGCGTCCCTGCGCCGGGCCGTGGCGCTGGTCCCGCAGGACGTGGCGCTGTTCAATGACAGCCTGGCGGTCAACATCGCCTTCGCCAGGCCGAACGCCTCGGAGGCCGAGGTCTGGGCCGCCGCCGACGCGGCCGAACTGGGCGACTTCATCCGGGGCCTGCCCGAAGGCATGGAGACGAAGGTGGGCGAGCGCGGCCTCAAACTGTCCGGCGGTGAGCGCCAGCGGGTCGGCATCGCCCGCGCCCTGCTGGCCGATCCGCGCATCCTCATTCTGGACGAGGCCACCAGCGCCCTGGACAGCCGCACCGAACAGGCCATCCAGAAGACCCTGCGCAAGGCCCGCGCCGGGCGCACCACCCTGGTGGTCGCCCACCGCCTGTCCACCATCGCCGACGCCGACCAGATCCTGGTGCTCAAGGACGGCCGCATCGTCGAGCGCGGGACCCACATGGAGCTGGTCGCCCGCCAGGGCGGCGAGTACGCAGCCCTGTGGCGCAAGCAGACCCGCGGCGCCCGCACGACCGTCTGACCCCTCTCCGCCGCTTGCCGAACGCTGCTGTTTCGACAAGACTGCGCGGCAGAACGGGGCGTGGGCGCCCCCTGTGGAGGCCTTGATGTCTTTCCGGATGGGCGCCTGCGGCGCCGCCATGATGTCCGTCCTCTGGGCGGCGCCCGCGCTCGCCGGGAACATCGTTCTGGACTGCGAGATCCAGGTCCAGGTGCTGTCCCAGCCCGATGGGCGCGTCCTGGAGACCGCAGACCGCGGCACCTGGAGCTTCTCCATCTATCCCGGGGATACGACCAGGATCCACGTCGTCCGGTCGAACGCCTATTTGCCGCCCAACGTCGCGGGCGCGGATCCCTTCAACAACCACCTGGATGAGGACGTCTGGGTCACCGACGACGCCTACCAGTTCTGCCCCGAAGCGTTCGGCCGGTGCGGCGAGGCCTGCATCGAGATCTACGACGCCTGCGGCCAGGACATCACGACCCGCCATGTCGAGGCCGGCTGGCACCGCATCCAGGAGGCGCGGCTCGATCGGCGCAGAGGCGTCTTCCAGGTGACGATGGACGTGTTCGACCCGGCCGTCGGCGCGGTGCGGCGCCAGGTCTATTCCGGTCCCTGCACCCGGCTGCCCGAGCCGCAGTTCTGATCCCCGCCGGGGCGGGTCGCCGGCTTCTCGCAGCCCGTCTTCGAGCCCGGGGACGGCGCGGCTAGGCCTCCAGGTCCTCAAGGTCCTCCAGGGCCTGGCGGTGGCCGGCGATGCGCCGGGCGCAGCGGTTCTGGTGTCGCAGGTAGAAAGCCAGGCAGCCGAACAGGAACAGGGCGCCGGCCGAATACAGGACGGTCAGATCCTCATCCATGGGGTAGGCCGCAACCGCCACCCCCAGAAACACCGCCGCGCCGATGGTGACCGCGATCCCGGCCTGGCTCCAGCGGCGTCCCGCCTCCGCCTGGCGGATGGCGGCGGCAAGGGCCTGCTGCGGCGTCGCCAGATCGTCAGGCGTCCGGGCGCCCCTCGCCCAGACCGTCATGGCGGCGGCGAACACGCCGAACACCACCGCCGCAGCGCCCAGCAGCCACTGGTCCGGCGGTCTGGCCGTCAGCACCCAGGCGCCGAGGCCCGCGGCGAGCAGGGCGCCGCTCATCTCGAAGACATAGTTCAACCGCGCCAGCCGGCTGCGGCGACGCACCCGGCGCGCCACGTCGGCCAGTCCCTGATCGTCCTGGGCGGGCGTGGTCCAGGCGTTGCTCAGCTCGGTCCAGTCTTCGCTCGGCGTCATGACGAGGCCTCCGGGTTCATCAGGTCTTTCAGGGCCGCCTTCGCCCGGGTCAGGCGAATGGAGACGGCGTTGGCGTTCAGCCCCAGGATGGGGCCGATCTCGGCGGGGCTGAATCCCTCCAGGGTCAGCACGGCGGGCTGGCGCAGGGACAGGGGCAGGGCCCTTACCGCCTCCGTCAGCCGGGTCCGCAGGTCCTCGGCCTCCACCTGGTCATGCGGGGTGGGGCCGTCGGACGCCATGGCCTCGTCCAGCGGCGCCCGGCGCGGCTGGACCGCCTCCTTCGAGACGTGGGTGACGGCGCGGTTATGGGCCACCCGGGCCAGGAAGGCCTTCACCGGCGCCTCGCCGCGAAAGCGGGGCAGGGCCCGCCACACGGCCAGCAGGATGTCCTGCTCCAGCTCGCGCCGCCGCTCGGGATCGGCTTCATAGCTGCCGGCGATGCGGCGCAGCATGGGGCCGTGCTCGGCCAGCAACGCCTCGAATCCCCGGTCCCGTCCCAATCCCATGCTCCAGACCATCGACGAAGCGGTTTGCGCCGTCACCTCTGAAAGACTCGGCCGCGGGCCGGGACTTTCATTCCCGAAGGCGGAAACCGCCGCCCGGATGAGGAGAGCCGTCATGAACGCCGAAAACGCCGCCCCTGCCCCCGTGACCCGGGAAAAGGCCGGGGTCCTCAAAAAGGGCCGCGGCTTCCTGATCGCGCTCAGCGCCGTCGTCGGCATCGCCGCGGTCGCCGCGTGGCTCGCGCTGGGCGCCGGGCTCTATCTGGACGTGTCGCGTGAGACCCGGTTGATTCTTGTGGTGGTGGCCGCCGTCGCCACCGAGGCCCTGTTCTGGAGCATCGCCGCGACCCTGGGACTGTCGGTGCTGGAGGCCAGAAAGCGCATCTGGCGCAAGATCACCGGCCGGGGCCGCGCCGAGGCCTGATCAGCGCCGCCCGAACAGCTTCTCCAGGTCGTGCAGCTTCAGCTCCACATAGGTCGGGCGGCCGTGGTTGCACTGGCCGGAGTGGGGCGTGGCCTCCATCTGGCGCAGCAGGGCGTTCATCTCGGGCGCCGACAGAACCCGGCCGGCGCGCACCGAGCCGTGGCAGGCCATGGTGCCGCACACCTCGCCCAGCCGTTCGGTGAGGGCCAGGGCCGAACCGTGCTCCGACAGGTCGTCGGCGATGTCGCGGATCAGCCCCTGCACGTCGCAGTCCCCCAGCAGGGCCGGCGTCTCGCGCACCAGCACGGCGCCCGCGCCGAAGGCCTCCACGACCAGGCCCAGGGCCGCCAGCTCGTCGGCCCGCTCCGCCACCCGTTCGGCCTCGGCCGGATCCAGCTCGACCACCTCGGGGGTCAGCAGGGCCTGACGGGCCACGGCGCCCTCGGCCATCTGGGTCTTCATGCGCTCATAGACCAGCCGTTCATGGGCGGCGTGCTGGTCCACGATGACCAGGCCGTCGCGGGTCTGGGCCACGATGTAGTTGGCGTGCAGCTGCGCCCGCGCCGCGCCCAGCGGATAGTCCAGCGGATCGACGACCTGGCCGGGACCGGTGGGGACGACGCCCTGCGGGGGCGCGGGCCAGGCCGCCTCGACCCGGGCCGAGCGCTCGTTCAGGCCGGGAATGACCTGGGCGGCGGCCTCGGGACGGCTCCAGCCGGTCCAGCCGCTCCATCCGCCGGCGGCGGGCGCGGAGGGGCTGTGGCCCCCGGCCACGCCCGCATGGGGCTGGAACCCGGACAGGGCGTCGGCCGCCACGGTGGTTGAGGCCCGGTGCCCAGCCGCCGCCAGGGCGTGGCGCAGGGCGCCCACGATCAGGCCGCGCACCATGGCCGGGTCGCGGAACCGCACCTCGGCCTTGGCCGGGTGCACGTTGACGTCCACGGACAGCGGGTCGAGGTCCAGGAACAGGGCGGCCGCGGGATGCCGGTCCCGCGCCAGGAAGTCGGCGTAGGCGCCGCGCAGGGCGCCCTGCAGCAGCCGGTCCTTCACCGGGCGGCCGTTGACGAACAGGAACTGGTGCGCCGCATTGCCCCGCGAATAGGTGGGCAGGCCGGCATAGCCGGACAGACGGATCCCGTCGCGCGACTGGTCGATCAGCAGGGCGTTGTCCTCAAAGTCCCGCCCCAGCAGGGCCGCGAGCCGCTTCAGCCGTCCCTCGTCGCCCGGAGGCTCGGCGGGCAGACGCAAGGTGGTCTTGCCGTCCAGGGTCAGGGTGAAGGCGGTGGCCTCATGGGCCATGGCCTGGCGCTTGATCTCGTCCGAGATGGCCATGGCCTCGGCCCGGGCCGACTTCATGAATTTCAGCCGCGCCGGCGTGGCGTAGAACAGGTCCCGCACCTCCACCCGCGCCCCGTGATCGCCGGGAAAGGCCCCCGGCGCGATGGGGCGCTGGTCGCCGCCCTCCACCGACACGGCCCAGGCCTCCGGCGCGCCCATGGCCCGGGTGGTGATGGTCAGGCGCGCCACCGAGCCGATCGACGGCAGGGCCTCGCCGCGGAAACCCAGGGTGAAGATGCGCAGCAGGTCCACGTCGCCCGCGTCGTCGGCTTCCAGCTTGGAGGTGGCGTGCCGCTCCACCGCCAGCGGCAGCTCATCCCTCGGAATGCCCTTGCCGTCGTCGGCGATCAGGATGCGCGACAGCCCGCCGCCCTCGGCCTGGACGTCGACCCGGCGCGCGCCGGCGTCCAGCGCATTCTCCACCAGCTCCTTCACGGCGCTGGCGGGGCGCTCGACCACCTCGCCGGCGGCGATGCGGTTGACGGTTTCGGGAGGGAGGCGACGGATCGGCATGCGAACACCCAGTCTAGAACGAAACCGGCCCGGGCGCGATCACGCCCGGGCCGGAAATGTCTGGATCGAAGGGTCGGTTCAGAGCCCCGGCAGCTTGATGCCGCCGCCGCCGCGCTCGATCACCACGTCCCGTCCGCCGGTCAGCTCGCGGAGGCGCTCCGCCTCGCTGGCCGCGTCGATGGTGGTGATGCCCTCGATGGTGCGGACCTGGGTGGGTTCCTGGGTGGCGGCGTCGCCCCGGCGCCAGAACATGACCCGGTTGGCCCAGCCCTGTTCCTTGTGGGCCAGGTCGCCGAACTCGTCGTCCACCACATAACGCGCCAGCGGATCGGCCTGGGCGGCGCCGGCGGCCGCGACCAGGGACTCCTCGCCCGCCGAGCGGGTGATGGCCTGACGTTGACTCAGCAGGATCTGGCGGGCGGAGCTTTCCGGGGCCAGTTCGGCCGGACGCGGCTGGCCGGGCGCGGGGGGGCGCAGGCCGTATTCGGGCGGCACGCTGAGCGGCGCCTGCGAGATGACCCGGAACTCGTCGGGCGTGACCCGTTCCAGACCCACGCCCTGGCGGATGCTGCTGCAGCCGGTCAGGACGATGGCGGCGGCGGTGAGGGCCCCGAGGGTGAAGGCGGAGTTCAGTCGCATGGTCAGCTGCTCTTTCAGGCGGTCGTGCGTTCGCGCTCGCGATTAACCGGGGTGATTACGACTTTTCATGGGCCGCGCCAACCTTGGCGGCCCGTTCGGACAGGAAGCTGTCGGCGACGAGCAGCACCACCCCGATGGAGATGGCGCTGTCGGCCACATTGAAGACCCACGGGAAGTACGCCCCGGAGAAATCCAGAAAATCCACCACCCCGCCGAAACGGACGCGGTCGATCACATTGCCGAGCGCGCCGCCCATGATCAGGCCGATGGCCGTGATCAGCAGCCGCCGGTGCGCCCGGGCGGCCCAGACGGCCAGAAGTCCGGCCACGGCGATGGAGAACACGGTCAACAGCCAGCGGCCGGTCTCGCCGCCCGTCAGAAGGCCGAAGGACACGCCCCGGTTCAGCACGAAGGTCAGGTTGAAGACCGGATCGAGCACCCGGATCTGCCCCACCTCGCGCAGATGCAGGCCGTAAAGCATCCAGGCCTTGGTGATCTGGTCCAGCACGATCACGGCGGCGGCGAAGGCGTAGGCGGCCCAGGCGATGCGGGGAATGGTCATGCGCGTTCCGGAAGGGGTGGGAACGGCGTCGTTAGCAGGCGGCGAAGCCGGGGTGAAGGCCCCGGCGATCAGGCCGCTTTCGCCGGGACCGCCCGGCACAGGATTTCGCCCACGCCGTCGAACACCACCCGCGAGGACTGGCCGGCGACGATGTCATGGATGCCTGTGGCCGCGCCGGTGGAGATCAGGTCGCCGGCTTTCAGCGGCCGGCCGCGCCGGGCGTTCAGGCCCAGCAGGAAGGCCAGGGCCTCCAGCGGTCCGCCCGGAATGGACGCAGCGCCGCCCCGGCCGACGCTCTGGCCCTCGATGAAGGTCTCGCAGGTCAGGTCCGTCAGCCGGTCGCGCCAGTCGGGGACCTCCTGACCCAGAATCAGTCCGGCGTTGTTGCCGAAATCCGACGCCACCACGGGCGGTCCCAGAACATTGATGGTCGCCAGCGGGCTGCCGGCCGGCTCCACCCCCACAATCAGAGTTTCGACCAGGTCCGCGGCGTCCTGCGCGGTCCAGTCGGTGCGGTCCGCCGGCGCGTCCGCGGCCAGTTTCAGGATGAACTCGGCCTCCACGGCGGCGAAGCCGCCCTCGAACACGGGGAAATCCATCACCTCGCCCTCGACCGCCGTCCACACGGCGCGGCGGAAGATGGGGCCGGTCAGGCGCGGCGCCTTGAGCCGCTCAAGCCAGGCGTCGGGAATGCGGCCGATCTTCCAGCCGGCGATCTGATCGTCCCAGAGGCGGATGGCCTCGTCCTGAACGGCGTAGGCCGCCTCCATGTCCTGCGGAATCTGTCCAGGGTAGTCGGGCAGGGCGCGGGCGCCGATCCGCGCGTCCACGAACGCGCGGGCGATCGCCGCTCCGGAATCGATGCTGGTGTCGGCCCCGCCAAGGGGATTGGTCGCCATGGTCACGCTGTTCTTGTCCGTCTGTTTCACGCTGCCGGGATTGTGATCCCGAGGCCCGGGCGTTCTCTGCGCCGGCGCCTGCACTCCCCATGATCCAGACATTGCGGCGATGGGAAACCGGTGTCAATTTCATTTCGCCACCGGTGGACAATTGCCATGGGCGGCGGACGGTGGCGCGGGGCGTCGCCCGGGGCTATGCAAGTGTCGGGAGACGAGAGAGGGACCGGACTTCAGTTGAGCAAGATCCAGGACGAAGCGGGAGACGCCGGCGCGGCCGACCATGGCCTTGCGCCGGGGCGGGCCGCCACCATCAACGACATCGCCCGCATCGCCGGCGTGTCCAAGAAGACCGTCTCGCGCGTCATCAACCAGTCCCCGTTCGTGAAAGGCGACACCCGCGAGAAGGTCGAGGCGGTGATCGCTGAGCTGGGATTCTCGCCCGATCCCCAGGCGCGGGGTCTGGCGTTCCGGCGCTCGTTCCTGATCGGCATGATCTACGACAATCCCAGCCCCAACTATGTGGTGAACATGCAGCAGGGGATCCTGGACGCCGTGCGCGGGTCTGGCCTGGAGCTGGTGGTTCATCCCTGCGACCGGACCAGCGACAATTTCGTGGCCAATGTGCGCGGCTTCGCCGTGCGCCAGAAGCTGTTCGGCGCGGTCCTGCCCCCTTCGGTCTCCGAGGATGAGCGGGTCACCGGCATGCTGACGGAGGTGGGGTGCCCCTATGTGCGCATCGCCTCGGTGTCGCTGGACGCGCCGGAGCGGATGGTGGTGACCAACGACCGCCGCGGCGCCGCCGAGGCGGCGCGACATCTCGTCGGGCTGGGCCACAAACGCATCGCCATGATCACCGGTCCGGATCTGTTCCGCTCGACCCGCGAGCGGGGCGCGGGATTCCGTCTGGCCCTGGAGGAGGCGGGAATCGCCCTGGCCGACGATATGGTGGTCAAGGGCGCCTACACCTTCGAGTCCGGGGTGGCGGCGGCGCGCGAGCTGCTGTCGCGCAAGATCCGCCCCACCGCCATCTTCGCCGGCAACGATGAAATGGCCATCGGCGTCTACCAGGCGGCGCGGGACGCGGGGCTGGACGTGCCGTTCGACCTGTCCATCGTCGGCTTCGACGACGCCCCCATGTCGTCGCGCATCTGGCCGACCCTCACGACCGTGAAGCTGCCCATCCGCGACATGGGCCGGATGGCGGCGGAGAAACTGCTGGCCCGGAGCCGGGGACTGGACCCGGCGAAGCTGGATCAGCCGGAAGTGATCCCCACCCTGGTCGCGCGGGACTCCAGCGCCCCGCCGCGCCGCTGACGGCGGGCGGGGCCTGCAGCATCAGCGCCCGACGACGCCCTCGATGTAGTCGCGGATGCCCTGGTCCGTGGCGTTGGCGAAGAAGTATTCAGAGAAGCGCTCGCCCGCGACGGCGGCCTTGAGCAGGTCCTGATCGACGGCCTTCAGGACGGTCAGCATGTCCTTGCAGGTGACGGCCTTCAGATCCTTCAGGATGCCGCGGTTCTTCGCCATGATCTCGGCCCGCTCCTTGGGATAGCCCAGGCCGCGCTCGCCCTCGAACAGCTTGCGGTAGACGTCCTGCAGGTTCAGCTCGGCCGCCCAGCCGAAGCCCTTGGCGTAGGGCATGGCGATGGCGTTGCCGTCGTTGATCTGGCCGAACAGGAAGGCGTCCGTGGGGTCGATGATCAGGCCGCAGAAAACGCCCGGCATGGCGTTGGCGGCCAGCATGGAGCCGGTCCCCGTGCCGCAGCCGGTGACCACGAAGTCGGCCGCGCCCGAATTGATCAGGATGCCCGTCAAAAGCCCGTTCATGACGTAGGTCAGCGAGGCTTTGTCCTCGGGCGCGTACATGCCGTAGTGGAAGACCTGATGGCCCAGCGGCTCGGCGACGGCGGTCAGGGCGTCGTGGACGATCTGGCTCTTGGCCGCCTGGCTGTTCTCGATGATCAGGGCGATTTTCATGGGAGTCCTTCAAGGCGATGGGGATGGAGGCGGCAGGCTGCGCGCGCTGGCGCCGGCGCCGTCCCCCGGTTGCAACGTAGTATGACACCGGTTACCAATTGAGACAAATCCAGCACCAATGCGGCTTCAGGGAAACGTTGAAATGCCCGTTTCGTTCGATCTTTCGGGGCGCTGCGCCCTGGTCACCGGCGCCAACACCGGCATCGGCCAGGGCATGGCCGTAGGCCTGGCCGAGGCCGGCGCCGACATCGTCGCCGTGGGCCGCTCGGAGGCCGACGAGACCGGGGAGAAGGTGCGCGCCCTGGGCCGGGCCTTTCATTTCATCAAGGCGGACCTGGGGTCCACCGCGCCGCTCGAGGGCGTCGTCGCCGAGGCGTGGGACAGGGCGGGCGGGGTCGACATCCTGGTCAACAACGCCGGCATCATCCGCCGCGCCGACAGCCTGGACTTCTCGGAAGAGGACTGGGACGCGGTGATGGACACCAATCTGAAGGTGCTGTTTTTCCTGACCCAGCAGGTGGCCCGCCGCTGGGTGGCCGAGGGCCGCAGGGGCAAGATCATCAACATCGCCTCCATGCTCAGTTTCCAGGGCGGGATCCGCGTGCCCTCCTACACAGCCTCCAAGTCGGGCGTGGCGGGGCTGACGAAACTGATGGCGTGCGAGTGGGCGTCGAAGGGCATCAACGCCAACGCCATCGCGCCGGGCTACATCGCCACCAACAACACCGAGGCCCTGCGCAACGATGAGACCCGCAACCGGGACATCCTCGCCCGCATTCCCGCCGGTCGCTGGGGCGATCCCTCGGATATGGCGGGCGCGGCGGTGTTCCTGGCCTCTTCCGCCTCCGACTATATGCACGGCGCGATCGTGCCGGTTGACGGGGGCTGGCTGGCGCGCTGACCAATCTTGAAGCGCCGCACTTGCGCCGCATTCGATTCTGGAGTTAGTGTCTCGTATTGATACCGGTGTCAGGACCACGATGCGTCGTCATGACACCGGTGTCAGAAAAACACTCAACGACCGGAGGGCAATGATCCTTCCGGCGATGGCCGATAAGGCCGAACATGGGAGGAGGATTGGATGACCCAACAGAACCTGTACCTGCGTGCGCGGAAATTCGGCGTCTCGCTCGGCGCGATGAGCGTCGCCCTGGCTTCGGCCGGAGCCGTCATGGCCCAGGAGGCGTCCGGGGCCACCGAAGTCGAGGAAATCGTCGTCACCGGCTTCCGGAGCAGTCTGGCCCAGGCCCTCGGCGTGAAGCGCAATGAGGCCGGCGCCGTCGACGTGATCCTGGCCGAGGACATCGCGGATTTCCCGGACGCCAACCTGGCCGAGGCCATCCAACGGGTTCCGGGCGTGACCATCACCCGCGACGCCGGCGAAGGTCGCCAGATCTCCGTTCGCGGCCTGGGCTCCGACTTCACGCGCATCCGCGTCAACGGCATGGAGGCGCTGTCCACCACGGGCGGCACCGATTCCTCGGGCGGCACAAACCGCAGCCGCGGCTTTGACTTCAACGTCTTCGCCTCCGAGCTGTTCAACAGCATCACCGTGCGCAAGACCGCCTCGGCCGAAACCGAGGAAGGCTCGCTGGGCGCCACCGTCGACCTGCAGGCGGCCCGTCCGTTCGACTACAGCGGCTTCAACTTCGCCGTCTCGGGCCAGCTCGGCTACAACGACCTGTCCGAGAACAACGACCCGCGCGGCGCCTTCCTGATCTCCAACACCTGGGGCGACACCTTCGGCGCCCTGCTGTCGGTGGCCTATTCCAGCCGGGAGTCGCTGGAAGAGGGTCACAGCACCGTCCGCTGGCAGGGCGGGGCCGTCGGCACGGGCCCCGGCGCCGTTAACGGCTTCACGCCGCGCCTGCCGCGCTACGGAATCCTGGAGCATGATCAGGAACGTCTGGGCGTGACCGCCGCCCTGCAATGGCGGCCGGCCCCCGCCACCGAGTTCAACCTGGACGTCCTCTACGCCGATTTCAGCGCCAACCGCTTCGAGCACTTCCTGCAGGCCCCGGACTTCAGCGCCGGCGGCGCCGGCGGCCGCGCCGGCATCGAGCCGGTCGATGTGGAGATCGACAGCAACGGCACGATCATCTACGGCCTGTTCAACAACGTGGACGTTCGCGCCGAGTCGCGCTTCGACCAGCTGTCCACGGAGTTCACCCAGGTCACCCTGAGCGGCGCCCACGCCTTCTCCGACCGGTTCCGTGTGAACGGCATCATCGGCACGTCCAGCTCGGATCACGACAACCCGATCCAGACGACCCTGCTGTTCGACGCCCCGGACACGGACGGCTACAGCTATGATTACCGGGAGAACCGCAACCTGCCGGTGATCCAGTACGGCTTTGACGTCACCGATCCGGCCAACTGGACGCTGAGCCAGATCCGTCTGCGTCCCCAGACGGCCGAGAACACCTACGACACGGCCCAGTTCAACGCCGAGTGGGACTTCAGCGACAGCGTGACCCTGTCGGGCGGCGTGTTCTTCAAGAACTACAGCTTTGAAACCAGCGAGATGCGGCGGGATCCCACGTCCTGCGGCCTGTCGCCGACCGGCAACGCGGAAGCCTGCATTCCGGCCGGCGTCGCTGCCGTTTCGCCCGAGGAGTACAGCCGCCTTGTGGGCCTGGCCGACCAGTGGGACATCCCGGGCGGCAACACCATGAGCTGGCTGGTGCCGGACTACGCGGCGGCGGACGCCCTGTTCGACTTCGGCTCGTTCCCGATGAGCATCATCCCGTCGCGCGGCAACAATCGGACGGTTGAGGAAGAAAGCCGCGGCGCCTTCGTCCAGGCGGACTTCAACACCCAGTGGGGCGCCATGCCCGTGCGCGGCAACGTCGGCGTGCGCTACATCCAGACCGACCAGTCCTCGACCGGCTATCAGACGGTCGCCGGGGCTCCGGTCCTGGTTGAGGCCAGCCGCGACTATGACGACCTGCTGCCGGCGATGAACATCGTGTTCGAGCCGACCCCGGAATTCCTGATCCGGGTGGGCGCGGCCGAAGTGATGACGCGGCCCGGTCTGGGCAGCCTGACGCCGGGCGGTTCGGTCAGTGTTTCGGGCAACAACCGCACAGTGTCATCGGGCAACCCCGAGCTGGATCCCACCCGGGGCACCGCCTACGACCTGGCGTTCGAGTGGTATTTCGCGCCGGAAGCCCTGCTGTCGCTGGCGATCTTCCACAAGGAGATCGACAGCTTCGTGGCGACCCAGTCGAGCACCGGCCCGTTCTCCAGCAACACCCTCGGTCTGCCGGACAGCGTCGCCACCGACGCCTGCGGCGCGGTCGTGGGTTGTTCGGCGGACGCGGACTGGACCTTCAACCAGCCGGTCAACACCGACGGCGGGGACCTGACAGGTTTCGAAATCAGCTATCAGCAGCCTTTCACCTTCCTGCCGGGGCTGTGGTCGAACTTCGGGGCCCTGGCCAACTACACCTATGTGGACTCCGAGATCGAATACCCGAACGGTATCGTCGAGACCCTCACCGGCCTGTCCAAGGTGGCCTACAACGGCACCCTCTACTACGAGGATGACCGTTTCAGCGCCCGGGTCTCGGGCACCTACCGCGACGGCTATCTGACCCGCGTCCCGGGCGGGAACGGCAACTCGGTCGAGGGCGTGAACGAGACCTTCCACGTGGACGCCTCGGCGTCCTACGAGGTCACGGACCGCCTGACCCTCAGCCTCGAGGGCATCAACCTGACCGACGAGGTGAGCAACCAGTACGTGGACGCCACCGACCGGGTCTATGTCTACCATCATACCGGCCGTCAGATCTTCGCGGGCTTCCGCTACACCTTCTGACGCCAGGATTTCCTGAGCAGACTGGGCGTCGGACCTTCGGGTCCGGCGCCCTCTTTTTTGCGTTGACACCGGTGTCATTGTCCGGTTTCCTGATCGCAACGACGGGCCCCGCGCGAACGGGGCCTCGCAGGGACGGTTGAAGACTCCGAACCACGCCTGTGCTGAATGCACCCGATGGGCGCCGCCCGGCGCGTCCGTCGTTTCATGACGGCCGGGCCCAAAACGCGAGGGAGCCGCCGTGGCCGAGAACATCCTGAACATCCGCCCCGCCAGCGAGACGCGCTGGGACTGCGCGTCGTTCGGCGAGGTCATGCTGCGCTTCGATCCCGGCTTCGGCCGCGTGCGCAACGCCCGCACCTTCCAGGTGTGGGAGGGCGGCGGCGAATACAATGTCGCCCGCGCCATGCGCAAATGCTGGGGCAAGCGCTCCACCGTGGTCACGGCCCTGCCGGTCAACGACCTGGGCTGGCTGGTCGAGGACTGCATCATGCAGGGCGGCGTGGACATGAGCCACGTGATCTGGCGCGAATTCGACGGCCTGGGCCGCAAC
This sequence comes from Brevundimonas sp., assembly GCA_036963825.1. Classification (GTDB taxonomy): domain Bacteria; phylum Pseudomonadota; class Alphaproteobacteria; order Caulobacterales; family Caulobacteraceae; genus Brevundimonas. The sequence goes on from JBALUZ010000007.1 coordinate 28,935, forward strand.
ACCCGCGTGGGGCTGAACTTCACGGAAAAGGGCTTCGGCGTGCGCCCGGCCCTGGGCTGCTCCGACCGGGGCCACTCGGCCGCCTCCCAGATCCGCCCCGGCGAGGTGAACTGGGAGAAGCTGTTCGGCGAGGAAGGCGTGCGCTGGTTCCACACCGGCGGCATCTTCGCGGCCCTGGGCTCCAACACCGCCGAGGCGGTGATCGAGGCGGTGGAGATCGCCCGCAAGCACGGGACCATCGTCTCCTACGACCTGAACTACCGCCCCTCCCTGTGGAAGTCGCAGGGCGGCAAGGAAGGGGCCCAGAAGATCAACCGCAACATCGCCCGGTACGTGGACGTCATGATCGGCAATGAGGAGGATTTCACCGCCTGCCTCGGCTTCGAGGTCGAGGGCCTGGACGAGCACATCTCCTCCATCGACCCGGCCAATTTCAAGAAGATGATCCAGACGGCGGTGAAGGAATTCCCCAATTTCAAGGTGGCCGCCACCACCCTGCGCAACGCCAGGACCGCCAGCGTCAACGACTGGTCCGCCATCATCTACGCCGGCGGCCAGTTCTATGAGTCCATGATGCGCGAGGATCTGGAGATCTACGACCGCGTCGGGGGCGGCGACGGCTTCGCCTCCGGGCTGGCCTACGGCTTCATGGAGGGCAAGGGCCCCCAGGCGGCGGTGGACTACGGCGCGGCCCACGGCGCCCTGGCCATGACCACGCCGGGCGACACCTCCATGGTCAAGGCCGCCGAGGTCGAGGCGGTGATGAAGGGCAAGGGCGCCCGCGTCATCCGCTGATCCCGCTTTTCCCGAGATCCCGCCCGCGCAGAGCCCTCTCCCGGCAGCGCGGGCGGCGCCGGAACCGGTCCTTTGTCCTCCCCGAAGGCCGGTCGCCCCGACGCCCGCTCTCCTTGCCGGAGGGCGGGCGTTGTTGCGTCAGGCCGCGTCCCGCGGCGTGGCCATGTGCGCGGTCATCATGTCGGCGAGGTCGACCATGGCGTCCAGCAGCACGTCGCGCCGGTCCGGCGGCAGGGCGGCGAAGGCGTCCTCGAACCCGCGGCTGAGCAACCCCGGCGCCTGGCGCAGGGCGGACTCGCCCCCGGGCGTCAGGCGCGTGTGCACCACCCGCCGGTCCACGTCGGAGCGATAGCGCTCGATCAGGCCCTTGGTCTCCAGCTTGTCCAGCACCGCGACCACCGTGGCCGGCGACATGGAGGCCTCGCGCGAGACCGCCTGGGTGGTCACCTGACCCAGCTTTCTGATCGATTGCATGACGATCAGCTGGGGGATGGTCAGGCCGCTGGTCCGGGCGATCTCGCGGGACCGCACCTCGATGGCCTGGGCGATGCGGCGCATCGATTTCAGCACAGCCGCGTTGGGGTCTCCGTTCAGGGAGTCCGGCGACGTTTCGGTCAGCTTGACCATGCGGGTTGAAATCCTTTGTGTGCAAACTATTTGTGCACACAGCTTCCATAATGCAAGGAGGGGCCATGTGCGGCCTTAACGGCGAGATCAATTTCGACGGCAGACCGGCGGACGCCGGCGCGCTGCAGCGCATGTGCGACGCCCTGGCCCCCCGCGGGCCGGACGGCTCGGGCGTGGTGCTGCGCGGAAACGTCGGCCTCGGTCATCGCCGCCTCAAGATCATCGACCTGTCCGAGAAGGCCCAGCAGCCCATGGTCGATTCCGACCTGGGCCTGTCCATCGCCTTCAACGGCTGCATCTACAACTACCCCGAACTGCGCGCCGAGCTGGAGGCCGCCGGCCACCGCTTCTTCTCGCACGGCGACACCGAGGTGATCCTCAAGGCCTGGCGCCAGTGGGGGATTGAATGCGTGGACCGCTTCAAGGGCATGTTCGCCTTCGTGATCCACGAGCGCGACACGGGCCGGGTGGTGATCGCCCGCGACCGCTTCGGCATCAAGCCGCTGTACCTGGCGGAAAAGGGCAAGCGCCTGCGCTTCGCCTCGAGCCTGCCCGCGCTGGTGGCCGCCGGCGACGTGGACACGTCCATCGATCCGGTGGGCCTGCACCACTACATGACCTTCCACGCGGTGGTGCCGCCGCCGCACACCATCCTCAAGGGCGTGACCAAGTTTCCGCCGGCCACCATCCGGGTGATCGAGCCGGACGGGACGTCGAAGGACCGGCTGTACTGGACCCCCGTGCTGGAGCGCGGCCCCGGCGACGCCGGACGCTCGGCTGAGGACTGGCGCGATCTGGTGCTGGACAGCCTGCGCACGGCGGTAAAGCGCCGCATGGTGGCGGACGTTCCGGTGGGCGTGCTGCTGTCGGGGGGCGTGGACTCCAGCGTCATCGTCGGCCTGCTGGCCGAGATGGGCCAGAAGGACCTGATGACCTTTTCCGTCGGTTTCGAGGAAGCCCATGGCGAGAAGGGCGACGAGTTCGTCTATTCCGACCTGATTGCGAAACATTTCGGGACGAAGCACCACAAGATCTTCGTGCCGCACGACCGTCTCATGGACGCCCTGCCCGGCGCCATCGGCGCCATGTCCGAGCCCATGGCCAGCTACGACAATGTGGGCTTCTACCTGCTCAGCCAGGAAGTCTCGAAGCACATCAAGGTGGTCCAGTCCGGCCAGGGCGCGGACGAGGTGTTCGGCGGCTATCACTGGTACCCGCCCATGCAGGGCGCGGACGATCCGGTGGACACCTACGCCAGGGCCTTCTTCGACCGAAGTCATGAGACGCTGAAGTCGCATCTCAATCCCGAATGGATGGCTGACACGGACGTCAGCCGCGCCTTGGTGGCCGAGCACTTCGCCCGGGCGGGGGCCGAGACGCCGGTGGATCAGGCCCTGCGGCTGGACAGCCAGGTGATGCTGGTGGACGACCCGGTCAAGCGCGTGGACAACATGACCATGGCTTTTGGTCTGGAGGCGCGGGTGCCGTTCCTGGATCACGAGCTGGTCGAGCTGGCCGCCCGCATTCCACCCGAGCACAAGCTGAGCCAGAACGGCAAGGGCGTGCTGAAGGAGGCCGCGCGTCTGGTGGTCCCGCACGAGGTGATCGACCGCAAGAAGGGCTACTTCCCTGTGCCCGCGCTGAAATACATTCAGGGGCCCTACCTGGACATGGTGCGCGACGCCCTGGGATCGCAGCCGGCCCGGGAACGCGGCCTGTTCCAGCAGGGCTATCTGGACCAGCTGTTCGACAAGCCCACCGAGCACATCACCCCGCTGCAGGGCTCGGAACTGTGGCAGGCGGCGCTGCTTGAAATGTGGCTCCAGAACCATGGCCTCTGACTCCCGGCCGCGCTTCAAGGGGCACCGCCTCAAGCGCCTTCGCGACGAAGGCCTGAAGCCGGTGGTGGGCGGTCAGGACGGACCGGCCATGACCGAGAACGCCATCCTCGACTGCGGCTGGGGGCGGCTGCTGTTCGCCCAGACCTATCCGGACGCCGGACCGCTGATCGAAGCCCTCCGCGCCGAAGGCCCGGACCGGCGCGACATCGCCTTCTATGTGCGCAACCCGCACGTCCTGCTGGCCCACGCGCCGCAGGAAGTGTTCCTGGACCCCTCCCACACCTACCGGCTGGACCTGTCGGTGTACCGGGCCGCCCGGCGTCAGCCGCGGGGTTTCACCGTGCGCCGCCTGGCCTCCCAGGGCGACGCCGAGGCCGTCAACCGCATCTATGCGGCGCGCAAGATGGTCCAGGCCCGTCCCGACTTCATGTGGGCCCAGCGCGAGGGCTCGGCCCTGACCTATCTGGTGGCCGAGGACAGCGTCACCGGCCAGGTCATCGGCACGGTGACGGGCGTGAACCATCAGAGGGCCTTCAACGACCCCGAGCATGGGTCGTCTCTGTGGTGTCTGGCGGTGGACCCGCAGGCGACCCAGCCGGGCATCGGCGAAGCCCTGGTGCGCCGGCTGGCCGAGCACTTCCAGGCGCGCGGGCTGGCCTACATGGACCTGTCCGTCATGCACGACAACGAACAGGCCATCGCCCTTTACGAGAAGCTGGGCTTTCGCCGGGTGTCCTTCTTCGGGGTCAAGCGCAAGAATCCCATCAACGAGGCCCTGTTCACCGGCCCGGCCGCCGATGAGGCCCTCAACCCCTACGCCCGCATCATCGTCGACGAGGCGCGCCGGCGCGGCATCCAGACCGACATCATCGACGCGGAGGGCGGCCTCTTTCGCCTGACCCACGGCGGCCGCTCCATCCGTTGCCGCGAGAGCCTGTCGGAGCTGACCTCGGCGGTCGCTCTCAGCATCTGCGACGACAAGCGCATGACCCGGCGCATCGTCGAACAGGCGGGCGTCACCGTGCCGGAACGCGTCGAGGCCGATGATCCCGACGCCATCCGCGCCGCCCTCGGCCGCCTGGGCGCCCTCGTGGTCAAGCCCGCCCGCGGGGAGCAGGGCAAGGGCGTCGCCGTGGGGCTCAGGGACATGGAGGCGGTCGAGAGCGCCGTCGCCGCCGCCCGCCGCATCTGCCCCGAGGTGCTGGTCGAGCAGCACGTCCAGGGCGAGGACCTGCGGCTGGTGGTGATCGACTTCAAGGTGGTGGCGGCCGCCATTCGCCGCCCGCCGCGCGTGGTCGGGGACGGCCGCTCCACCTTCCGCGCCCTCATCGAGCGCCAGAGCCGCCGCCGCGCCGCCGCCACCGGCGGGGAGTCCCGCATTCCGCTGGACGGTGAAACGGGACGCTGTCTGGCCGAAGCGGGCTTCCAGCTCGACGACATCGCCCCCGAGGGCCTGGAGGTGGAGGTGCGCAAGGCCGCCAACCTGCACACCGGCGGCACCATCCACGACGTGACCGAGGAAGTGCACCCGGCCCTGATCCGCGCGGCCACGGCCTCGGCGCGGGCTATCGACATCTCGGTCACCGGGATCGATCTTATGGTCAGGTCCTGGCGCGAACCGGACTACGCCTTCATCGAGGCCAACGAGCGCCCCGGACTGGCCAATCACGAGCCGCAGCCCACGGCCGAACGCTTCGTGGACCTGCTGTTTCCCCTGTCCATGCCCGCCGCGGCCGCCCGGGCCGCGCGTGCGCCCAAAGATCACTGAACGGAGGCTTCCCTGGCCCGCCTGACCATCGACACCGAGTACCTCATCGGCCGCCTGCAGCGCCTGCTGGGGATCGCCAGCCCGACCGGCTACACCGACGAGGTGGTCTGGGAGGTCTGCGGCGAGCTGGGCCGGCTGGGCGTGGACTACGAGCTGACCCGGCGCGGCGCCATCCGGGCCCGCATTCCAGGCCAGGAGCCCCGCCCTGCGCGCGCCGTGGTGGCCCACGTGGACACCCTCGGCGCCCAGGTGAAGGCCGTCAAGGACAACGGCCGGCTGGAGGTCGTGCCCATCGGCCACTGGTCCTCCCGTTTCGCCGAGGGCGCGCGCGGCACGGTCTTTTCGGAAAAGGGCGGCTGGCGCGGCACCATCCTGCCCCTCAAGGCGTCGGGCCACACCTTCAACGAGGAGGTGGACGAGCAGCCCGTCAGCTGGCGCCAGGTGGAGATGCGCATCGACGCCCGGGTGCGGAACCGCCACGACGTGCTCAAGCTGGGCATCGATGTGGGCGACATCATCGCCATCGATCCCCAGCCCGAGTTCCTCGACAACGGATTCATCGTGTCGCGCCACCTGGACGACAAGGCGGGCGTGGCGGTCATGCTGGCGGCCATGAAGGCCATCATGGAGGACGCCCGGACGCCCACGGTGGACACCTACTGGCTGTTCACCATCGCCGAGGAGGTGGGCTCCGGCGCCTCGTCGGTGCTGGTGCCCGACGTGGCCTCCATGATCACCGTGGACAACGGAACCACGGCGCCGGGGCAGAACTCCGACGAGTTCGGCGTCACCATCGCCATGGCCGACCAGACCGGCCCGTTCGACTTCCACCTGACCCGCAAGCTGGTGAAGCTGGCGCGCGAGGAGGACATCCGCTTCCAGAAGGACGTGTTCCGCTACTACCGCTCGGATTCCGCCTCGGCGCTGGAGGCCGGCGCCGACATCCGCACGGCGCTGGTCACCTTCGGCGTGGACGCCAGCCACGGCTATGAGCGCATCCATGTGCACGCCCTGCGGTCGCTGGCCGAGCTCCTGACCGCCTATGTGATGAGCCCGGTGGAGATCGAGCGGGACGCCCGCCCCATGGCCGGGGTCGAGGGCTTCACCCACCAGGATCACAAGGAGGCCCACGAGAAGGCCGGCCGCGAGAAGCCGGCGCCCGAGCGGGACGACCGGGAGCCGCGCTGACGGAACAGGGGCCAGCGCCGCCCGTTGCCCTTTCAGACCCTGAGAGGAGATCGAAATGCTGGCGTGGGAACTTGTCTTTCCGCTGGGCGTCCTGGCCCTCGGCGCCGTGCTTGCGGTGATGCTGTGGCGCAATCACACGCGCAACAAGCACGTGGACCCGGTCACGGAGGCGGCGACGCGGGAGGAATACGATCACCCGGACCGTTATGACGCAAGGACGCGCGAAGGGTACGAGGCCGAGGCCGACCGTCGCAAATAGCCCCCGCCCTGCTATAGGGCGCGGATGAAGACCGAAGACTATGATGTCCTGATCGTCGGCGCGGGCGCCGCGGGCATGATGTGCGCCGTCGAGGCGGGCAAGCGCGGCCGCCGGGTGCTTGTGGTGGATCACGCCGCCGCCCCCGGCGAGAAGATCCGCATCTCGGGCGGCGGGCGCTGCAACTTCACCAATCTGGCCGCCGGTCCGGCCAATTTTCTTTCGGAGAACCCGCGCTTCGCCACCTCGGCCCTGCGCCGCTACACCCAGCATGACTTCATCGCCCTGGTGAACCGCCACGGCATCGCCTGGCACGAGAAGACGCTGGGCCAGCTCTTTTGCGACGACAGCGCGAAACAGATCATCGCCATGCTGACCGCCGAGATGCGCCGGGCGGGCGTCGTCCTGTGTCTCAGGACGGGCGTCGAGGCCGTCGAGCGCGCGGGCGAGGCCTTCCTCTGCCGTCTGTCGGACGGCCGCGCCGTCCGCGCCGCGGCGCTGGTGGCGGCCACGGGCGGCAAGTCGATCCCGAAGATGGGCGCCACCGGCTGGGCCTATGATCTGGCGGCGCAGTTCGGGGTGCGGGTGGTCCCGACCCGTCCGGCCCTGGTGCCCCTGACCTTCGAGCCGGGCCTGCTGGAGCAGTTGAAGCCCCTGGCGGGCGTGTCGGTGGAGGCCGTGGCGTCCCACGGCCGCACCCGCTTCGCCGAGGGCCTGCTGTTCACCCACCGGGGCCTGTCCGGCCCGTCCATCCTGCAGATCAGCTCATTCTGGCGCGAGGGCGACGCCATCACCCTCGACCTGGCGCCGGGCGTTCCGGTGTTCGACAGACTCAGGGCCGCGCGGGGCGACAGCGGACGCCAGGCGGTCCACACCGCCCTGGGCCGCCTTATCCCGGCCCGCCTGGCCGAAAGCGTCGCCGCCCGCGAGGGCGTCGCCGGGAACCTGGCGGATCAGCCGGACCGGGCGCTGCGGCGCCTGGGCGACGCCGTCAACGCCTGGACCGTCAAGCCGGTGGGCTCCGAGGGCTACCGCACGGCCGAGGTGACCCTGGGCGGGATCGACACCGCCGC
>JBALUZ010000008.1:0-33762 GCA_036963825.1 Brevundimonas sp.
CGGCCAAGGCGGCGGAAGCCTACCGACGCGGCGCCGTGGGCGTGCTGACGCTGGTGAACGCCGCCGCTGACGCGGCGGCCTGGACACGACGGGCGCAGTTCAACGACCGCCGGCGCACCCTGTCGCCGGGCAATGACGACCTGGAGTTCACCGGGGCCGTGCTGGGCGCCGCCTTCGCACAGTGGGCCGAGGCGGCGGGCCTGCGCGCCGAGGACGTGACGGCCGGGCTGGACGGCGGCGATTTCCGCGCCGTGGCGCTGGAGGGGGTGACCCTGGACGTGGACGCCGAGGAGACGGTGGAGACCCAGCGGTCGTGGAACCTGCTGGCGCGCATCCCGGGGACGGAGCGGCCGGAGGAGACCATCGTCTTCTCGGCCCACTGGGACCATGTGGGCGTGCGCGAGGGCGGCGAGGGCGACCACATCTACAACGGGGCCTGGGACAACGCCTCGGGCACGGTGGGGCTGGTGGAGATGGCGCGCGAACTGAAAGCCGCCGGGCCGTTCGAGCGATCCATCGTGTTCCTGCACGTGACGGCGGAGGAGCAGGGCCTGCTGGGCGCGTTCTGGTACGCGGCCCATCCGGTGTATCCGCTGGAGACGACGGTGGCGAACATCAACATCGACATGCTGCCGCTGTCGGCGCCGACGCGGGACCTGCCGATCTTCGGCCTGGGGCAGAACACCCTGGAGGACGAGCTTGGGGTCCTGGCCGAGGCCGAGGGCCGTTATGTCAGCGACGACGGCCAGCCGGAGCAGGGGTTCTATTACCGCTCGGACCACTTCGCCTTCGCCCGCGCGGGCGTGCCGGCCCTGATGCCGTGGCACGGCGTGGATCTGGACGAGGGCGGGCGCGAGGTCGGGCTGCCGGCCTATCAGGCGAAGTTCCGCAGCGACTATCACCAGCCCAGCGACGAATGGAGCGCGGATCTGGACTTCTCCTCTGCGGTGGAGAACCTGACCCTGCTGCACCGGCTGACGGTGGACCTGGCCGACAGCGAGCGCTGGCCGTCATGGAAGCCGACGTCTGAGTTCGGCGCGGTGCGCGCCCGCAGCGCCGCCCGTCGGGAGTAGGCCGCCCCCGCGGTCAGGCGCCCTCGCGGATCAGCTTGCGGCTGATCAGCTTCCAGGCGACGACGGTGGCGATGGTGATGGCCAGGGCGACGGCGGCGATGACGCCCGCCGTGTGCAGATGCTCGTCCAGGTGGGCGAACTGGGTCAGGCCCGCCGCCACCAGCCAGCCCGGCGCGATCATCACCGGCACCCAGACCACGGCCGAGAAGAAATTGGCCAGCTGGAATTTGGTGTGGTTCATCGCCGTCATCCCGGCGATCAGGGGCACGAAGGCCCGCACCGGACCCATGAACCGGCACAGGAAGATGGAGGTCACGCCGTAGTGGCGGAAGAACAGGCGCGCCCGGGCCAGGGGCCGGCGGTGCTTCTTGAGCCAGGGATGGCGCCAGGCGCGCGGGCCGACGCGGCGGCCGATCCAGTAGGACACCGCGTCCCCCGCCGTGGCCCCGGCGATGCACCACAGCAGGACCGGGACCGGGTGCAGGACGCCCGCGCCGATCAGGCCGCCGGCCGTCACCATCAGGATGGTGGCGGGGAAGAAGGCGCCGATGAACACCATCGATTCGCCGAAGGTGATCAGACCCAGGATCGGGGCGGCCCACATGACATGCTCCTGCATGAACGTGTTCAGGTCGGCGATCAGGTCTTCCAACAGCAGCTCCAGCGCGTGGGGGGAGGGTCCGGTATAGGCGGTCCGCATCCTCAGACCACAGAGGGACAGCCGAATTGTGACAATCCGGGCGAAGGTGTGTCCCGGATGCGGCGGTCGGGCGTGTCCGGGGGAAACGAACCGGGCGCGTCCGCGTTCAGTCCGCCATGAAAAACCTCCTGATCCTCTCCGCCGCCCTGACCCTGGCCGCCTGCGGCGAATCGGCCGAGCCACCCGTCCGGCCGGCGGAACCGGCGGACGGCGGGGCCGCCATCGATCCGACCGTGGCGGTCCGGCCGGGCGCGGGGCCCGAGAGTTTCGTGGGCGTCTGGGCCGCCGAGGCCGACTGGTGCGACAACAGTCCCGCCGCCACCGACCGGGTCCCGATCCGCATCACCGCCGAGCGCTTCGAGGGCTACGAGAACCGCTGCGACATCACCGCCATCGCGCAGGCCGGCGACAGCTATGACGCCAGCCTGGCCTGCGAGGCCGAGGGCATGACCAGCCGCGAGACGGTCAACATGCGGGTGGCCGGCGATCGCCTGACCCTGACCTGGGCGGACCGGGGCGGCGAGCCTGTGCAGCTGGTGCGCTGCGGCGCGGAGCCGGCCCCGGCGCCGGACGGGGGCTGACGGTCCGCGCCGCCGGCGCCTCTGGCCCGACGCCTAGTCACGACGGACGAGCGGGATGTCCTGGTCGCCCACGACGAGCCGGGCGCGCCCGGGCCGGTCGGGGTCGAAGCGGATCAGCACCGGCGTGCCCAGGAGACGGAATTCGTCCGGGCCGACGGCCTCGAGCCGCGCCCGCCGCACGGCCTCGCCATCGGGCCCCGTCTCCACGTAGCCCAGCCCGTCGCCGAGATCGACCAGGGTGATCACGGAGCCCTGGTCGTCGCCCTCCATGACATAGGCGCCGGTCAGGCGGGCGAGGGCCTGCGGGGGCGCCGCGTCGCTCGCGAAGACGGGCAGCGGCATGGCGGGGTCGAGCAGGTGCAGGGCGATGGCCTGCAGGTCGTCGGCCGCCGAGGCGTTGGTCAGAAGCACCACCCGGACGCCGTCCTGGCCCCCGTGGAAGCCGATGAACGCCTGATAGCCTTCGGCCTCGCCGCCGTGATGGAAGATGCGGCGGCCGTTCGCCTCGTGGACCTGCCAGCCCAGGGGAGCCGCGTCCACGCCGGCGAGGGCCAGGCCCGCGCGGGTCGCGGCCCCGCCGTGCTGTGCGCCCCGATGATCCTCCAGAAAGGTCATGAGGTCACGGGCGGTGGTGTAGAGGCCGCCGGCGCCCCGCGCGATCGGCGCGGTCTCGCCGCGGGTCGCGCGGATGTCGAGGCGGCCGATGTGCGGATGGGCCAGGCGCGCGCGGTCGGCCGGTTCATAGCCGGTGCTGTCCATGCCGAGCGGCCCGGTGACCGATCGCTCCAGCAGGGCCGGCAGGGGCTCGCCGGTTTCCCGGACCAGGGCGCGGGCGAGGATCGCCATTCCCGCGTTGGAATAGGCCGGGGCGGCGTTTCCGGAAGCCTCGTCCAGCACAGCCAGAAGGGCGGCGTCCTCGCCGCCCGTGAGGGCGGACGCGGGGATGTCGCGCGGGAGACCCGCCCGGTGCGTCGCCAGGTCGGCCAGGGTCAGCGCCGGGTCCACGCTCCGGTCCGGCCAGATCGCCGCCAGCGGCGTATGGAGGCTCACCGCGCCGTCCAGGGCGAGGGCCGCCAGCAGCTCCGCCGTGAACACCTTGGTCACGGAGCCCACCTCGAAGATGGTGTCCGGACCGATCGGCCCGCCGCCCTCGACGGCTGTCGACCCATAGGAGAAGAACGCGGTTTCGCCGCCGCGCCCGTAGCCGATGACCACGCCGATGCGCCCGCCCTCGTCGACGGCCGATCGCACGCTCGCCTCCACCCCGGGCGGGATCAGGGGCGCCTGGGCGAAGGCGGCGCTCCACGACAGCGCCAGCGCAAGGACCGCGCCGCCCGTGTTCAGAAGGATCGGTCTCATGGTTCGTCCCTTTCGATGTCCAGAAGATCGCCGGGCCGGCAGTCCAGCGCGCGGCAGATGCCCAGCAGGGTGTTGAAGCGAACGCCCCGGACGTGGCCGTTCTTGAGCAGGGAGAGGTTCGTCGTCGAAATGCCGACCTCCTCCGCCAGCTGGTTCAGCGACACCTTGCGGCGCGCCATCATTTCGTCGATCCGGATGACCATCCGCATCACACCACCTCATCGCTGTCGCGCTGCACCTCGACGCCGATGGCGAACGCCCTGGCGATGACCAGCAGGACGAGGCCGGCGAGGGCGAGACCGGGCGACACCTCGGGCAGAAGCCGGACGGCGCCCGACGGGTGCGCTGCGGCGAGGGTGTGAACCAGCGGTCCGGAGTCCGGCTGGCGGGAGAGCACAATCGCCTGCCACAGGGCCGAGCGCGCGAGCTCCCAGAGCGGAAAGACCAGCATCAGGCCGCCGGCCCAGGTGAGCTGGCGGGGCGCCTCGACGGCGAAGGGCCGGCCGCCCGAAACGTGCAGGGTGAAGCGCCTCAACAGCGCGATGAGAGCGATCCAGAACCCGCCGGTGAGGATCGTGTCCACGGCCCTCAGGACCGTGGCCTCGAGCGACGGAGCGGACAGGGCGAGGCTTCCGTGGTCGAGGACGAGCCGCGCGCCGTCGCCGCCGATCACCTGCGCACAGCTGGACGCCGCGGACGTCTCGCATGCGACGGCAAATCCCGTGTCGAGGGGCTGGCCCGCCAGGGGGCCGATGAGCGCGAACGCGAGCGCAAGCCCGGAGAGGGCGACGGCCGCCACAAGGGCGCAGGACAGGAAAGCGGACAGGATTCGTGCTGACATGGGATGGTCCTCCGCCGCGCCTTGTGCCGAAGGATCGAATGGTTCGCAATAAAAATCTTATGTTTTACGTAAAAATGCGCCAGCACGTCGACGGCGGGGTGCAGGCCGGGGCGGCGGGTGGACGGCGCAGGCGGGCAATGTGACTGTCCCGCCAGCCCCGACTCCGTTACGGGTGTCGGCGCGACCTTTTTCGAGCCGGAACCTCGACCATGCCCAGAAGACTCGGTCTGACCAGCGATCGTCTCGGGCGCGTCGTGGAGGAGGCGGCCAGCGAGGTCTACATCTTCTCGGCCGATGATTTCCGCTTTCTGCTGGTCAACAAGGGCGCTCGCGAGAACCTCGGCTATACGATCGACGAGCTTCGCGCCCTGACCCCGTGGGATCTGAAGCCTGCGATCTCGCGGGACGCATTCCTGGACATGATCGAGCCGCTGCAGTCCCGCGCGGTGGAGCGGCTGGACTTCGAGACGGTCCACCGGCGCAAGGACGGGACGGACTACAACGTCTCGGTGAAGCTGCAGCTGTTCGATGAGGACGGCGACCAGATCTTCTATGCGGCCATTCAGGACATCACGAGCTACCGGCAGATCGAGTCCGAACTGCGGGAGATCTCGGCCCGGCTGGACGCCATTCTCGGCAACACGACCATGGCCGTGTTCCTGATGAACGAGCGACAGCATTGCGTCTTCATGAACAAGGCGGCGGAGGAGCTGACCGGCTTTTCGTTCGCAGAGGTCGTCGGCCGTCCCCTTCACGATGTGATCCACCACACGCGGCCCGACGGCACCCCGTTTCCGCAGGCGGACTGTCCGATCGACCGCAGCTTTCCGGAGCGCCGGGGAACCCGGGGCGAGGAGGTCTTCGTTCACAAGGACGGCTCGTTCTATCCCGTGGCCTTCACGGCCAGCCCCGTGCAGGACGACGAGGCCAAGGTGGTGGGGACCATCATCGAGGCGCGCGACATCAGCGAAGAGAAGCGCAATGAGACGACGCGAAACCTGCTGATGCGCGAGGTGGATCACCGGGCGCGCAATGTTCTGGCGGTGGTGCATTCCCTGGCGCAGCTGACCCGGGCCGACGACATCGAGAGCTACAAGGCCATCCTGGCGGGCCGGATCAGCGCCCTGGCGCGGGCGCAGACGTCGCTGGCCAACCGGCGCTGGGAGGGCGGGCGCCTGGAGGATGTGGTGCGGGAGGAGCTGGACGCCCTGTGCCCGAGGGAGAACGTCGAGGTCCGCGGACCGGAGGTGGCGCTATCGCCCGAGCAGGTCCAGCCCATCAGCATGCTGATGCACGAGATGGCCACCAACGCGAACAAGTACGGGGCGTGCAGCCGCGCCAGCGGAAAGGTGTCGGTGACCTGGACGCTGGAAGACGGCGCGGTCACGCTGGTCTGGCGCGAGTCGGGGGGGCCTCCGGTCTCGCCCCCCACGCGCGAGGGTTTCGGCTCGGTGCTGAAGGCCGGGGTGGTGACCCAGATCAAGGGCACGATCAACCGCATCTGGGAGCCGACGGGGCTGGTGATGGAGGTGACCTTCCCGCTCTAGCGCTGCGGTCGGGTTCAGCCCTCGGCTTCGCCGTTGGTGTTGACCATCCACGGCACGCCGAAGCGGTCGATGCAGGAGCCGAATCCGGGGGACCAGAAGGTCTTTTCGAACGGCATGACCACCTTGCCGCCCTCGGACAGGGCGTCGAACCAGCCGCGGGCCTGATCGATGTCGTCGGTGTGCAGGGTGACGTCGAAGCCGTTCTTCGGCTTGTCGATGTCGGGGGCCCACTCGATATCCATGTCGGCGCCCATCAGGGCCTGGTCCCCGACCTCGAGCCAGCAGTGCATCAGCCAGTCGCGCATCTCCGGCTTGACCGGCATGTCGGGGCCGCCCTCGCCGTAGGGCATGGCGGCGGTGATCTTTCCGCCCAGGACATCGGCATAGAATTCAAAGGCCTCGCGGCACTGGCCGCGAAAGCTGAGGCTGGTCACGATCTTCATGGCTGTCTCTCCTCCTCCGCCGGGCGGGAGAATGGCGCCGATCGGTGACGATTTCGAGCCGGATCAGGCGCCCAGCAGACGGGCGGCGCGGGGGGCGAAATAGGTCAGCACGCCTGCGCAGCCGGCGCGCTTGAAGGCGGTGAGGGTCTCGAGGATGGCCCGATCCTCGTCCAGCCAGCCGTTGGCGGCGGCGGCCCGCATCATCGCGTACTCGCCGGACACCTGGTAGGCGAAGGTGGGCACGTGGAAGGCCTCGTGGATGCGGCGCACGATGTCCAGATAGGGCAGGCCCGGCTTGACCATCACCGCGTCGGCGCCCTCGGCCAGATCGGCGGCGACCTCGCGCAGGGCCTCCTCGGAATTGGCGAAGTCCATCTGATAGGTCTTCTTGTCGCCGGTCAGGGCCTTGGCCGAGCCCACGGCGTCCCGGTAGGGGCCATAGAAGGCCGAGGCGTATTTGGCGGCGTAGGACAGGATCAGCACGTCCTGGAAGCCGTTGGCCTCCAGGGCGTCGCGGATGGCGGCCACGCGGCCGTCCATCATGTCCGACGGCCCCACCATGTCGGCGCCGGCGTGGGCGTGGATGAAGGCCATTTCGGCCAGGCGGTCCAGGGTGGCGTCGTTGACGATGACGCCGTCCTCCACAAGGCCGTCGTGACCGTGGTCGGCGAAGCAGTCCAGCGCCACGTCGGTCATGACGCCGATGTCCGGCGCCGCGTCCTTGATGGCCTTGATGCAGTCGGGGATCAGCCCGTCGGGGTCCACGGCGCCGGAGGCCTCCGCGTCCTTTTTCGCCGGGTCGATGTTGGGGAACAGGGCCACGGCGGGGATGCCCAGGGACGCAGCCTCCCTCGCGGCCCCGCCGGCGGCCTTGGGGCTGAGGCGGTCGACGCCGGGCATGGACGGGACGGGGACGCGGTCCTCGTCGCCGTCGTGGACGATCAGCGGCCAGATCAGGTCGGACGGGGTCAGCACATGCTCGGCCACCAGCGAGCGGACCCACGGGGTGCGGCGCAGGCGGCGCGGACGCGCGGCGGGGAAGGGGGCGGGGGTGAAGACGCTCATGGTGACAGCTTTCAGGCGGGGGCGCGGCCCATGGGCTGATGGGCGCCCAGGCGCACCATGCCGATGACCGAGGAGATGATGACCCACAGGCTGGCCAGGGCGTAGGCGATCAGGAACACGAAGACACCCACGAAGAAGACCACGGGCATCTCGGGCGTCACCTGCATGGCCACCGCCTCCCAGGCGTCGCCGGGGGCGTTGGCCACCACCAGCCGGACCAGATCCACGAACAGGAACGCGATCCCGACGGCCAGGGCGATGAAGGCCACCATGGCCAGGGCGAAGGCGATCCAGAAATGGCGGATCTGGTAACGGTAATGGCTGCACGCCACGGGGTCGGCCTCGGGCTTGCGCACATAGGCGATGACCACGGCCATCAGGGCGGTGAGGCCGAAGACGAAGGGCGCCGCGAACATCAGGGCGTGGCCGACCATGGCCAGGTTGCGATCATCGCTCGACGGATCGCGCCCCTGTCCGGTATTAGCGGTGTCGCTCATGCGGGTCTCCTCATGGATTCCGCCGTCAGCCCCCGACGACGCGCCGTTCAGGCCGCCGCATAGACCAATCGCAACAGCGGCGCAAAGCCGCGAAGACTTCAGGGATGTTCATGGACTTCGCCCTCACCGAGGATCAACGCGCCATTCAGGAGGCCGCACGGGCCTTCGCCGAAGCCGAACTGGCGCCCCATTCCGCCCGCTGGGACGAGGAGAAGCACTTCCCCGTCGATGTGATGAGGGCGGCGGCCGAGATGGGCTTGTGCGCCATCTATGCGGGCGAGGAACACGGCGGCATGGCGCTGGGCCGGGTCGAGGCGGCCCTGATTTTCGAGGAGCTGTCGCGGGGCGACGTGTCCGTGGCGGCCTTCATCTCGATCCACAACATGGCCACCTGGATGATCGACGGCTTCGGCTCGGACGACCTGCGGGCGCGCTATGTGCCGTCGCTGGTGTCGATGGACAGGATCGCCAGCTACTGCCTGACCGAGCCGGGCTCGGGGTCGGACGCGGCGGCGCTGCGGACCACCGCGGTGAGGGACGGAGATCACTATGTGCTGAACGGGTCCAAGGCCTTCATCTCGGGCGCGGGGACGAGCGACATCTATGTGGTCATGGCCCGCACGGGCGGCGAGGGGGCCAGGGGCATCAGCGCCTTTGTGGTGGACAAGGACACGCCGGGCCTGAGCTTCGGCGCCCAGGAGCGGAAGATGGGCTGGAACGCCCAGCCCACGGCCATCGTGCAATTCGACGACTGCCGGGTCCCGGCGGCGAACCTGCTGGGCCAGGAGGGCGACGGATTCCGCTATGCGATGATGGGCCTGGACGGCGGGCGGCTGAACATCGCGGCCTGCTCCCTCGGCGGGGCGCGGCTGGCGCTGGAGACGGCGCAGGACTACGTCGCCGGCCGCAAGCAGTTCGGCAAGGCGCTGGCGGAGTTCCAGAACACCCAGTTCAAGCTGGCCGACATGGCCACGCAACTGGACGCCGCCCGGCTGATGGTGCTGCGGGGCGCCTGGGCCATCGACACGGCTCACCCGGAAAAGACCAAATGGTGCGCCATGGCCAAGCGGCTGGCCACCGACGCCTGTTTCCAGATCGCCGACGAGGCGCTGCAGCTGCACGGCGGCTACGGCTATCTCAAGGACTATCCGCTGGAGCGGATCGTGCGCGACCTGCGGGTGCACCGCATCCTGGAAGGCACCAACGAGATCATGCGCGTGATCACCGCGCGGGAGATGCTGCGGCAATAGGCGGTCACGGTGATTTCTGCTATCCTGACCATTATGGTCAGGAGAGCGCATTATGCGTGAAGTCGGTATTCTGGAAGCCAAGACGGGCCTGTCGGGGCTGGTCGCGGATGTGGAGCGCACGGGGGAGGAGATCGTCCTCACGCGACACGGGCGTGCGGCGGCCAAGCTTGTGCCCGTCAACCGGCCGCGCCAGCGCGATCCTGCGGAATGGAAGAAGACCGTCGCTGCTATCCTCGCGGCCCGCGACGCCCGACCCGTTGTGCCCGGTTTCGACGATCTGAGCTGGGATGAGCTGAGGCGGATCGCCCGCAATGAACACCGTCACGATTGACGCCTCCGCGGCGGTCAGCTGGCTCTTTCCGGCGCAGGCGTCAGGTGTTGCGGACGCGTTCCTGAACGACAGTGCGGACAGGCGGCTTGCAGCGCCGGGCATTTTCGCCTGGGAAGTCGGCAATCTGATCGCCACCCGGAGCCGCCGCGCGGGCATGGATCCCACGGACCTGTGTGATCGCCTCGAGGCCCTGGGGATCGAGATCGCGCCCGCGCCTTCACCTGAGGCGGTGCTGGAGACCGTCGGGGCGGCGGCGGCGCTGGACCTCACGCTGTTCGACACCGCCTATCTGCTTCACGCCATGAATCACGGCGGCGGGCTCGCCAGTCGTGACCGCCGGCTTCTGGATGCGGCGCGGTCCGCTGGTGTGGACGTGTTCGATCTACGCGACTAAGCCCTCGCCATGACCTCAGACCCTGAAATCCTCACCCGCGTCGAGAATGGCCTCGGCGTCATCACCCTGAACCGGCCGAAGGCCATCCATGCGCTGAACAGGAGCATGTGCGAGGCGATGATCGCGGCGCTGTCGGGCTGGCGCGACGATCCGGCGGTGCAGTCGGTGCTGATCGACCACGCGGGCGAGCGGGGGTTCTGCGCCGGGGGCGACATCCGCATGATCGCCGAGAGCGGGGCGGGGGATGCGTCGGAGGCCAGGGCCTTCTTCCATGCCGAGTACCGTCTGAACCATCTGCTGTTCGCCTATCCGAAGCCGGTGACGGCGCTGGTCGACGGCATCGTCATGGGCGGCGGCGTGGGCATCAGCGAGCCGGCGGATGTGCGCATCGCCACCGAGCGGACCACCTACGCCATGCCGGAGACGGGCATCGGCCTGTTCCCGGACGTGGGCGGGGGCTGGTTCCTGCCGCGTTTGCCGGGGCAGACCGGCGTGTGGCTGGCCCTGACGGGGGCGCGGCTGAAGGCGGCGGACACGGTGGCGCTGGGCATCCACACCCACTTCACGCCGTCGGAACAGGCGGAGGCGCTGAAGGCGGCCCTGATCGCCGATCCGGCGGATCCCAAGGCGGTGGCGGACCGCTTCGCCGCCGACCCCGGCCCGTCGCCGCTGAGCGAGCACCGCGACGCCATCGACCGGCTGTTCGCCTTTGACACGGTGGAGGAAATCTTCGCGGCGCTGGAGGCGGACGGGTCGGACTGGGCGCTGAAGCAGCTGGCGGTCCTCAAGACCAAATCGCCCCAGTCCATGAAGGTTTCGCTGCGCCAGATCCGCACCGGGGCGGGGCTGACCTCCTTCGCCGACAACATGGCCATGGAGTACCGGCTGGGCGGACGCGTGGTGCGCACCCACGACTTCCAGGAAGGGGTGCGGGCGGTGATCGTGGACAAGGACAATGCGCCCGAATGGTCGCCGGCCGATCTGGCGGGGGTCACGGACGCGCAGCTGGACGCCCTGTTCGCGCCGCTGCCGGCCGATGAGGAATGGACGCCGCTGGCCTGACCGCTGTGAGGTGATGACCGGGGCGTGGCGAGGCGCTAAAGCGGGGTCATGACCACGAACACTTCCGGCCTCACCCAGCTCGGCGGCGATGTGCGGGGCTTCGACAGCCCCGAACAGGCCGTTCTGGAGCGCGTGCCCAATCCGCACGCCGACACCCTGTATCTGGCGCGCTTCACCGCGCCGGAGTTCACCAGCCTGTGCCCGGTGACGGCCCAGCCGGACTTCGCCCATCTGGTGATCGACTATGCGCCGGGGGACTGGCTGGTCGAATCCAAGAGCCTGAAGATGTACCTCACCTCGTTCCGTAATCACGGGGCGTTCCACGAGGACTGCACCGTGGCCATCGGCAAGCGGCTGGCGGACCTGCTGGCGCCCAAATGGCTGAGGATCGGGGGCTACTGGTATCCGCGAGGCGGCATCCCCATCGATGTGTTCTGGCAGACCGGCCCGGCGCCCGAAGGACTGTGGCTACCCGATCAGGGCGTGCCGACCTATCGCGGCCGGGGCTGATCCAAGGTGACCGAGGCGCGCCGCCTTCCACTTGAAAGCTGGGGGCGGGCGCATCTGATGCGGCTGCAGGCGTGGGCCGACCGGCGCACGGCGACGCGCTGGGGCTTCGAGTTCCTGATGTTCGGGATCAAGCAGGGCTGGGCCTGCCTGTTCGGCGGGCTGATGCTGGTCCTGCTGCTGGGCACCCACCTGTTCTATCCGGACGACGCGCCGCTGGCCCGGTACGACTTTCTGGTGATCGGGGCGGTGGCCATCCAGGCGGCCATGCTGCTGCTGAAGCTGGAGAGCTGGGACGAGGCGAAGGTGATCTTCGTCTTCCACGTGGTCGGCACGATCATGGAGCTGTTCAAGACGGCGGCGGGGTCGTGGATCTATCCCGAGCCCAGCCTGCTGCGCATCGGCGAGGTCCCGCTGTTCTCGGGCTTCATGTACGCGGCGGTGGGCAGCTACATCGCCCGCATCTGGCGCATCTTCGACATCCGCTTCACGGGCTATCCGCCGCTGTGGACCACCTGGCTGCTGGCGGCGGCGATCTATGTGAATTTCTTCGCCCATCACTGGGTGACGGACATTCGCTGGGGTCTGTTCGCCCTGACGGCGGTGCTGTTCTGGCGCGGACGGTTCCATTTCACGCCGGACCGGACGCGGCGCTGGATGCCCATTCTGCTGGGGTTCTTCCTGGTGGCCCTGTTCATCTGGGTGGCGGAGAACGTGGGCACCTTCTCGCGGGCCTGGATCTATCCGGACCAGGCGGACGGCTGGGCGCCGGTGTCCCTGGCCAAGCTGGGCAGCTGGTATCTGCTGATGATCATCAGCGTGGTGCTGGTGTCGCTGGTGCACCGGCCGAAGGCGGAGCCCGCCAGATGACGCGGATGTAATCTTTCCCGTTCCGGTTTCGATGGTCGCCCGGTTCGCGGCGTCGTAAGCTCGGCTGAAAAGGGAGGCTGCCTATGGGTTTGTCCGTATTCGCGATCGTTCTGGTGGTCATGGCCATCGCCCTGGCGTTCAGCGTCATCAAGATCGTGCCCCAGGGGCGCGAGTTCACCGTCGAGCGGTTCGGGAAATACACCCGCACCCTGAGCCCCGGCATCAGCTTCCTGACGCCCTTCGTGGAAGGCATCGGGCGGCGCATGAACATGATGGAGCAGGTCCTGGACGTGCCCCAGCAGGAGGTCATCACCAAGGACAACGCCATGGTGAAGGTGGACGCCATCGTCTTCATCCAGGTGATGAGCGCCTCGGCCGCCGCCTACCGGGTCGATGACCTGAACTACGCCATCACCCAGCTGTGCTCGACCAACCTGCGGACCGTGGTGGGCTCCATGGAGCTGGACGAGGTGCTGTTCCAGCGCGACAGCATCAACTCGCGGCTGCTGACCGTGATCGACGCGGCGACCGAGCCGTGGGGCGTCAAGGTCAACCGCATCGAGATCAAGGACCTGACCCCGCCGGTGGACATCACCAACGCCATGGCCCGCCAGATGAAGGCCGAGCGCGAGCGGCGCGCCATCATCACCGAGGCGGACGGCGAGAAGCAGGCCGCCATCGCCCGGGCCGAGGGCGCCAAGCAGGCGGCCATTCTGGAGGCCGAGGGCCGCAAGGAAGCCGCCTTCCGCGACGCCGAGGCCCGCGAGCGGGAAGCCGAGGCCGAGGCCCGCGCCACCGCCATGGTGTCCCAGGCCATCGCGGCGGGCGACGTCAACGCCATCAACTATTTCGTGGCGCAGAAGTATGTGGAGGCCTTCGCCGAGCTGGCCCGCAGCCCGCAGCAGAAGACCGTCATCGTCCCCGCCGAGATGGGCGGGCTGGTCGGCACCATCGCCGGCCTGGGCGAGCTGGTCGGTCTGGCCCGGGAGCAGCAGCAGGACCGCCGCGACGACCGTCAGGCCGCCCGCCCCGCGCCGCGTCCGGCCACCACGAACTCGCCCCCGCCGCCCCAGACCGCCCCGCGCCGTCCGCGCGGATCGGTTCCCGGCACGGAGTAGGTCATGGACTGGCTGATCGACCTGTATTCGGCCCAGCCGTTCTGGATCTGGCTGGCCATCGGCGTGGCCCTGCTGGCGGTCGAGGTCACCATGACCACCGAATGGCTGCTGTGGCCCGCCGCCGCCGCCGGCCTGGTGGCGGTGCTGACCGCCCTGGGCCTGCCGCTGGGCGTGGGCGGCGAGCTGATCGTGTTCGCCCTGCTGACGGTGGTGTTCACGGTGCTGGCGCGGCGCTTCCTCACCCGCATCAACCCCGGCGACGCCGCCGACATCAACGACCGCGACAGCCGTCTGGTGGGCCAGCGCGCCCAGGTGGTGCAGGCCTTCGCCGAGGGGCGCGGCCGGGTGTTCATCTCGGGGGCGGAATGGGCGGCCGACATCGAGGGCGAGGCGCCGATGGTGGGTCAGACGGTGCTGGTGGAGGCCGTCAGCGGGTCGCGCCTGAAGGTGCGCGCGGTCTAGCCTGGCGGGGCGTCAGCCCTTCAGCTCATCCACGCCCCGGTTGGCGAGGGCGTCGGCGCGCTCGTTCCATTCATGGCCGGCGTGGCCCTTGACCCAGCGCCAGCGCACGTCGTGACGGGCGCGGGCGGCGTCGAGGCGTTTCCACAGGTCCTCGTTCTTGACCGGCTTCCTGTCGGCGGTCTTCCAGCCGCGGGCCTTCCAGCCGTGGATCCACTGCTCGATGCCCTGCATGACGTATTTGCTGTCGGTGTGCAGCTCGACCTTGCAGGGGCGCGTCAGGGCCTCCAGCGCCTGGATGGCGGCCATCAACTCCATGCGGTTGTTGGTGGTCAGCTTCTCGCCGCCCCACAGCTCCTTCTCGCGCTCGCCCCAGTGCAGCACCGCCCCCCAGCCGCCGGGACCGGGGTTGCCGCGACAGGCGCCGTCGGTGTGGATGATGACGTGGGACAAGGGGCTGACTACGCCGGGTCGGCTTCCAGGCGCATGTCCAGATAGGCGCCGACGCGGCGCTCCACGGCGTCCAGATGATCCTGCCAGAAGTGGGTCGCGCCCTCTTCCAGTTCGTAATCGATGGTGATGCCCTTCTGGGTGCGCAGCTTGTTGACCACGCGCTCCACCTCCACCGGCGGGACGATGGTGTCGGCGGTGCCGTGCAGGAACAGGCCCGAGGCCGGGCAGGGGGCCAGGAAGCTGAAGTCGTAGATGTTGGTGGGCGGCGAGACCGAGATGAAGCCGTCCGTCTCGGGACGGCGCATCAGCAGCTGCATGCCGATGTAGGCGCCGAACTGGTAGCCGGCGACCCAGGTCTGGCTGGCGGCGGGATTTTCGGCCTGCAGCCAGTCAAGGGCGGTGGCGGCGTCCGCCAGCTCGCCGATGCCGGAGTCGAACTCGCCCTGGGACTTGCCCACGCCGCGCGAGTTGTAGCGCAGGGTGGCGAAGCCGCGCTTCTGGAACAGCTGGTACAGGTGCACCGCCACCGGATTGTTCATGTGCCCGCCCGCCTTGGGGTGCGGATGCAGGATCAGGGCGATGGGGGCGTTCTCGCGCTTGCCGGGGGAATAGCGGCCCTCGATGCGTCCGGAGGCGCCGGTCAGGATGACTTCAGGCATGAATCTGGTGGAATCCCGTCTTCAACTGTCGTTTCGCAGCTGCGTAATACTTGACCATGGGGGTAGGACTTTATATCTCCACCGCACGCGCCACGGCCCATGAAGCCGCGGGTTCTAGCACAGGAGCCCCGAAAAGCGCGCGATTTCTTGAGGTGCGCGATGCGACTGTCGACAAAAGGACGATACGCCGTGATGGCCATGGCCGACCTGGCCCGCCACGGCCGCGAACGGGCCGTGTCCCTGGCCGAGATCGCCGCGCGGCAGGAGATTTCCCTCAGCTATCTGGAGCAGCTGTTCGCGCGCCTGCGCCGGGCCGGACTGGTCAAGAGCGTGCGCGGGCCGGGCGGCGGGTACCGCCTGTCCTCGTCGGCGGGCGAGGTCATGGTGTCGGACATCGTGTTGGCGGTGGACGAGCCGATCCGGGCCACGCGCTGTTCGGTCCAGGGCTCTCCCAAGGGCTGCATGATCGGCGGCGAACGCTGCATCACCCATGACCTGTGGGCCGGGCTGGGCGAGGAGATCCATCGCTATCTGTCCAGCGTCAGCCTGGAGGACGTGGTGATGAAGCGCACCCGCCGGTCGGAGCCCGTGGACGAGCGGGCGGGGGTTGCGGCGTGAGCGTCTATCTGGACTACAATTCCACGGCGCTGGTGCGGCCGCAGGTGCGGGCGATCATGGCCGAGGTGCTGGCCGAGGGCGGCAACCCCAATGCGGTGCACGCTCTGGGCCGGCGCGCCCGCTCGCGCATCGAGACGGCGCGGGCCCAGGTGGCGGCGCTGGTCGGCGCCGATCCCACGGCGGTGGTGTTCTCCAGCGGCGGGACCGAGGCCAATGCGCAGGGCGTCGCCAGCGCCATCGCGGCGGGCTGCCAGCGGCTGATCGTGTCGGCCACCGAGCATCCCTGCGTGGCCGAGGCGGCGACGGCCAGCGGCGTTCCGGTGGAGGTCCTGCCGGTGGACGGAAACGGGGTGGTCGACCTCAACTGGCTGGCCGAGGCGCTGCAGCGGCCGGGCCGGGCGGCGGTGGCCATCCATCATGCGAACAATGAAAGCGGCGTGATCCAGCCCATCGCCAGGGCGGCCGCCCTGGTGCGGGCGGCCGGCGGCTGGCTGCACGTGGACGCCATCCAGTCGGCGGGCAAGATCGCCGTGGACATGCAGGCGCTGGATGCGGACACCCTGACGCTGTCGGGTCACAAGCTGGGCGCGGCGCAAGGGTCCGGCGCCCTGGTAGCCCGCGAGGGGCTGAATCTGGTGCGCATCCTGCACGGCGCGGGGCAGGAGCGGGGCCTGCGCGCGGGCACCGAGAACACGGCGGGCATCGCCGGCTTCGGCGTGGCTGCGGAGATCGCCGGCGGCGAGCTGGCCCGGGCGGCGGATCATGCGGCCTGGCGCGATGCGGCGGCCGGGCGGGTCAAGGCGGCGGGCGCGGTGGTGGTCGGCGAGGCGGCGGATCGCCTGCCCAACACCCTGTTCCTGGCCGTGGAAGGCTGGGACAGCCCGCAGCAGCTGATCGGGCTGGACCTGGCGGGCGTCATGGTGTCGGCGGGCAGCGCCTGCTCCTCGGGCAAGACCAGGCCGTCCAAGACGCTGGTCGCCATGGGACTGGACCGGCTGGCCACGGGCGCGGTGCGCGCCTCGGGCGGCTGGGACACGCTGGAATCCGACTGGACGCGGTTCGCGGACGTGTGGACCGCCGCATTTGAAAAGCATGTCGCGCGCCTGAGCGTGCGCGCGAAGGAAGTCGCGTAAATGGCTGCAGTTAAAGAAACAATCGACACGGTTGCGGAGCTGGAGCGGTACAAGCACGGCTTCACCTCCGACATCGAGCAGGAGTTCGCGCCCAAGGGGCTGAACGCCGACATCGTGCGCTTCATCTCCGAGAAGAAGGGCGAGCCGGAGTGGATGCTGGAATGGCGTCTGGCCGCCTATGAGCGCTGGCTGGCCATGGAGGAGCCCACCTGGGCCTCGGTGCGCTACCAGCCCGTGGACTATCAGGACCTGTACTACTACGCCGCGCCCAAGAAGAAGGAGGGGCCCAGGAGCCTCGACGAGGTCGATCCGGAGCTGCTGGCGGTCTACGAGAAGCTGGGCATTCCGCTGAAGGAGCAGGCGGTGCTGGCGGGGGTCGAGGGCGCGCCGCGCTATGCGGTGGACGCGGTGTTCGACTCCGTCAGCGTGGTCACCACCTTCAAGAAGGAGCTGGCGGCGGCGGGCGTGATCTTCATGCCCATCTCCGAGGCCCTGCGCGAACACCCCGAGCTGGTGCGCCAGTATCTGGGTTCGGTGGTGCCGGTGTCGGACAACTATTTCGCGGCGCTGAACAGCGCGGTCTTCTCGGACGGCTCGTTCGTCTATGTGCCGCCGGGGGTGCGCTGCCCCATGGAGCTGTCCACCTATTTCCGCATCAACGCCAGCCAGACGGGCCAGTTCGAGCGCACCCTGATCATCGCCGACAAGGGCAGCTATGTCTCGTATCTGGAGGGCTGCACCGCCCCCATGCGCGACGAGAACCAGCTGCACGCCGCGGTGGTGGAGATCGTGGCCCTGGACGACGCCGAGGTGAAATACTCGACGGTCCAGAACTGGTACCCCGGCGACGCCGAGGGCAAGGGCGGCATCTACAATTTCGTCACCAAGCGCGCCGACTGCCGGGGCGACCGCTCGAAGGTGTCGTGGACCCAGGTGGAGACCGGCTCGGCCGTCACCTGGAAATATCCGTCCTGCATCCTCAAGGGCGAGGACTCCTCGGGCGAGTTCTATTCCATCGCCATCACCAATGGGCATCAGCAGGCCGACACCGGCACCAAGATGATCCATCTGGGCAAGAACTCGAAGAGCCGGATCATCGCCAAGGCGGTGTCGGCCGGGAAATCGGACTCCACCTATCGCGGGCTGGTGTCGGTGCACCCGAAGGCGACCGGGGTGCGCAACTTCACCCAGTGCGATTCCTTGCTCATCGGCAAGGACTGCGGCAGCCACACGGTGCCCTATATCGAGGCGAAGAACGGCTCGGCCCAGCTGGAGCACGAGGCCACCACCACGCGCCTGTCGGACGACCAGCTGTTCTATGCCCAGCAGCGCGGGTTGAGCGAGGAAGAGGCGGTGGCCCTGCTGGTCAACGGCTTCGTCCGCGACGTGCTGCAGGAACTGCCCATGGAGTTCGCCGTGGAGGCGCAGAAGCTGGTGGCGATCAGCCTTGAGGGGTCGGTCGGATGATCCTCAAGGCCTGGGCACGACCTTATAACAAGCAAGAAAAACAATGCTGAATATCAACAACCTCCACGTCTCTCTCGACGACAAACCCATTCTGAAGGGCCTGACGCTCGACGTTCCGGCGGGGGAGGTGCATGCGGTCATGGGGCCGAACGGGGCGGGCAAGTCGACCCTGGGC
This sequence comes from Brevundimonas sp., assembly GCA_036963825.1. Lineage (GTDB taxonomy): Bacteria > Pseudomonadota > Alphaproteobacteria > Caulobacterales > Caulobacteraceae > Brevundimonas. Next base: position 18,603 of record JBALUZ010000008.1, read on the forward strand.
TACGCCCTGGCCGGGCGGCCCGGCTATGAGGCGGCGGAAGGCTCTGTGAGCTGGCGGGGCGAGGACCTGCTGGCGCTGGACCCGGCCGAGCGGGCGGCGAAGGGCGTGTTCCTGTCGTTCCAGTACCCCATCGAGATTCCGGGCGTGCCGGCCCTGACCTTCGTGCGCACGGCGGTGAACGCCCAGCGGCGTGCGCGGGGCGAGGCCGAAATCTCGGCGCCGGATTTCCTGAAGAAGGTGCGCGAGGCGTCCAGGGCCCTGAAGATGGACTTCGACATGCTGAAGCGGCCCCTGAACGTGGGCTTCTCCGGCGGCGAGAAGAAGCGGATGGAGATCCTGCAGATGGCGCTGCTGGAGCCGTCCCTGCTGATCCTGGACGAGACGGATTCGGGGCTGGACATCGACGCCCTGCGCATCGTCGCCGACGGGGTGAACGCCCTGCGCTCGCCGGAGCGGTCGATGCTGGTGATCACCCACTATCAGCGCCTGCTGGACTACATCAGACCGGATCAGGTGCACGTGCTCGTGGCCGGGCGCATCGTCGCCTCGGGCGGGCCCGAGCTGGCCCACGAACTGGAGGCGGAAGGCTACGACAAGTTCCTTCCGGCGGCGGCGTGAGCGCGGCGGTCCTGAACCTCAACGACCCGGCCACCTTCCCGTCGCGGCGGGTGGAAGCGTGGAAATACAGCGACCTGCGCCGGGTTCTGCGTGAATCGCCTGAGCCGTCGCCGGCGATCTCCGTCGCGCCGGGCGGGCCGTTTGCGATGCTGGCCGGTGACGAGATGACGTTCGCCAACGGGCGGGCCGTGGGCGCGGACGCCTTCGTGGCCTCGGGCGAACAGACCCTGCGCCTGCGCTTCGTCTCGGCGGCGACGAACACCGGCCACAGCGCCGCCGCGCGCATCGCGGTGAAGCCGGGGGCGAAGCTGCTGCTACTGGAAAGCCATGAGGGATCGGGCGCCGGTTATGTGGCGCACAACCGGCTGGACATCGACATCCCGGCGGGAGCCGAGGTGACGCGCGTGGTGCTGGTGGACGAGCCGGAGGACGCCATCTCGGTGGCCGAGGCGAGGGTGGCCGTGGCGCCGGGCGGGACGTTCCGCCAGACCACCCTGCTGACCGGGGCGAAGCTGCAGCGGCAGGAGACGCACCTGATCCATGGCGGACAGGACGCGGACGTGCGCATGGACGGGGTCTATCTGCTGACCGGGTCGCGCCATGCGGACCTGACCAGCGTGGTCAGCCACTCGGGGCTGAACGGGGTCACCTCGCAGTTGACCAAGGGCGTGGTGCGGGATCAGGCGCGGGGCGTGTTCCAGGGCAAGATCATCGTCCAGCGCGGGGCCGACGGCACCGACGCGCGCATGGGGCATCACGCCCTGATCCTGTCCGAACGGGGCGAGGTGGACGCCAAGCCGGAGCTGGAGATCTACGCCGACGACGTGCAGTGCGCCCACGGCAATACGGTGGGCGCGCTGGACGAGGGCGCCCTGTTCTACATGCAGCAGCGCGGCCTGTCGGCGGACGAGGCGCGGGCGCTGCTGGTGCAGGCGTTCCTGATCGAGGTGGTGGACCGCATCGATCACGAAGGCGCGCGGGAAAGGGTGCGGGAATGGCTGGAGGAACGGCTGTGACCGCACCGACCACATCTCCCTTCCCCCTTGATGGGGGAAGGGCCGGGGTTGGGGGTGAAAGCGGTTCCAGCCCAGCTTCGCTCGAAGAAACCAGCGGGCGGCTGTCTGCCGACGGTGGCCAGTCGGCAAGCGGTGTCACCCCCATCCCAACCCTTCCCCCATCCGCCGACGGGAAGGGCTTTGACCCGTACTCGGCGCGGGCGCAGTTCCCGATCCTGTCGCGGACGGTGAACGGGCGGCCGCTGGTCTATCTGGACTCCGCCGCCTCGGCCCAGAAGCCGAAAGCGGTGATCGACGCCATGAGCGACGCCATGGCGGGCAGCTACGCCAATGTGCACCGGGGCCTGCACACCCTGGCCAATGAGACCACCGAGGCGTTCGAGGGCGCGCGGGCGACCGTGGCGCGGTTCCTGAACGCGGAGGCGGCGTCCAACATCGTCTTCACCAAGGGCGGCACCGAGGCCATCAATCTGGTGGCGGCCGGGGTGGGGCAGAGCCTGCAGCCGGGCGACGAGATCATCGTCAGCCAGATGGAGCACCACTCCAACATCGTGCCCTGGCACATGCTGCGCGAGCGGTGCGGCGCGGTGCTGAAATGGGCGCCGGTGCTGGACGACGGCTCGCTGGACATGGCGGCGTTCGAGGCGCTGCTGACCGCGCGCACCAGGGTCGTGGCAGTGACGCACATGTCCAATGTGCTGGGCACCATCAATCCGATCGCCGAGATCACCCGGCTGGCGCACGCGGCCGGGGCGCGGGTGCTGATCGACGGGTGCCAGGGGGCGGTGCACGCCGCGCCGGACGTGCAGGCCATCGGCTGCGACTGGTACGTGCTGACGGGCCACAAGCTGTACGGGCCCACGGGCATCGGGGCGCTGTACGGGACCGCCGGGGCGCTGGACAGCCTGCCGCCGTGGCAGGGCGGCGGCGAGATGATCGAGACGGTGGAGCAGGACCGCGTCACCTATGGGAAGCCGCCGCACCGGTTCGAGGCGGGCACGCCGCCGATCCTGGAGGCCATCGGCCTGGGCGCGGCGCTGGAATGGCTGACGGGCTTCGACAAGGCCCAGGTCATCGCCCACGAACAGGCGCTGTACGCCCATGCGCGGGCGCGGCTGGACGGCGTGGACTGGCTGCGGGTGCTGGGCGAGGCGGAGGGGAAGGGGGCCATCCTGACCTTCACCGTGGACGGCGCCCACGCCCATGACATCGCCCAGATCATGGATCGCTATGGCGTGGCGGTGCGGGCGGGCCTGCACTGCGCCGAGCCGCTGGCGAAAAGGATGGGGGTGACGTCGAGCGCGCGCGCCTCTTTCGCCCTATATAATACGACGGAGGACGCCGACGCCTTCGTGGATGCGCTGATCAAGGCGCGCGAGTTCTTTATCTGATGACCATGGACGACAAGCCGATCACCGATAACGCCACCTTCGCCGAAGCCTGGGACGCGCCGAAGACGGCCGCCCTGGACCAGGCCGAGCTGGACCGCCTGACCGACGACCTGGTCACGGCGCTCAAGACCGTGTTCGATCCGGAGATCCCGGTCGACATCTATGAGCTGGGCCTGATCTACAAGGTGGACGTGTCCGACGACCGCGACGTGGTGGTGGAGATGACCCTCACCGCGCCGGGCTGCCCGGTGGCCGGCGAGATGCCGGGCTGGGTCGAGGACGCGGTGATGACGGTGCAGGGCGTCAAGTCGGCCCGCGCCAATCTGGTGTTCGACCCGCCCTGGGATCCCTCGCGCATGAGCGACGAGGCCAAGCTGCAACTGAACATGTTCTGATGACCGAGCTTCAGACCACCGCCCGTCCGCGCCGCCCGCGCCCCAAGGCCGTCACCCTGACGGACGCCGCCGCCGCGCGCGTCAAGGCGATCATGGAGAAGGCCGAACAGCCCTATGTGGGCCTGCGGGTGGGGGTGAAGAACGGCGGCTGCGCGGGGCAGGAGTACACCTTCGCCTATGCCGAAAGCATCGAGCCGATGGACGAGGTGGTGGAGGACAAGGGCGTCACCATCCTGATCGACCCCAAGGCGGTGCTGTTCCTGATCGGGACGGAAATCGACTACGAGACGTCGAAGCTGGCGTCCAAATTCGTCTTCCGCAACCCGAACGAGACCGACGCCTGCGGCTGCGGCGAGAGCGTGACCATCGTGCCGGCCAGGGGCTAGGCGTCGAGGGGGCGCGTCCGGCCGGGTATGACCGCCGCATCGTGGGTCACATGGATGGGCACGGCGGCGCCCAGACGCACATAGGTCGGGCGGTCCGCGTCCGGCGGCGGCGGCAGGTCGTTCGGGATCAGGAAGGCCATCAGCGCCTCGTAGTCCTCCACACGGATGCACCCGGCGCTGCCGGTGCGCCTTTCCGCGGCGAACAGCGCCCGGTCGGGGGTGTCGTGGAGATAGATGCCGGAGTCGTTGGGCATGACGAATTTGGCCCGCCCCATGGCGTTGGCGGGGCCGGGCTTCTGCCGCACGGGGATCTCCAGCCTGCCGTCGGCGACGGCGCGCCAGTCGACATCCCCGGCCGGGATCGGCGCGGCGTCGTCGGCCCAGCCGGACATGACCTCGAAACCGGCCCTGGACAGGCTGCGCCCCGCGGTGCGCGCGGCCTCGGGGGCGAGGCGTTCGCGGACGATGTCCTGCGGCACATGCCAGCGGGGGTTCAGGACCACATGGGTGATCTCCGTTTTCAGGGCCGGGGTCGGCTGGTCCGGGCGGCCGACGACGACGCGCATCGAACCCACGACCCGGCCGTCGCGCACCATCCACAGACGGGCCCGCGGCACGCTGACCAGCACGTGGGTCTCAGGCGGGGCTGAGGGCGCGAGGGCCGCGGTGCGCAGACCGGGGTCCGTCGACAGGTCGCGACGCGCAACGCCGTCGAGCGGCCATGCGCCGCTGATGACAGGACTGGCGTGGTCCGGGCGGTAGCCGCCGGCCGCAGCAAGGCCGTCAGCAGGCGCCGTCACGTCCTGGGGCGGGGCCGTTGCGACCTTCCCGGCGCCCGCCGTGAGGAGGCTCACCGCCAGACAGGCGCAGATCCATGTCGACGGCGATCTCCTCATGACGGCCCGGCTCAGCCGCGCTCGCCGGTCTGCCGCATCTCGGCGGACGTGGCGCCCGGCATGTCGGCGGGGTCCTGCGACATGGTGGCCGGCGAAGCGGCGGTCGCGGGCTCGCTCTCATCGGGCGCGGTCATGGCGGCGCCGCTGTCGCCCACGGTCGGGGCGGCCGCGCCCTCGGGCGATTCGGCGACGGCGCCGCGGTAGTCCACCGAGACGTTGCGGGTTTCGCCGCCGCGGGTGGCGGTGCCCTGCCAGACGCCGTTCTCCGTCATGGTCATGCTGGATACGTTCTCGTAGCCGGCGTTCTCCACATGCCCGCGCGCCTGGTCCTCGGTGAAGGAGTTGGCGCCCTCGGCCAGGGTGCTGGTGTCGGTGTTCAGGTCTTCGTTGACGGCGTCATTGACCGGCTCGTCCGGATCCGAGCAGGCCGCGAGCGATGTTGCAGCGAGGAGGGCGGATAGGGTGACGCTCATACCGAGGCGCATGGCGGGGCTCCTGAATCTGTTGAGATATGACGAGAACCGCTCGGAAAAGCGTTTGTTCCGCGTCTCATCTTCTGCCTGTCTCTCAAGCAACAGACGGATCACGTCGTTCACAAGTATCTTGACGAGGGTCCGATCCTGTAAAGGACGGCCAGGTCACCCTTTCAAGAATACAATATAGATGTGCAACAGAAAGATCAGGCGAGGTTGAAGGCCGGTTATTGCGCCCTCGCCGAGGGTTTGCTGTTCCATATGAACAATTTGCCGCGTCATCGGTTGGTGGGGCTCAACCCACCGCGCCGGCCGCCCGACAGCCCTTCGGCTCCCGTGCAGTCTGGCCCATCCCAGGAGACCGATGATCATGCGCACGATCACACGCCTGTTCGACCACTACACCGATGGTCTGGACGCCATCAGAAGCCTCGAGAACGACGGCTTTCACACCCACGACATCAGCCTGATCTCCAACAACGCCGACGAGTGGCACGTGGCCGGTCGCTCGACCGACGCGAGGCGGACCGACGACGATCATGACGGCGACGCCGGCGAAGGCGCCGCGACGGGCGCAGGCGTCGGCGCGGCCCTGGGCGGCGGCGCGGGACTGCTCGCCGGACTCGGCATGCTGGCGATCCCGGGCGTCGGCCCGGTGGTGGCGGCGGGATGGCTGGCGTCAACCGCAGCGGGCGCGGCCGTGGGGGCGGCGGCCGGCGGCGCCACCGGCGGCCTGGTCGGGGCGCTCACCGACGACGGCGAGAGCGAGGAGGACGCCCATGTCTACGCCGAGGGCGTCCGGCGCGGCGGCTCGCTGGTCAGCGTGCGGGTCGCCGACGAGCGGGCGCGGGATGTGGAGGCGATCCTGGAGCACCATGGCGGCGTGATCGCCGAGAAGCGCGGCAGCGCCTACCGCAACGAAGGCTGGGAGCGCTTCGATCCTTCGGCGGAGCCGTACGACCGCGACCGCGTCGTCGCGGAGCGGGCCCGCTACCGTCCGCAGCCGGTGGCCCAGGAGCCCCGCAGCTTCTCCAGCGTGGAGCGCGGGCGCGACGGCTCGATCAGCGACGACCGGACAGGCCCCGGCCAGGCGCGCGCGGCGAACGCGCCCGCCTCGCGCATCTGACGCCGGGCCGGGCAGGGCGTCGGCGTCCGCCGACCCCTTCCCGGCGCAGCCGTCACGGCGCCGCCCGCCGGGCCTCATCGGGGGTCGGAACCTGGACCGCAGGCGCGACGGGCCCGCCCGTGGCCTCCGCCACCAGTTCGGCGGTTCGCATTTCGATGGCCGCTTCCAGCCGCGCCATGAATTCGTCCTTGCCGAGGCCCGGGGCGATGGGGTCGAGGAACTCGAGGGTCGCGGTTCCGGGATGTTTCCCGTGGGCCTCCTGCGGCCAGAACAGGCCCAGGTTGGTGGCCACGGGGACCACGGGCATCCGGAAGTCGCGGTACATGTGCCAGACGCCGGAACGGTAGCGGTATTTCTCGCCCACCTTCGCCAGATTGCCCTCGGGATAGATCAGGATCTTGCGGCCTTCGGCGTGGGCCTCGGCCGCGCGGGCGGCGAGCGCCTTGCGCGCGTCATGGCCGCCGCAGTTGTTGACCACGATGGCGCCCAGCTTGCGCAGCACCGCGCCCAGCAGCGGAAACCGCTCCAGATGGTCGCCGGTGACGAAGGCGAGGTCGTCGAACTCATTGTAGATGGAGAAGCCGTCGCCCCAGGACTGGTGCTTGCACGCCAGGATGTAGGCGCCGGCGGGCAGGCGGTCCCTGCCGCGCACCTGGATGCGAATGCCCGCCAGGACGCGCATGGCCCAGACCATGGAGCGCACATAGCTGCGGATCACCCCGCGCACGAGTCCGCGGCCGGGCGCGAGCGCGGCGAAGGCCGCCGCCAGGGTGTGAAGCACCGACAGGGGCCAGTAGGCGACGGCGAAGGCGAAACTGCGCATGGCGCGACCCTGACGGTGAATCGCGGCGGAGGCTAGGCGGCCCTGGCCGGCCCCGGCAGATGGGCGGCGCAGGTGACGCGGTTGCGACCGGCGTGCTTGGAGGCGTAGAGCGCCTCGTCGGCGCGACCCATGAGGTCCACAGCCGTGTCGCCGGGCGACCGCTGGGCCAGGCCGATGGACACGGTCACCGCGCCCAGATCATCGTTGGTGGAGCGACGCCGCAGATTGCGGGAGCCGATCTCCTCGCGAATGGTCTCCAGCACGGCCTCGGCCATGCGCGCGGTCTCGCCGGGAAACAGCATGGCGAACTCCTCGCCGCCGTATCGTGCGGCCACCCTGGGGCTTCTCAGGGTCCTGCCGAGGACGCTGGCCACATAGCGCAGCACCTGGTCGCCGGTCTGGTGACCCCAGGTGTCGTTGAAATGCTTGAAATGATCGATGTCGAGCACCGCCAGGGTCAGCGGCGCCTTGTCGGCCCCGGCGCAGGCCCGTTCCAGCTCCTCGTCGAACGCCTTGCGGTTGGCCAGATTGGTCAGGGCGTCGGTCATGGCGTCGCGGCGCACCTGCTCCAGGTGCTGGCGCAGCTGGGCCACCTCGCGGGTGGACGCCTCGAGCCGCTTTTCGAGGGCGGCGTTTTCGCAGTGGACCTTGCTGGTGGCGGTGGTCAGCTCGCCGACCAGCCGCTTGATCTCTTCCGGGGCGAGGGGAGTCTCCATGCTGGCGCCTGCGTGCGCCAGCGTCTCGCCGTATTCCGCCTGGGACGACCTGGCCGAGGCGATGACCTCGGCGACATTGGTCAGCTCGCGGTTCAGCATCTGCCCGGCGTCGCGGATCTCGTCGCTGAGACGGCCGCGCGGGAGATATTCGGACATGAGCATTTCGCTCACGTCCTCGGTGAAGGGGGTTCCGGCCTCGATGAGACGCTTCATCTCGAGCCCCAGACAGCCTTCCGGATTGCCGAGGTAGTGCAGCCAGAGCTCGAAATTCAGAGGCGTCGGCCAGACGCCGACGGCTTCCATGGCCTCCAGCGCCTGACGCGCAAGGGAGAAGGCCTCCGGGCCGCGAAGCGTCGTCTCAACCTCAGCCGTCATAATCGGTCCCGCCCCCTACGCTCGTTTCAGCGCCAGGCGGAGAGTGGCGGGCCGAGGTAAGGACGAGGTTAAAGAGCGACGCTATATCAGGACGAGATCGGCGCAGGCCGGCGCAGGAAGGCCGGGATGTCGTCGCCGAAGCCCGAGCCCCTGGCGGGGGCCTTGTCGTCGTCCTTGCCCTTGCGGCCGCCGCGGCGCTCGGCCTGGGTCAGCTGGGGCTCCTGGGTCGCCGCCGGGGCGGCGGGAGCGGGCCGGGGAGCCGACGGCGCCTCGACGGGCGCCGGCGCGGCCTCGGATTTCGAGCCGCGACGGCTGCGGCTGCGGCGGGGCTTTTCGGCGGCGTCGGCCGGAGCCACAGGGGCCACGGCGGGCTCCGGCGCGGCGGCGGTCTCGACCGGAGCGGCTTCGGCCTCGCCCGCGGGCTCGACGCGGCTGCGGCGTCCGCCCCGGCTGCGCTGGGGCCGCTCGGCCGCCTCGGCCGTCTTGCGCTCGGCCCGTTCCGGCGTCTTGCGGGCGCCGCGTGCGGAACCGCCCGAACCGACGCTGGACCAGTCGAGGTCCAGGGTCAGCTCTTCCGGCTCCATCTTGATGAGCTTGAGCACCTTGTCCAGGGACTTGTCGTCCGCCGGGGTGACGATCATGAAGGCTTGGCCCTTCTTGCCCGCGCGGCCGGTGCGGCCGATGCGGTGCACATAGTCGTCGGCGTGGTGCGAGACGTCGTAGTTGAACACGTGGCTGACGTCCGGAATGTCCAGGCCCCGGGCGGCGACGTCGGACGCCACCAGGATCTTCAGGGAGCCCGAGCGGAAGTCCGCGAGGGTCTTCATGCGCAGGGACTGGTCCAGGTCGCCGTGAATCGGCGCCGCGTCGAAACCGTGCGTCTTGAGGGACTTGGCGACGATGTCCACTTCGGACTTGCGGTTGCAGAAGACGATGCCGTTCTTCACGTCGTCGCGGCCCACAAGGGCGCGCAGGGCGGCGCGCTTGGCCTTGGGGTCGCTGGACGGGATGCGCACCAGGTACTGGGCGATGGTGTCGGCGGTCATGGCCGGACGGGAGGCCTCGATGCGCGTCGGATCCTTGAGGAACTGCTGCGTCAGGCGGGTGATCTCGGGCGGCATGGTGGCCGAGAAGAACAGGGTCTGGCGGCGCGGCGGCGTCAGCTTGAAGATGCGCTCGATGTCCGGGATGAAGCCCATGTCCAGCATGCGGTCGGCTTCGTCGACGACCATGATCTCGACGCCGGTGAGCAGGATCTTGCCCCGCTCGAACAGGTCCAGCAGGCGGCCGGGGGTGGCGATCAGCACGTCCACGCCCTTGTCCAGCAGGGCCACCTGTTCGCCCATGGACACCCCGCCGATCAGCAGCGCCCAGTTGAGCTTGGTGCCCCTGGCGTACTTGCCGAAGCTCTCGGCCACCTGGTCGGCCAGTTCGCGGGTGGGCGCCAGCACCAGGGCGCGCGGCATGCGGGCCCGGGCGCGGCCGGAGCCGAGGCGATCCACCATCGGCAGGGTGAAGGCCGCGGTCTTGCCGGTGCCGGTCTGGGCGATGCCCAGAACGTCGCGGCCGGCGAGGGCCACCGGGATGGCCTGCTCCTGGATGGGGGTGGCGTTGGTGTAGCCGGTGTCTTCGACCGCCTGAAGGGTCGTGGGCGAGAGGCCCAGCTTGGAGAATTCAGTCATGTAACTCGGTGAAGGGGAGTCTTTTCAGACTCATGACGCACGGAACCGCCCCTCATTGGGCGAGCGGGCGGCGCGAATTCGCCAGACCTGTCCCGAACTGTTGGCCCGGTATAGAAATCCACAGGGAAAAGTCAAGTAAATCCAGAGAAAGCCGGGCGGGCCCCGTCTCCTGCGGCGCTGGCGATCCGGGCGCGATGAGTCTAAGTCCGGGGTCAAGGACTGTCAGGGAGAGACGCACATGAAGATCGCATTCATCGGCCTGGGCAACATGGGCGGCGGCATGGCGGCCAACCAGGCGAAGGCCGGGCGGACGGTGACGGCGTTCGACCTGTCGACCGAAGCCCTGGACCGGGCGAAGGCCGCCGGCTGCACGCCCGCAACCTCGGTGGTGGAGACGGTCAGGGAGGCGGACGTGGTCATCACCATGCTGCCGGCCGGGCCTCACGTGATGACCGTCTACGCCGAGCAGGTGATCGGCGCGGCGCCGACGTCGGCTCTGCTGATCGACTGCTCCACCATCGACGTGGACACCGCCCGCAAGGTGGCGGGACTGGCGAAGGAGGCGGGCTACGCCTTTGCGGATGCGCCGGTGTCGGGCGGCACGGCGGCTGCGGACGCGGGGACCCTGGCCTTCATGGTCGGCTGCGACGAGGACGTGCTGGCCCGGGTCGAGACGGCGCTGGAGCCCATGAGCCGCATCACCATCCGCGCCGGCGACCACGGGGCGGGGCAGGCGGCCAAGATCTGCAACAACATGCTGCTGGGCATCTCCATGATCGGCACGTGCGAGGCCATCGCCCTGGCGGAACGGCTGGGGCTGGAGCCCGAGCGGTTCTTCGAGATCGCGTCCAAGTCGTCGGGCCAGTGCTGGAGCGTGACCAGCTACTACCCCTGGCCCGGCCCGGTGCCCGCGGCGCCGTCCAACCGCGGCTATGAGGGCGGATTCGCCACGGCCATGATGCTGAAGGACCTGAAGCTGGCCCAGGACGCGGCGGCCAGGGCGGGGGCGTCCACGCCGCTGGGGACCCAGGCGGAGGCCATGTACGCCCTGTTCGACCGGCTGGGTTACGGCGGGCGGGACTTCTCGGCCATGCTGCAATTCCTGCGCGGCGAACTGGACGGCCTGGAGCGCGGGACGCGACCCTGAGCCATGTCCATGCTCGCGATGCGGAATTGAGAACCGTTATCAATTAAGGGGTTGCGGCCTTTTGTCCGTCGGTTTTCGTGGACAGGCGGGTTTGCGGGGAGCAAAACGCGAAGCAGACGATCATAATCAAAACGAGCCGTCCGCGTGTTTGACTATAAGGCCGCCTTTCAGAACGCCGTCGCCCAGGTCCAGAAGGAAGGACGCTACCGCGTCTTCGCCGACCTGAAGCGCGTGCGCGGCCGCTTCCCGCGGGCCGTGCGGCGGCGGGAGGACGGGTCCGAGCAGGACGTGGTGGTCTGGTGCTCCAACGACTATCTGGGCATGGGCCAACACCCGGCGGTCCTCGAAGCCATGCAGGCGGCCGTCGACGAGGCCGGCGCCGGCGCCGGGGGCACGCGCAACATTTCGGGCACCACCCGCTGGGCCGTGGACCTGGAGGCCGAGCTGGCCGACTGGCACCGGAAGGAAGCGGCGCTGCTGTTCACCTCGGGCTACGTGGCCAATGAGGCGACCCTGACCACCCTGCAGCGGATCATGCCGGGGCTGATCATCTTCTCCGATTCGCTGAACCACGCCTCCATGATCGCGGGCATCCGCAACGGCGGCTGCGAGCGGCACATCTTCGCCCACAACGACCTCGAGCATCTGGAGGCGCTGCTGAAGGCCGCGCCGGCGGACGCCCCCAAGCTGATCGCGTTCGAGAGCGTCTATTCCATGGACGGCGACATCGCCGACCTGCACGGCACCATCGCCCTGGCGAAAAAGTACGGCGCCCTGACCTATCTGGACGAGGTCCACGCGGTGGGCCTGTACGGCGCGCGCGGCGCCGGCGTGGCCGAGCGCGACGGGGTGCTGGACCAGATCGACATCATCGAATGCACCCTGGGCAAGGCCGTGGGCGTCATGGGCGGCTACATCGCGGCCGACGCCGTGATCGTGGACGCGGTGCGGAGCTGGGCCGCGGGCTTCATCTTCACCACCAGCCTGCCGCCGGCCCTGACGGCGGGGGCGCTGGCCTCGGTGCGTCACCTGAAGACCGCCGCCGACCTGCGCGCCCGGCATCAGGAGCGGGCCGAGACCCTGAAGGCGCGCTTCGCCGAGGCGGGCATTCCCGTCCTGCCCAGCGTCAGTCACATCGTGCCGGTGCACGTGGGCGACCCGGTGCACTGCAAGATGATCTCGGACATGCTGCTGGAAGACTTCGGCGTCTATGTGCAGCCCATCAACTATCCCACGGTGCCGAAGGGCACCGAGCGCCTGCGCTTCACCCCGTCGCCCGACCACGACGACGGCATGATGGACGCCCTGGTCGCGGCTATGGACAAGCTGTGGACCCACTGCAACGTGGCGCGTCTTCCTGCCGTCGCCTGACGAAACCCTCGGCGAGGTGATCGTCGAGTTCGTGCGCAACGGCGCCTACCTGAAGTGCTCAGCCATTCACGCGGCGACCGGGACCGAGGCGTCCGCGGTGGGCCCGGTGAACGAGCGGGCGCATCTGGAGCGCATCGCCGTGGCCAAGCTGCGGCGGGCCCTGTCGGGTGCGGCGGCACAACATGTTGTGGGGCGGGGGTGGAAGGCGTAAAGCATCTGGCATCTTTCCGTCCCCCGATTTCCGGAGCCGCCCGTGACCGCCCGCTTCGTCCATGACGCCTATTTCTCCAAATCCCTGAGCGACGCCGATCCGGAGGTCTTCAAGGGGATCCAGGGCGAACTGGGCCGCCAGAAGGAGCAGATCGAACTGATCGCTTCCGAGAACATCGTCTCCCAGGCGGTGCTGGAGGCCCAGGGGTCGGTCCTGACCAACAAGTACGCGGAAGGCTATCCGGGCCGTCGCTACTATGGCGGCTGCGAATACGTCGACGTCACCGAGACCCTGGCGCGGGAGCGGGCCAAGGCGCTGTTCGGCGCGGCCTTCGCCAATGTGCAGCCGCACTCGGGCGCCCAGGCCAACCAGGCGGTGTTCCAGGCCCTGCTGACCCCCGGCGACACCTTCCTCGGCATGGACCTGGCCTGCGGCGGGCACCTGACCCACGGCAGCCCCGCGAACCAGTCGGGCAAGTGGTTCCGTCCGGTCACCTATATGGTGAGAAAAGACGATCATCTCATTGATTATGATAACGTCGCCGAGATGGCTGAGCGGGAAAAACCCAAGCTCATCCTGGCCGGCGCCAGCGCCTATTCCCGCCATATCGACTTCAAGCGGTTCCGCGAGATCGCGGATTCGGTGGGAGCGTACCTGATGGTGGACATGGCCCACTACGCCGGCCTGATCGCCGGCGGCGCCTATCCCGACCCGGTTCCCCACGCCCACGTGGTGACCAGCACCACCCACAAGACCCTGCGCGGGCCGCGCGGCGGTCTGGTGCTGACCAATGACGGGGACATCGCCAAGAAGATCAATTCCGCGGTGTTCCCGGGTCTGCAGGGCGGGCCGCTGGAGCATGTGATCGCGGCCAAGGCCGTGGCCTTCGGCGAGGCGCTGAAGCCGGAGTTCAAGGGCTATGCGCGGCAGGTGGTCACCAACGCCCAGGCCATGGCGGCGGTGCTGGTGGAGCGCGGTCTGGCCATCGTTTCGGGCGGCACCGACAGCCATCTGATGCTGGTGGACCTGCGGCCCAAGGGCGTGACCGGCAAGGCCACCGAGCATGAGCTGGAGAAGGCCCTGATGACCTGCAACAAGAACGGCGTGCCGTTCGACGACGCGCCCTTCACCATCACCTCCGGGGTGCGGCTGGGCACGCCGGCGGGCACCACGCGCGGCTTCGGCGAGGACGAGTTCAGGCAGATCGGCCACTGGATCGCCGATGTGGTCGTGTCCATGGACGGCGGCGATGAGGCGGATCCGGCGGTGGCGGCGGGCGTCGCGGCCCAGGTGCGGGAGCTGACGCACAGCTTCCCGATCTATCGGTAGGACCGGGCCATGAAGTGCCCCTTCTGCGGCAACCCGGACACCCAGGTGAAGGACAGCCGCCCGTCGGACGACGGCGCGGCCATCCGGCGCCGCCGGGCGTGTCCGGGCTGCAGCGGGCGCTTCACCACCTTCGAGCGGGTGCAGCTGCGGGAGCTGGTCATCGTCAAGCGCAACGGGCGGCGCACGCCGTTCGACCGCATGAAGCTTGAGCGGTCGCTGGGCATCGCCCTGCGCAAGCGTCCGGTGGACCCGGACCAGATCGAACAGCTGGTCAGCCGCATCGTGCGCCAGCTGGAGAGCCTGGGCGAAACCGAGATCCCGTCCTCGACCGTGGGCGACTTCATCATGAAGGCGCTGAAGAGCGTCGATGAGGTGGCCTATGTGCGCTACGCCTCGGTCTACAAGGATTTCCGCCACACCGGCGACTTCGCGAAATTCCTGGGCGCCGAAGGATTCAGCGATCCCGACAAGGATCGGTGATGCGCGTCACCCTGAAACTGGCCACCTCGCTGGACGGCCGCATCGCCACGGCGACGGGCGAGTCCCGGTGGATCACCGGCGAGGCCGCGCGCGAGCAGGGGCACCGCCTGCGCGCCGCCCATGATGCGGTGCTGGCAGGCGTCCAGACGGTCCTGGCCGATGATCCGCAGCTGACGGTGCGCCTGCCGGGGCGTCCGGTGGACCAGCCGCTGCGCGTGGTGCTGGACAGCCGGCTGCGGACCCCCGCGACGGCGAAGCTGGCGGTGGCGGGCACGCTGATCCTGACCACGGCCGAACCCCGCCCGCTGGGCGGCGCGGCGGTCGAGCGGGTTGAGGCGGACGGCAATGGTCGCCCGACCGTCGACGGGGTGCTGAAGGCGTTGAAGCGGCACGGCGCCCAATCGGTCCTGATCGAAGGCGGCGGACAGGTGGCGGCGGCCTTCATCGCGGCGGATGCGGTGGATGCTCTGGAGTGGTTCCGGGCGCCGATCCTGCTGGGCGGCGACGGGCGGCCCTGCGTGGCGGCCCTGGCCATGGCGCAGCTTTCCGACGCGCCGCGCTTCCGGCGCCTTGCGGTCGAGCCTCTGGGTGACGACCTGTGGGAGCGTTACGAGCGAGCGCGATCATGATTAGCTGCACGATCTTTTCCGAAAACCGGTTCCCACTTTTCGGGACCGTGCTCTGATGTTCACCGGAATCGTCACCGACATCGGCCGCGTCAGGCG